>JBCCCC010000145.1:0-8102 GCA_039033695.1 Pseudomonadota bacterium | reverse complement strand
GCTCAAATCACCGCGACGGATCGGGTTGCCAATACGGTAACAGTGCTCGGTCGAGTGTTGGATGCGAGCACGATCGCGGGAGCCGCCGCCTTACAGCGGGGTGACTTCGCAGCGTTCCAACGCGGAACGGGTCGGCTTAGCGATGAGCTTGTATCTGCGACTCGCGTGGGTGGTTGGGAGTTGACCGGTGTTGCGCAGTCATTTGTAAGTGGCAGCGTGGAGTCGGTCGATACAAGCCTGGCTGTTGCGACAGTTGATGGTTTCCTGATTGACTATGCTGCGCTGATGGGTGTGGGCTACACACCATCCGTAGGTGACTATCTGGACGTCAGCGGTTATGGCTATGACCAGGGTCTGGTTGCGGCGCCGATAGACACCAGTACATTGGCACAATAAAAAAACCGGCTACCCTTAGCGGGTGGCCGGTTGAAGTCTCGCCTCATCGTTTAGGAGATGTGAGGTTAGAATGTGGGCGCCAGAGCGATCAAAGCGACCACGATTGCGAGAGTAACGACTCCGCGGTGTTTAGGCGGTGATCGATGTCACACTTTCGGTGTCATCGATCACCGTCTCTTTACTTGACCTCGAGACTTGCTGCGGCCTTCAGGGCGAGAAAGTAATCCTGGAACTTCTGTTGTTCCATTGATTGTCGTAAACGATCCTCTAGCTCTTCGAAAGCAGGCGGCTCAGCTTGACGGCTATCTTCGCGCAGGATTACATGCCAGCCGAAATCCGTTTGCACAGGTTCGGCGCTGTACTTGCCGTTTTCCATTGCAACAACGGCTGCACTGAACGGTGCGACCATTGAGGCTGCGTCAAACCACCCAAGGTCTCCGCCATTTGGTCCGGACGGGCCGGTTGATTTCTCGGCGGCCAATGCTTCGAAGTCTGCGCCATCCTTCAACTGGGCGATAACGCCATCGGCGTCCTCTTTGGTTTCTACTAGAATATGGCGCGCCTTGTATTGAGTCGGGGCGGGGACATCCTTGATTTGTCGATCATACTCAGCGCGTACTTCTTGATCAGTAATTGGATTCTTCTCACGGAAATCTCGAATGACTGCAGTCGCCATCACTGATCGACGCTGCAGCTCGACTTCTGCCTGAAGTGCGGGATCCTTCGCAAGGTCGCCATTGAGCGCGACATTGGATAGAACGACAAGATCGCCAATCTGTTCAAGCAGGGCAGTCCGATTCTCGGCTGTTGCGGACTCGCCTGTGCGGCCGATTGCATACACGTCCAATTGCGCTTCGGTGATTTCTGTACCATCAATGGTCGCGGCGGTTTGTGCCATTGCTGTCGATGACAACAGCATCGCGGTGCCGGCAGATAGTGCCAGTACCAGTTTCTTGGTTGAGCTCATTGAGCGCTCCTTTGGTTGGAAATAGGGTTATTGATCGGTGCCGTTGGCACGAATTGACAATGCATGGATGTCGGTTTGCATCAGCGTACCCATCGCGGCGTATATGCGTTGATGACACTGTATTCTGCTCAGCCCATTGAAAGCATCAGACACGATGAATACGTCAAAGTGCCCGAGTCCGTCTTTGGCTCCCGCATGACCGGCATGCAAGTGCGACTGGTCTTTCACGCGCAACTCAACGGGGGAAAACTCGCGCTCCAAACGGCTGCGGATCATGTCGACGCGTTCCGATGTCATGGCAATACCTTGATGAATGGCCTTACGCTAACTGATGCATAGACGCCCGCATCGATATACGGATCATCGTCGGCCCACTTTTGGGCATGGGCTAGAGAATCGAACTTCGCGATGACGACAGAGCCACTGAAGCCGGCGCTACCAGGGTCGTTGGAATCAGCGATGGGGTTGGGGCCTGCGACAAGCAGTCGACCTTCATCAACAAGTGCCTCCAGGCGAGCCAAATGCGCGGGCCGTGCGAGCTTGCGGGCAGGCAAGCTGTCCGGCACATCAACACCGACGATGCTATACCACATCATTCAATCTTCTCCGCTGTCACGATTTGCCGTGTTTTCCGGGTTCTCTATCTTGATCGCAACCCAGATGCTTTGGGCAATGATGAATGCGAATGTCAGCCCTGTCAGGCCCCACACCTTAAAGTTGAACCAAGTTGCCTCTTCGTACTGATAGGCAACATATAGGTTTAGCGCACCAAGAAACGCAAAGAACGCCGCCCAGATCATGTTCAACGAACGCCAGTGTTCGGGTGCAAGCTCCATTGAGCCCCCAAGCATGCGTTCGATGATGGTTTTGTCGGACGCGAACTGAAAACCGATAAACACACAGGCCATCGCGAAGTAGAGAATACTAGGCTTCCACATCACAAAGCGCGGGTCGCGCAGCATCAGTGTCGCCGTGCCGAACACCAGCATTAGCAGCGCTGACCAGATATGAACCTTGGATACGGGTTTCTTCAGAACCCATTGGCCCAGCGGAATCAATGGCAGCGTGATCATTAACGCAATGGTGGCGGCGTAGATGCCATGGAGTTGATAAACAACGAGTGCCAACACGAGCGGCAATAGGTCGATGAGTAGCTGCATAGATCGTTCGGGCCGGACCAGTGAGTAAGGCGATGCATAGTAGCTGAAAGCGTCTGTTGCTGGCTATCCTGTCGCAATTGGGCGTCAGCCTGTGCCTTGCCGGAGCTGAGTGACGTACAATACGGCTATGACTGAATTGATTGAAATTCATCCTCAAAACCCGCAGGCCCGCCAGGTTGCGCGTGTGGTCAGCATGATCCGCTCCGGCGGCTTGGTGGCTTATCCAACGGATTGCACCTACGCGCTTGGCTGCCATATCGGCGACAAGCGGGCCATGGATCGCATACACCGTATCCGACGCACAGACAAAAACCACAATTTCACATTGGTGTGCAGCGACTTGTCAGAGATATCGGTATACGCTCGCGTTGACAATTGGGCCTACCGCCTTTTAAAGGCCTTCACGCCCGGTCCCTATACCTTTATCTTGCGGGCAACGAGTGAAGTGCCGAAGCGACTGCAAAACCCGCGGCGAAAGACGATCGGAATCCGTATTCCCGATCATCCCATTCCGCTCTCGATCCTTGAGCATCTCAGTGAGCCAATCATGAGCTCCTCTTTGATTCTGCCGGACGACGAAATACCGATGACGGACCCGATCGAGATGCTGGATCGGTTACACGGGCGTGTTGAGGCGGTCATTGACGGTCGTGCGGGCGGTTTGGAGCCGTCCACGGTGATCGACTTGTCAAACGACACCGTTCAGATTCTGCGGGCTGGAAAGGGCGACACGTCCAGTATCGCGTAAGCGGTAAGGCGATTGCTGAATTCATCAGTTGCTGCTGGCTCAATTGCGCTAAAATAGCGGGTTAGACGCCCCCTCGAAGAAGACTCCCCATTGTGGCCGAAACAGACACCCAAAATACCACTCAGACCGCCGACTTGCTGACGCAGCCCGCACAGCATGAGATGCCATTTGCGGTTGTGGATGGGGAGCCGGTAACGCAGCTCCCTCAGGATCTGTACATACCGCCGCATGCGCTCAAAGTGTTTCTGGAGGCTTTCGAGGGGCCGCTGGATCTGCTGCTTTATCTAATCCGGCGACAAAACCTCGATATCCTCGATATCCCGATTGCTGAGATTACACAGCAATACGTGCAATACATCGACCTGATGCAGGACTTGCAGCTCGAATTGGCTGGCGAGTACTTGCTGATGGCTGCGATGCTCGCGGAAATCAAGTCGCGAATGCTGTTGCCGCGGCCGGTGGAACAAGAAGACGAAGAAGCCGATCCACGCGCTGAGCTTGTGCGACGACTTCAGGAATATGAGCGTTTCAAGCAAGCGGCTGAGAACCTCGATGCGCTTCCACGCGAAGAGCGTGACATACACGTTGTTCAGGTCGACGTGCCGCAGCGCCGTGTTGTTACCAAACTGCCGGACGTTACGTTGCAGGAGCTGCTGATCGCATTCAAAGAGGTCATGGCACGCGCGGAGATGTTCTCGAATCTGCACTTACAGCGCGAACCTCTGTCAGTGCGCCAACGTATGAGTGAAATCCTGACGCGCAGTGGCCAAGGGGAGTTCTGTGAGTTCTCCGCGTTATTCGACCCCGAAGAGGGGCGGCTGGGCGTCGCCGTCACTTTTATCGCCATCCTCGAGCTGTTGAAAGAGCAGCTCATCGAGGTTGTGCAAAGTACATCGTTCGCGCCGATTCATGTTCGTGCCGCGACGGCCAGCAACGATGAAGCGGACGCAGAAGCACAAGCCGAACAGCTTCTCGAGAACACGACAGTAACGGTGGACGGCGAACACTAACGCCGTCTGACCAACAGGAAAGACTATGCAGGACTATTCGCTAGAGCACGTTGTCGAGGCAGCACTGCTGGCAGCATCGGAACCGCTGACCATCGATCAGCTAGTGAAGATTGTGCTCGCCCGCCCGGGCGCTGAAAAGGTTGGCAAGGCCGAACTGCGCGAAGCATTGAAGGCACTTACCGATGCCTATGCTTCGCGCGGCCTCGAGCTAATTGAGGTCGCGTCGGGCTTTCGCGTGCAGGTCACTACCGACATGGCGCGGCAACTGGTTGGGCTGCACGAAGAGCGTCCGCCGCGCTACTCCAGAGCGTTCTTTGAAACGCTGGCGCTAATTGCCTATCGGCAGCCGATCACGCGCGGCGAAATCGAAGACGTCCGCGGCGTCGCTGTCAGCAGCAATATTGTGCGCAGCATGCTGGATCGGGAATGGGTGCGCGTGGTTGGTCATCGGGACGTCCCGGGTAAGCCCGCCATGTTCGGCACAACCAAGGCATTCCTTGACTACTTCAATTTGAAGTCTTTGGACGATTTGCCGTCGCTTGCCGAGCTCACGGATATCGAGAGTTTGAGAATTCAGCTGGATCTGCCGACGGTTGACGATGGTAGTACGCCGGCAGCGGCGGAGCAGTCTGATGCGGACTCGGCGCAATCTGCTGTTGAAGCGACTTGCGACGATGGGCGAGAGTCTGAGTCGACAGAAGACGCGGCTGCTGAGGACAACGGCACTGATGATCGACAAGCGACAGGCGAGGGAGACGACGTAGCCGCCTCGCCCGCACGCATCGACGCACAGTCCGGCGACACAACGGTCGATGGCGATGATTCCGACGAGAGCCAAGACCTGACAGCGCCGGCTGGTCATGGCTGATCGCGCGCAGAAGGTACTGGCTGGCGCGGGCTATGGTTCGCGGCGAGAGATCGAACGCCTGATTGCAGATGGCAAGCTTCTGATTAATGGCAAGGTGGCCAAGCTTGGCGCGACGCTCGAGGGTGATGAGACACTGGTGCTGGCCGGCAGGCCAATTAGTATCAAGGCTTCTCAAACAGCGCGCCACCGCCATCTCATGTATCACAAGCCGGTCGGTGAGCTATGCTCTCGAGCCGACCCGGAAGGTCGCAAGCTTGTGTTCGACAACTTGCCATCGCCTGGTATGCGTCGCTGGATTTCGGTTGGGCGTCTGGATATTTCAACGTCAGGTTTGTTGCTGTTGACAACCGATGGTGAGCTTGCCAACCGGTTGATGCATCCATCCTATGAGGTGCTGCGGCGGTATGCCGTACGCGTTATGGGAGAGCCGACCGAGGAGACGCTCGCTCAGCTGATGCGTGGCGTTGAGCTGGACGATGGTATGGCACGGTTCAGCGAGCTGGCCGCGACCGGCGGCACCGGGCTCAATCGCTGGTACGATGTGGCGCTGCGAGAAGGGCGCAACCGCGAGGTTAGGCGCCTATTCGAGGCGGTCGGCTTTCGCGTCAGCCGATTGATGCGCACCGCCTACGGTCCTATTTCGTTACCGGGGTCATTGGGCCGAGGGCGCTATCGTGACTTGGAGTTCAGCGAGGTCCGCGCACTGTACAAGAGCGTCGGCTTGACACCACCTGCCGCACCGAGTCGTGCTGGCGCTGCCGATCGCAACGCGCGCCGACGTCACTACAAACGCCGTTAGACTAGCCTTGCGCGTCGACACTTTGCCCGGTGATACCGTCTTGTGTATCACACAGGAAATACAAGAACGCGGGTAGTACTTGTTCTGGTGTTTTGAGCGCACTGCGATCTTCTGCCGGATAGGCCTTCGCACGCATTCCGGTGCGGGTCGCGCCAGGGTTAACCACATTAACGCGAACACCCGAGCCGTCCAGTTCGTCGGCGAGCGTTTGTGCCAGACCTTCAGTTGCGAACTTAGATACCGAGTAAGCGCCCCAGAATGCGCGGCCTTTGCGACCGACGCCGCTGCTCGTAAACACCAATGCGCCTTTGGATGCGCGCAACAATGGCAGGCAGACTTTGGTTAGCGCAAAGGCGGCTGTGACGTTAACGTGCATTACTTGCTGCCAAATGATTGCATCGTACTCGGCGATCTCTGTCATCTCGCCCAGTATTCCTGCGCAATGGACAAGCCCGTCGAGTCGGCCGAAGTCCTCTTTAATGCGTTCGGCCAGGGACAGGTATGCGCCACCTTCAGCTTCCAGGAAATCCAGTGACACGATAACTGGCTGCGGGTCACCATTAGCCTTGATTTCGTCATAGACACTGGCGAGCCGCGCCTCATCCCTTCCTAACAGGATCACTGTTGCGCCTAAAGTGGCGCATGCGACTGCGAGTGCGCGGCCGATGCCGTCGCTGGCACCCGTAATCATGATGACATGATCGTCCAGAGACTTCGGTGGTGCCTCGAAGGCACGTGGTGCGGCGGGGTGAAATGTCATCGAACGGTGTCCTTCACGATACGCTTGGCGCTGCGGCTCGCATGCCACCAGGCAGAAAGTAATAAGCGCAGTGCATTGGGGGAACGTGCCGAGTCAATGCGCTGCAGGCGCAGGCATAGTATCGCAGACAGCGCAGCATGCGCTGGCGAATTCGATGTATTGCCTATGTCGGCGACGGCCTCGATGCTGTGGTTGACCAATTCGAATGCTGTGGACTCCACTGCGGTCGCGCCTGCGCTGATAGTGTCCAACAACTCCAGCGCAACCGCGCACTCGCGAGCTCCGTCCACATGACGATCGCGGGTTTCGGTACTGGTATCCAGCAGCATCAGTATTGCGCCGTAGTGGCGG
This sequence comes from Pseudomonadota bacterium, assembly GCA_039033695.1. Taxonomy (GTDB): domain Bacteria; phylum Pseudomonadota; class Gammaproteobacteria; order Steroidobacterales; family Woeseiaceae; genus CALBPI01. The sequence goes on along the minus strand of JBCCCC010000145.1, from coordinate 1,043 downwards.
AAGGCGCTAATTCGAAATTCGGTTGTATCGTCGATGGCATGCGCGGCGATCTGTGCATGAGCAGCGACCAGCCATTGCTCAACCAGCAGGCGCGTCTGCGAATCAGTGGGGTGGTGCTGGGAAAACGCGACACTAGACGGATGGCGCGCCCGTCCTTCGAACAATCGCGATATCTCTTCGTGCCACCAAGCCAATTTTGTCCTGCAGATTTCAGGTTGTTCGCTAGCGGTGGCGGTTGCGAGAATGTCGGTGCGCAATCGCCAGCCGACGCGCAGTCGCTCGCGCTGCTCCGCATCGCAAAAGACGCTCATCAGTCGCAGGCTGTCACCTGCGGCAGATTGGGGCAGCGCAAGTGTCATTCCGGATCAGACGATTTGTCATCGATCGGTAGCCGCGAATTGGCCGGTGCTGTGCGCGTCGCGGTTTCAACCGGCGCGAGATCGGGCATTGATTTCTTCGGTTGAACGCCGAGCTCTTTGAATTTTCGTGCACCAGGTAGCACGTTGCGTTCCAATGAGCCGACTGCCTGATTGTAAGCGCGAACGCTACCGTCCAGCTGCTTGCCGATCTTGCCCATATGTTCACCGAAAACGGCAAGTCGGTCGTGCAGATCAACCGCCAGTTTGCGAATCTCTTCCGCGTTCTCCGCCAATGCGAGTTGGCGCCAGCCATAGGCGACTGCTTTGAGCAGTGCGACAAAGCTGGTTGGCGTTGCCAGGATAATGTTCTGGCGCAAGGCATCATCGATCAGCGATGGTGATTCGTTTAGCGCCGCGGTCAGAAACTGGTCTCCTGGGATAAACAGGATGACGAATTCCGGGCTCTTCTCGAATTGTGACCAATATGACTTACGCGCAAGCTCGGCAATGCGATCGGCGACCTTGCGGGCATGTTGTTTCAGGTGGCGGCTGCGTGCGTCTTCGTCGCTGGCTTCAACGGCATTCAGATACGCATCCAGCGGTGTCTTTACGTCAACCACCAGCTCACGATCATCTGGCATGCGGATGATCAAATCCGGCCGAAGCAATTCGCCGTCGTCTGAG
>JBCCCC010000144.1:0-8129 GCA_039033695.1 Pseudomonadota bacterium | reverse complement strand
CGCTGCGCGATCTTCCGTTCCCAATGCAGTGCAGAGGTCACGATTGCATCAAGGTCGTCATAGCGCGGCATCCAGCCCAGCACGTCGCGAACTCGGCTGGCGCGGGCTATCAGTGACGGTGGATCGCCGGCCCGGCGCGCCTCCTCAATGATGTTGAGCGGCGCGCCATTGGCACGTTCGACCGCGGACAACAGCTCACGAACGCTATAGCCGTGTCCGTAGCCGCAGTTTAACGTGACGGGCTCGCCGCCCGCGACCAGGTAGTCCAGCGCGTCCACGTGCGCGGTGGCCAGATCTTCAACATGGATATAGTCGCGCACGCCAGTGCCGTCCGGCGTGTCGTAATCCGTGCCAAAAATGCGCACCGCGTCGCGCTTGCCCACCGCGGCCTCGCACGCCACCTTGGTCAGCAGCGTCGCCTTGGGTGTGGATTGGCCGATTCGGCCTTTTGGATCGCAGCCGGCAACGTTGAAGTAGCGAAGCACGACATAGCGGGGGCCGCCGGCGGCTGCCAGGTCTCGCAACATCCATTCGGTCATTAGCTTAGATGTGCCATAGGGATTAATCGGCTGCGTTGCGCTGTCCTCCCCTGCGACACCGCCATCTGGCGTGCCATAAACCGCAGCAGTCGATGAGAACACGACCTGTTTGACACCGTGCTTGTGCGCAACATCCAGCAATGTGCGCGAACTAGCCGTGTTGTTCAGGTAGTACTTGAGCGGATTGCTGACGGATTCGGGTACCACAGTGTGAGCCGCAAAATGCATGACCGTATGAATGTCGTTGTGAGCAAAAAGTGTCTCAAGTTGCGCGGCATTACCGGTATCGCCAATCGCCAGGTCACCATAAGTGACTGCTGCCTCGAAACCGGTGGCGAGGTTATCCAGCGTCACCACGCGATGACCAGCCTCGCCCAGTTGGCGCACGACGTGGCTGCCGATGTAGCCAGCGCCACCGGTAACAAGAATGTTTGCTTTGGTCATTTGGATTTCAGTCCTGAGCTCGGAACATGGCAATAATAGCAGTGTCACATTAGGTAACCGTAGATGCCCGTCGCAGTTTTTTCGACAGTTTTGGGCGCTGTGTCACTGGCCAGAACTAGCGGAGCGCGGTAGCCTTTGGCCACTTGGTCACCAGAATCAGTGGGCACGAAGGCTGCTCGCAAAACCGATAAGAGAGCTTACATGCGCATTTCGCGGCGAAAAACAGCACATTTCTTGGGCAAGATCCGGCTGCCGGCATTGGGCTTGGCGGCTGCATTGATTGCTACCGCTTGCGGTGGCGGCGGTGGCGGCAGCGCCTCACCACCGGCGCCGGTTAACACCGCGCCAACGGTCAATGCGGGCGGCGACCAGACGGTAGCGCGCAATGTTGCCGTGGCACTTGACGGTTCGGCGACTGACAATGGCGGTCCGGCGGGGCTCAGCTACACATGGTCGCAAAGCGCCGGAACCACGGTTACGCTAGCCGGCGCAGATACGCCGAATGCGAGCTTTACATCGCCTGACGTGGGCGCTGACGAGGTGCTCACCTTCACGCTGGACGTCAGCGACAACGCAGGGCTTAGCGGCAGCGACACCGTTTCCGTCACCGTATTGCGGAATATCGCACCGACCGTCTCGGCTGGCGCTGATCTAGCGGTAGAACAAAACGATACGGTCTCGTTAACTGCGGTCGCCAGCGATGATGATGACATCGCAGGACTAACCTACGCGTGGGTGCAGACCAGTGGCCCGTCGGTGCCGATTACCGGTGCCGATACTGCAACGGCAACGTTTATCGCCCCCGCAACCAGTGGTTCGCAAACGCTCACCTTCAGCGTGACCGTGACGGATGCCTTTGGGGAATCCGCCACCGACTCACTCGACGTCGATGTCTTTGAGGATCTGAGCGCGACGTCTGTGACGGGCAAGGCGCAGTATGAGTTTGTGCCATTCGACGGCACTGGCCTTGACTTCGGCCAGACAGCGCTGCGTCCAATTCGCGGCGCCACCATTCAATTGATCGATAGCGCGAACGGGACGGTATTGGCTGAAGGGATTACTGATGATGCGGGTGACTATCTGCTCACTACCCAGCCAAATACAACGGTATTCCTGCGCATCCGCGCCGAGCTGAAACGCAGCGGTCCGCCGGGCTGGGATGTCGAGGTGCGCGACAATACGTCGAGCACGACGCTGCCGTTGGGCCAACGCCCGTTGTATGCGCTTGATGGCGCGCCGTTCACAACCGGTGTGGGCGCTCAAACGGTCAATATACAGGCCTTGTCGGGATGGACAGGTTCGGGCTATACCAATGCGCGTGCGGCGGCACCGTTTGCGATTCTCGATACGATTTATACGGCCATGCAGCTCGTGCTGACTGCCGATGCGGACGCCGTGTTTGCGCCGCTGGATGCGTTCTGGTCGGTGAACAACTCACCCACGATAACCAACAACCGTGACTTCGACACGGGCGAGTTAGGCACATCATTCTATCGGGGCGATCTTGATTCGTTGTTCTTGCTCGGACAGGCTGACGCCGACACTGAGGAGTTCGACACGCATGTCGTGGCGCACGAGTGGGGCCATTACTTCGAGGACAATTTCTCCCGTTCCGACAGCATCGGCGGCTCGCATAGTCTGAGCCAAAGACTCGACCCGCGGTTGGCCTTCGGCGAAGGCTTTGGCAATGCCGTAGCGGCGATGATCGTTGGCTCGACTATCTACTTCGATACGCAGGGCGCGCAGCAGTCTGGCGGCTTCTCCTTCAATCTCGAGAGTAATTCGCCTGGCTCATCGACTCGCGGCTGGTACAACGAGAGAAGCATACAGGCCGTGTTGTTTGACCTTTTCGACGACAATACGGAGCTGGGCGATGGTGTCGAGCTTGGCTTCGGGCCGATCTATGATGTGCTGGTTAATGAGCAGGCGGACGGCGTGCCGTTCACAACCATTTTTCCATTCATCGAAGCGCTCAAGGCGCGAAACCCAGGCAGCGTTGCCGCGATCGATGCGCTATTGTCGCCACAGCGTATCTCAACCACGGCCGACGCATACGGCACTGGTGAGACAGAGGACGCCGGCCGGCCGAACGATGTCTTGCCGCTGTATACCGACATCGCGATTGGTGGCCCGGCGGTAAACATATGTAGCACCAACGCGTTCGACCCGAATGAGGATGGCAACAAGTTGTCCATCCGGCGATTTGTGCGATTCAATGTCGCGACGCCGGGCGATTACACTGTGGATATCATCACGACCACCATCCCAGCGACCGGTCAAAGCGATCCGGATGCAGCGGTGTTCAGTGGCGGGTTCATTACCGCCGGTTTTAGTGGCGTGGCCGACCGCGAGACTTTTGTAATCAGTGCTGCACAGGCTGGCGACTATGTCATGGAAGTCTATGAGTTTTCTTATCTCAGTGGCTCGACACCAGCGATTAGTCAGCCGGACAGCCGTACTTGCTTTGATATAACGATTGCGCCGTAGTGCTGCTTGCCCTACCGCGACCAGGAAGAACTCCATGAATAAACTATCTCGTTTTCTTGCGCCGCTCACCGTGGTGTCCGTGACGTTGGCTGGCTGCGGCGAATCGCAACCGCAGGTTATCGCTGACAACGCCGTCGAGCCAGTCGTCACAAAGGTGTCCTCAAAGGTCCTGGACGATGTTATCGGCAAGCCAACGGTACCCGTCGCTGTGGAATACAGTTTTGCGGGTACGCCGGCTGTTGGCGTACCGCTCGAGGTTAGCGTGACCATTAGCAGCGTGGATATGTCCAGTCTCGGCATGACAATGTCAACGCGCGGGCAGCTGGATCTGGGCAAGACTATGCCGGACCAGATCGCGCTCAAGACTGGGCTTGTTTCCGCCGAGACGAATACGGTCGACGTTGTCGTGATCCCTTCAGCGACAGGCCGCAGCTACCTCAATCTGCAAGTGTCAGGGATGTACGAGGGCCAGCCGTTCACGAAGGCAATGTCGCTTCCTGTGCAGGTCGGCGAGGGCGGTCCGGAGCTCGCAACCAATGGCGAAATCATCGATACGGGCGTTGAAGTTCTGTCGTCGATGCCAGCCGAACAGCAGGTAGAGCCTGCTGAGGACGCCTCGCGCTAGCGTCTGACCGGCGCTAAGTCTTGTTGATCAAGCACTTAGCAGGTCGGGAAAAAATTCCCACTGTCTTTTCGGAAACGGGAGTCGTGTCACAGTAAAAATGGCATGAAGCGCCTATGGTTGTGCCCTGAACGACTGTGTCCGCAAGCCACGGTCGTATGTTTCGGGGCCATCAGCAGCGCAATTGGACGTGCCTGACGCTGGCGCCGTGATCTCGCGTCGTTGCCATGGATGTAGGCACGGTGACGCGACCGGGGTTTGACGCGTCGATGCATCCGATTCTGAAAGCACAACTAGGTGACGCTACCTGCGGTGATGGCCTCGAGGCCAAGCTTGATCTCGGGCAATTGCTCGAGGTTATCAGCCGTTTCTATGAAAAGCTGGACGGTTCCGACACATCAATCCAGGAAGCACTGGAGACTGCCAGCATCACGGCCGAGCATGCCGTTTCCAACCCCGACGATACGTTTGCCGTATCGATGGCTTCCAACTCAGGTATCCGCGCGCGGTTTGCGGGCATGCAAAACGACGACTTGCGTGCAGTGCTCGATAGCGTTGCCGACATGGTCATTACCGTCGATGCCGACGGCTTGATTCAATTCTCTAACCGCGTCGCGGTGAAATTTTTTGACCCGGTTCATCGCACGTTGGCAGGTCGTAAGCTCAGCGAATTCCTGCCGGTTGGCGAACACCAGTCGATCGCCGATTTTCTGGCACCGTTTATCGCCGAGCTCGATAGCACCAATCCCAATTTGCAGGGCGCGGAACTGCACGCGACACATGCGACCGGCGATGCGTTTCGTGTAGAAATGACAGCCAGTCATCTGTCAGCCATGTCGGCGGGCGAGTATGTCATCTGCTTGCGCGATATCTCTGAGCGCGCGCGTGCTGCTGCCGCGCTCAGGGAAAACGAGGAGCGCTACCGTGCGCTGGTCGAGCACGCTCCAGAGGCGATCCTAGTGTTCGACGTCGAAAACAATCAGTTCGTTGATGCGAATGAGAACGCCAGCCAGCTATTCAACCTGTCTCACAAGCGGCTGCTCGCCAGCGGCTTTTTCGGTTTACGTGATGTGTCTGAGACTGCAGCGGTTACCGCCGAGCAAAGTCGCGTCGAAAGTTTCTTGCAACGCGCGCTGGATGGACATCAACCCGTATTCGAATGGGTATACAAGAGTCGCAGTGGGTATGAGGTGCCATGCGAGGTGCGGCTGAGTCGCATGCCGGCCGAGAATCGTGCATTGCTGCGCGTGAGCGTGCATAGCATCGCAGACCGCAAGCGACGTGAATTGGTCGAATACAGCGAAAAGAAACTATTGGAGATGATCGCCAGTGGCGTCAGCTTCAAGAAAGTCATGCGCGCCATCTGTCGAACGAGCGAGCGCGTGATTACCGGGTGCCGAGCTACGGTAATGTTGGTCGATGCGAGCGGAGAAGCCCTGATGCTCAATTCGGCGCCCGGCTTTACCGAGATGGAGCTCAAGTCCATTCGCCGTGTGGCTTTGCAGCCGCCGCAATTAAGTTGCGGCGTGGCGATTGCGACCAACAAGGCGGTGATTACACCGGATGTGCATGCGCACCACGGTTGGGCGCAGTTCGCACAGCTCGCCAAACGGTTGAACGTCATTTCGGTGTGGTCGTTCCCACTGTCTCAACTGGATGGTCAGCCGCTTGGCACCATTGATCTGTATTTTGAAGACAAGCGGGAGCCGACCACCGATGAGCTGGATCTGATGACCGGTCTTGCGCGCCTGGCCGGTATCGCCATTGGACGCGAACGCAGCCGCGCAGCATTGTCGCAAAGTGAAGGTCGCTTCCGCGGTCTGTTCGAGAACGTTGTCGAGGGCGTCTATATCTCGCGCGCCGATGGTCGGCTCGTCGCCGCCAATCCGGCGCTGGTCGCGATGCTTGGCTACGCTGACCAGGAAGACATGCTTGCCAACGCCAGTCGCGATACCACCTATCTCAAGCAGCAGGATGGCCAGCAGTTTTACCGGCGCATCGAAGAGCACGGCGAGGTTCGTGGCTTCGAGGCGACCATGTTGTGCAAGGACGGCCAGCCTATTGAAATTATCGAGAACGCACGTGCTGTCGATTATCCGGATGGCGAGCGCTATATCGAGGGCACCGTGTCGGATATCACCGAGCGCAAGGCTGCCGAACGCCGCGTCTTTGCTGAGAAAGAACGCGCCGAAGTCACATTGAAGTCGATCGGCGATGGTGTCATTACGACTGACGCCGACGGTTGCATCGACTATATGAACCCGGTTGCCGAAGACTTGACCGGCTGGAGCCTCAGAGCGGTGCGTGGCGAGCCGGTCGAGGACATCATGACACTGATCAACGAGCACTCGCGAGAGATGGTTGATAACCCCATCTTGCGTTGCTTGCAGGAAGGGCGCGTGATCGCGATGTCGAGCCCGTCGCTGCTCATTGATCGCAGTGGCAAGGAAATCGCCGTGCAGGACTCGGCCGCTCCGATTCGTGATCGGCTTGGCCATATCGATGGCGCCGTTATGGTGTTTCATGACGTCAGCGCAGAAGGGCGTCTGTCGCGCAAATTGTCATACCAAGCCACACACGATGCGCTCACCGGCTTCATCAACCGTCATGAGTTCGAGAATGTGTTGGAGCGGGCGATCGCGCGCACGCGCGCTGCAACAGAAAGCCAGTACGCACTGTTGTATATCGACCTTGATCAATTCAAAGTCGTTAACGATACCTTTGGACACACTGCTGGTGATGAGTTGATCCGGCAGATCGCCAGCAGGCTGCAAACCTGCGTGAGCACGCACGACATGATCGCCCGCCTAGGTGGCGACGAGTTCGGCGTGCTGGTCGATCACTGCGATGCTGAACGCGCTACGGAGGTGGCCGAAAATATTCGCGCTACGATCGAATCGTATCGCTTCGAGTGGCAAACGACGGTACATGCGCTGAGCGCCAGTATCGGCATTGTCATGGTCGAATCGGATGCCACTGTAAGTGCGTTGTTGAGCGCTGCCGACGTTGCCTGTTTCGCGGCGAAAGACATGGGGCGCAACCAGCATCATATGTATCGTGAGGGTGAGGCCGGCGTGCGCCACCAGCAAATGCATTGGCTGACGCGCATTAACCGAGCGCTCGAGGAAGATCGCTTCGAGTTGTATTTCCAACCGATCGTGCCGACCTCCGTTGGTCAGACCGCGCAGCATTGTTCGCACTATGAATTGCTGCTGCGCATGTTAGACGAAGAGGGCAACATCGTATTGCCGAGTACATTCATCGCGGCAGCGGAGCGTTACAACAGAATGCCGGCTCTTGATCGATGGGTGGTTAGCCAGGCGCTGGAACACGCGGATCAGGGCAACCCCGAAGAAGCCGCGGCTTACACGCTCGCAATCAATCTATCGGGTAACTCACTCAGTGATGACCGTTTCCTGGAGTTCATCAAGGATACGCTGCAAAGTACGCCGGTATGTCGCGGTGCGGTGTGTTTCGAAATCACGGAGACTGCGGCGATCGAGAACCTTGCGCGAGTGCGCCATTTCATGAGCGAGCTCAAGAAACTGGGTTGTCTGTTTTCGCTGGACGACTTTGGTAGCGGGCTGTGCTCGTTTGCCTACCTCAAAAACCTGCCCGTCGATTTTCTCAAAGTTGACGGCGCGTTCGTGCGCAATGTGGCCAGCGACGCTGTGGACAAGAGCATGGTCAGCGCGATCCAGAATGTCGCACAGGCAATGGGCATTCAGACAATTGCTGAACACGTTGAGGATGCGGCTACGCAGCAAGCACTGGCAGAGCTCGACATACCGCTGGTACAAGGTTTCCATATCGCCAAGCCAGCATCGATCCGACAGTTTTCTCCGTGGTCGGCTCAGGATTCGGTTCAGGCCTGACAGCGGAGCTTGCCCTCTGCGCCGACTACGCTAGACTCGGGCGTATGAATTCAATATGCGCTCAACGCTAATGCTGGCGACTCATGAGCCAGCGCCTGGCCGAGTCATCAATGGTGATTCTAGACAGCCACTGCTGATCGTTTGCGAGCATGCGAGCCCGCG
>JBCCCC010000143.1:0-8329 GCA_039033695.1 Pseudomonadota bacterium | reverse complement strand
TGGGCATTACCGTCGCGCGTAACGATGTCGCCATTCGGGCGCGTCGTAACCTGGTTTCGCGTGACTCCGGTCGCGGGGTCGTAGTTCACTGAAGTATCACGTGTCGCCACGCCGCCATTCGGGCCGACCGCAGTCGTAGACCGGTTAAAGCCACTGTCTGTGCGCGTGACATCGGTTTCACTGCTGGCGGTACGACCGTTCGGGCCGGTTGCCTCGCGGCTGCGTTGGAAGCCGTCTTCAGTTCGGCTCACAGTCGTATCACTGTTCGCCGTTCTGCCATTTGGCCCCGTGACTTCACGAGCGCGGTTGAAGCCATCATCCGTGCGAGTCCACTCGGTGTTTCCAGTGGCCGTTTGGCCGTTGGGACCTGTCACGGTGCTCTCACGGCGCGCGCCGTTCTCGGTCCGCGACAAGACCGAATCGGAACTCGCCGAGCGGCCATTGGGGCCTGTCGCTGAGCGTTGTGTTCGGACCTGTTGGTTCTCGCGATTGACGTCCCGGCGCACGCTACGTTCGGCTGTGCGACCGTTGCGACCGGTAGCAGTGGTTGTGCGTTCGCGACTGCCCGCATTGCGGTTTCGCTTTGTTTTTCGCTGCGGTGCGGCGCTGCTCCCTACAGCAGTAGCCGCTACTGCCATTGGCGTTATCGCTGCCTGACCCTGCAGGGGCGTCGCAGTTAGAAATAGTGCCGCGCCAGTCAATGCGGCGATCGTGATTCTGTTGTTCATGTCGGGCTCTCCCAGCTTTCGAAACTGTCCCGCCAAACGGCGTGGTTGAGCCTAATAACGTGGTAGCCGCGGTTCGGTTGACGAGACGGCTGAAGTTAACCAGTTTGATTAGACATAAAAAAGGGCCGGATAAACCGGCCCTTCTTCAGATGTGCCACCGTGGCCGTTCGCCGCGGTAGCTCAGTCTTTGGCAGCAATCAGCTGAACATCTTGCGACGCATGCCCAATGCAAGCAGACCCATGCCCAGCAGGAACAGTGTCGCAGGTGCGGGCACTTTGGTCGTCGTCTCATTGCCGAGGTGCTCTACTCGGCGCAGGGCAGCCGGCGCCCGCTCAGATGGGTATTATGAGGCTATGCCAGCACTAATCGAGCGCGTCGATATCGGCCTTGCGCTGGTCAACCAAATCCTGAATCGCCCTGGCATCCTCAATGAGTTGCCGCGTCGCTTCGGGATCCGGTATGGGGCCAATGCGCGGGAAGGGCTCCGAGCCATCGTTGACGAGCACCACCTCTTCGACATCCGTATCGTCAGTGCTACTGTCCGACAGCAGCCGCATGGCGTTGGTATCCGGGTCGATACTCATGACATCGTATCCCTGCACGACAGGTGGCTCTCCGGAAAAATGCCATTGACCCTGCTCGTCCTGCCAGCGGTAGACGACGACCTCGGAAACCTTGCCACCCGCAGCAATCGTGGACGGCGCTGCAGTGATGCGGTTCAATAGCGTCGATGCACGGTCAGTGAACTGCTTGATCGACCATAGAGGCTGCCCGTCTGGCCCCTTCAGGAAGAACGGGCCGCTGACGGCCAGTACCAGCACCAACATCATCAGTTTAACGAACAGTTTCATTCGCACTATGTTAACCAGAACCCTAGCGTTGAATCTGCCGACGTCGTCGCACTTTCCGTATGCCATTGCGCAGCGATTGTTGGTCTGGTCATCACTATTCCGAGCGCTCGTGCAATGAGCTACGCGGATCTCGAGCTCGGCGACGACCAGGCAACGCTCTACGAGCGTCGGGAACGTGTTTTCCTGGTGCTAGCCGGTGTCTTCTTGTGCGCAATGACACTACTCAACGTCATCGGTATCACCCGGTTCATTCAACTTGGTCCGCTGAGCCTCGCCGCAGGGGTGCTGCCCTACCCGCTGACCTTTCTTTGCACTGACTTGATCAGCGAGCTGTATGGTCGGCGCCGCGCCAACTTTATGGTCACGGTAGGCCTCATCCTGAACGGCTTCATTCTCGCTGTCTTGTGGCTGGTTAACGCTGCACCGCCGGTCGCCGCCGACACCATGCCACCCTGGCAAGTCATTGAGCTGGCTGAGAACATCATTCTGCCCAGCGGCAACGTGGTCAGTGGCAGCATTGAGCTGTTTCAGCTGATCTATGCATGCACATCCGGCGCCGTGTTCGCGTCAATGCTTGCCTACATCGCTGCTCAATACTGTGATGTGCAGGTGTTTCATTACCTGAAGCGCCTGACCAAAGGCAAATACCTGTGGCTGAGGAACAACCTGTCCACGCTGACCAGCCAGCTTGTGGACTCCATCGCCGTTATCAGCGTGACGTTTGGCGCCGCGTTTATCGCCGGAGAAATGACCTTTGCGGTGCTGCTTATATTGATGGGCAGCAACTACCTGTTCAAGATGTTGGCGGCGCTGGCAGATACCCTGCCGTTTTACTACCTGACGCACCGGCTAAGGCGCTATCTGCACATCGACAATACAAAAGTACTTGATTAAGTAAAATTGGTGTCGATATTTCTTACAAGCTCGGTGTCCCGCCTGATCGGCGGCCGTCTAAACTATTGATTTTCATGGTCATCGAAGCCTGGCATCGTTTTTGCTTATATATTCGTGAAGGGACAACTTTCAATATTTCAAAACTAGAGAGCGACATGACTTTCACAAAACGTTTACTTGCACTTGTCACGCTAAGCGCATTTGCAGCGCCAGCAATGGCGACGACCATTTCGGTTGAGGACCATGAAATCGTGGGCCAATACCTGGGTGAAGGCGATTCGTACACGGTGTACCACGACCTGACTGACTACGGCATTCCGACGGACTACGAAGTGGTTGGGGCGCGTATTGTTCTGGGTTTCATCGACGACTGGGTGCTGGATGGCGCTGAGTATGCCCGCATCGCGACCGAGGGTGCACGACGCACCGTCGAAGTCGGTTCTGGTATTTTTGGCATTAGCATTGAGCGACTCCGTGTTGGCGGCGCTGGCATCGACTCGCTGAACCTCGATGGCACGTTGGCCGTAACCGTGACGGCTTTGCGTCGCGGGTTCGGTTACGGTGACTTCTACTGGGGTACGTCGTCGCTTCACGCGCGTGCAACCGCAGTACCAGCACCGGCAACATTGCTGCTGCTCGGCATGGGCCTGGCAGGACTCGGCTTCGCCGGTCGACGTAAGGTCGCTGCATAAGCTAGCGAAACAGCAACCGCTGTTAAGAGAGCGAGGGCCATTCGGCTCTCGCTTTTTTTTGGCCTCAAACAGCTGCGTGTCTAGTCCTTCGCAACTTTCGCAGCCAGGCATGGTGGTTGTATGTCAACGCTTTCGGCGCTTTGTGGCAACCATCCTAACCATGACCAACCATCACCTATGCGTTGGCAAGATGGCCGCTGCACCGGCGGCCCGGCTAGCGATGCTTCGCCGTGCCCGGGCAGAAACCTGTCGCGGCCGATGACGGCCCCATGTGCCTTCGCAACAACGTGACAGCGTCACAGCAGCGCGATCAACTCCTAAAACGCGACGCTCAGTTGTCTAACTCGACATTGCCAAGAAACGTCAGCGGCACTGTTGCGTAGTAAGTGCTGCCCGATGCACTGACCGCCAGCCGCAACGACGCATCAGACGGTAGCCGCTGACCGGCGGTAAACTGCCAGTCATTCACAGAGTCCGAACTTGGACTAAAGCTACGTTCGCTGCCAAAACCAGCTTGCTCGCTACCTATTGCTGCGACGGCGGCTGAAAGCGTATGCGAAGACTGCAATACCAGTTGGCGTTGGTCTGGCTGGCGCACCAACGTCAACAGGAAGTTGCCATTGGCCAATTCGCACTTACCACTCGCATAGCGGCAGTTCGGCTTGGCGACGAGCGAATAGGCACCGCCCTCGCGCGCAGCGGCAGGTTGCTCGCCAACCATCTTGTCGACCGCGAACCAGGCCATGATCGCGAGCACCGGCGCCACCAGCATAGCCACAACGATATGCTTGTTCTTCCACATAGCTCAATGCTCCCAAAAAAAGAGGCTGCGCAAGCGCAGCCTCTGAATAGTACCAATGTCTGTAGTTAGTGGTCAGCCGCTGCGGTTCCGGCGCCTATCGGTACGCGGATATCCTCCACCAAATGCTGGATATGCTCTGGCGGCGCAGCAGTCATCGACGACACCGTGAATGCCACCGCAAAGTTCACCATGGCGCCCACCGCACCAAACGCGTTTGGCTCGATACCGAAGAACCAGTTCGCTGGCATATCGCCGAGGTAGGCCGTGCTGGCCACAAACATGATGCCCTTGTGCTGGAACACGTACAGCAGCGTCACACCAATGCCCGCCAGCATGCCCGCAATCGCGCCCTGCTTGTTCATGCCTTTGGAGAAGATACCGAGCATCAGCGCCGGGAAAATCGACGACGCCGCAAGACCAAATGCCAGCGCGACGGTACCGGCGGCAAAATCTGGCGGGTTGTAACCGAGATACCCGGCCGCTGCGATTGCTCCAGCCATAGCGAGACGACTGGCTAACAGCTCCTGCTTCTCGCTGATGTTTGGCTTGAATACCCCTTTCAGCAAGTCATGCGAAATAGCGGACGATATCGCGAGCAATAGTCCAGCCGCGGTGGACAGCGCCGCTGCCAGTCCACCCGCTGCGACCAGCGCGATCACCCAATTTGGCAGGCCGGCGATCTCGGGGTTGGCCAGCACCATGATGTCGTTGTCCACCTTGGTGACTTCGTTGACGCTAGCATCTGCCGAATAGCGAATACGGCCGTCGCCATCCTTATCGGTAAACTCCAGCAGGCCCGTACGTTCCCAATTTCTCACCCAGTCGGGACGCTCTTCATAGACCAGATAATCGCCACTGGTCGGCTCCATCGTGTTCATCAGGTTCAAACGCGCCATCGCTGCAACGGACGGTGCCGTCGTATACAGAATCGCGATGAATACCAGAGCCCAGCCTGCTGAGCTACGCGCATCCTTCACTTTAGGGACTGTGAAGAACCGGATGATGACGTGCGGCAAGCCAGCGGTGCCAATCATCAGCGACATCGTGTACATGAACATGTTGGTCAAGCTTAACCGCGCGCTGGTCGTGTATTCGGCGAAACCAAGCTCTCGTACGACTTGATCCAGCTTATCCAACAGGAACACATCCGTACCGGCCATCGTCGAGCCCAAACCGAGTTGCGGGATGGGATTGCCAGTCAGGTTCAGCGAGATAAAGATTGCCGGAATCGTATAGGCCAGAATCAGCACACAATACTGGGCAATCTGCGTATAGGTTATGCCCTTCATGCCACCCATGACGGCATAGAAAAAGACGATGGCCATGCCGATAGTCAGACCGACATCGTAGTCAACTTCAAGAAAGCGTGAGAACGCGACACCGATGCCTTTCATCTGGCCAATCACATAGGTAACGGATGCGATGATCAGGCAAAGCACGGCGACAATGCGTGCTGCCTTGCTGTAGTAGCGATCGCCGATAAACTCCGGCACGGTGAACTTGCCGAATTTTCGCAGATACGGTGCGAGCAACATCGCAAGCAAGACATAGCCGCCAGTCCATCCCATCAGGAATACAGAGCCGCCATACCCCATGAAGGCGATCAGGCCAGCCATGGAAATGAACGATGCAGCCGACATCCAGTCCGCGGCTGTTGCCATGCCGTTCGCGACCGGATGAACCCCGCCGCCAGCAACGTAGAATTCTTTGGTGCTGCCCGCGCGTGCCCAGATGGCGATACCAACATAAATCAGGAAGGTGAAGCCGACAACGATGTAAGTGAGTGTTTGAAGTTCCATTGCGCCGCTCCGCTATTCTTCAACACCGTGGTCACGATCGAGTTTGCCCATGCGATTCGCATAGAAAAAGATCAGTGCCACGAAGACGTAGATGGAGCCTTGCTGCGCAAACCAGAAGCCCAGTTTGAAACCGCCAAGACGAATGTTGTTCAGTGGTTCGACCAGGATAATCCCAAAGCCGAACGACACGACAAACCAGATGACCATGCATATCGCAACGACGCGAAGATTAGCGGCCCAGTAGTCTGCATTTTTTGACATGTTGTCCCCCCAATAGAAACAGCCGTTCTTTTCAGGGACCCAATCTAGCAAAGAGCGCGCCAGCACCCTTACCGACTTTAGTCGTAGGCCCGCCTTGCCAGTACATCGGCGCGACGATTTGTTGCTTCAAATCATGGGCTTGGCGGGCGAGTCGGTCGCCGCGCCAGATGCACACGTGTAAACTCTGGCGACTGCCTGATCGAACGCGTTTAGCAACGGCGCATCCGGTCAGCGGCGATGCAAGAGGGGATGCAGCGTTTGATCAATGGCTGGGCACTACTGCTGACATGCACGGTATACGTCGGGATACTGTTTGCAATAGCTCGCTGGGGCGACCAGGAGAAGCGCCGGGGCCTGACCGCCAAATGGCGCGGCGTTGTCTACAGCCTTGCACTGGCAGTGTATTGCACCTCCTGGACATTCTATGGCGCCGTCGGCAGCGCCGCGCAGGACGGCTGGCTATTCCTACCGATCTACCTCGGCCCGATGCTGATCATCTGCCTCGGCTGGCCACTGATTGAGCGTATTGTCGCCATTAGCAGGCGTCAGCGCCTGACCACAATCGCTGACTTCATTGCAGCACGCTACGGGAAGTCACGTGGCCTGGGGGTCTTGGTCACGGTGATCGCTACCATCGGATCAATACCCTATATCGCCTTGCAGCTAAAAGCGGTCACCAACAGCTTTACAGTAACCTCGGGTATTGGCAGTGACACCGCCGCCGGCACTGACCTTGCAATTGTTGTCACCGCCGCACTGGCCGGGTTCGCGATCTTGTTCGGGACGCGAAAGGTCGATATCACCGAGCATCACGATGGCGTCATGTTCGCGATTGCCTTTGAATCAGTCATCAAGCTCGTCGCGTTCGTCGCGGTCGGTATCTTTGCACTAACGATCATTGGCAGCCCCGCTCCGGATATGCTTCGCGGCGTGCAGTTTGGCGATGTGTTTGCGCTCGACGGACTGCCGAACACCTTCCTGACCCAGCTACTGCTCGCCAGTGCCGCAATCTTTTGCCTGCCGAGACAGTTCCATGTGGCCATCGTCGAGGCGCGCGCCGACGCCAGCATCAATATGGCGCGCTGGGTGTTTCCGGCTTACCTCGCGGTCTTTTCCGTGCTGGTAGTGCCGATCACACTCGCTGGCCTTAGCACGTTGCAAGCCAGCAGCATATCCGCCGATAGCTATGTACTAGCCTTGCCAATGAATGCGGGACTTGACTGGTTGACGCTACTGGCCTTCATCGGCGGGTTTTCTGCAGCGACCGGCATGGTGATCGTGGCCTGTATCGCGTTGTCGACCATGATCTCAAATGAAATCGTTGTGCCGTTGTTGGTGCGACTGCGTGCCATGCAAAGCACAACTCACAACGACTATCCATGGCTAATTCTCAACGCCAGACGCCTCGCTATTGTTGCGATCGCAGCCCTGGCGTTTGTCTATTATTCATTGACGGATTCGAATACCGCGCTTGCGTCCATCGGGCTACTCTCATTCGCCGCTGCCGCGCAGTTTGCGCCACTGATCCTGCTTGGCGTTTATTGGCGCCGGGCGCATCGTGTCGGTGCGCTGTCCGGCCTCGCCGTCGGTTTCGTGTTGTGGGGCTACACGCTGTTTCTGCCAACACTCGCAAGCGCCGGCGCAATATCGGATGAGTTCATCCGGGAAGGGCTATTCGGCATCGAAGCGCTGCGACCAGAAGCGCTGGTTTTTGATCTTGGCAGCGACCCATTGACGCATGGCGTCGCCTGGTCGTTGATCATGAATGTTCTTGTCATGGTCGTCGCCTCACTCGTTTGCAAGCAAACGATGATCGAGCGCAGCCAGGCACGCACGTTCGCCGGGCTGCCCGCTTTGCAGGATAACCTGACGACCAGCGCTGTGCCCGGCGTCTCGCAGAACGACTTGCGCGAGCTGGCGGCCCGCTTCGTCGGACGCGAACACGCACAACGGTCATTCGCCGATTTCAACGCGGCGCAACGGCGCGACAACTCCGCGCAGAGCGGTGCAAGCGTGCTGCGCTTTACAGAAAAGCTACTCGCAGGTGCGATCGGCGCTGCATCGGCGCGGGTGGTCATGACCAGTGCACTGAGACACCGTGGCTCAGACATCGGCGACGTATTGCTGTTGCTGGACGAAACCAGCGAGGCGATTCGTTTCAACCGCCAACTGGTCGAGGCAACGCTCGAGAACATGACACAGGGTGTCAGCGTCGTCGATGCCGAGCAACGCCTTGTTGGCTGGAATCGACGCTATCTTGAGCTGATGGACTACGACGAGAACCTGGTCCATGTCGGCCAG
>JBCCCC010000142.1:0-8371 GCA_039033695.1 Pseudomonadota bacterium | reverse complement strand
GGGCCAGCGTTCGCCGCGCTCAGCAGCGGCCTCAGTGAGCCCTTCCTATTCCTGCTCGCGATGCTGGCAGGGAGCTTTATTGCAGATACCCTTCCCACGCACCGGCCAGCAGCCGATGAGGAGCCCACCAATGCCTAAACTCACACTTGCCATCACGCTCGCACTGCTACTGACCGGGTGCGCGTTGTCGCAACAAGACCCGCTGCGCAGCGTGTCGCCGGATGACGTCGAACAGATAGGCGACTGGGGCGCTGCGAAAAACGTCACACGACTACGCAATTTGTATTTTTCCGCTCAGCCGGACGATGCCGCATTGGAGGCAGCACACGCCGCCGGCACACGCATAGTGATCAATATGCGAGAAGCTGATCGGCAGGACCCGAACGAAGAAGCGACTGCTCGTGCATTGGGCATGCAGTACCTGTCCATCCCAATCCAAAGGCGCTCGTCGACACTAAACGATGATGCGATCGCACGAATTAGCAAAGTCATTGCCGACAATCCGGACACGGCCATTCTGCTGCACTGCGGCAGCGGCACGAGAGCGACGGGGTGGTTGGCTGCACGTCTCGCGCAAGAGATGCCAGTGGATGATGCGCTCGCTGTTGCCGGAAAGGCAGGCCTAACAAACGAAGGCATGATTGAACGGGTGCGCACGTTCAATGCAGCGGCCGACCGCTAGACCAGCAACGCAACCCGCGCTTCGGTTATTATCCACGCAGGACTCGCTACTGGCTGCCACTCCATGCGCAAACCGAAGACGCCACCTCCACTACTAGCCATCGCCGTTGGCATTGGCATCTGGCTGATCTCCAATAGCCCCGTTGCCGTGCCGTTCACATTTGCGTTCAGCGATAATCTTGCGCGTATCGCTGGCGCGGTCGGCATTGCCGTCGCCGTGCTGGGGCTCGTGCAATTTCGCAAACACCGCACAACGATCGACCCGCTTAACCCTGGCAAGGCCAGCTCGCTGGTCACAGATGGTGTGTTCGCCGTGACGCGTAATCCCATGTACCTGGGTATGCTCATCGTATTGCTGGCATTCGGTCTGTTGCAGGGCACGCTCACGGGCATGGCGTTCGCATTCGTGTTCGTGCCCATCATCAATGCGCTGCAAATCGAGCCCGAAGAACAGGCCATGCACGCATTGTTTGGTGATGCGTTTCGCGACTACTGCCAGCGCACGCGCCGCTGGCTCTAAGCCAACGACACCAAAATGACGTCGGCATCGATCATCAGCATCAGCGCACCTATGCAGGCCGTCATTGTCGACGTGCTCTGCCAACCGGGCGATCAAGTGAATGCGGGAAGCCGCCTGATCGTGTTGGAAGCCATGAAGATGCAACATGTCATCAAGGCCGAATCCGCCGGGCAGGTGACCGATGTCGCCGTCAACAAGGGCGATGTCGTCGACGATGGTACACGGCTCTGTACCTTGCATGTGCTGGACGCTGCGCCGGCGACGAGGCACGAGGCAACGCCATCAACACCGCAACACGACGCGGCCCTTGCCGACCTGCAACGCGCGCGTGCGCTGACCCTGGACGATGCACGACCGGATGTGGTGTCCGCACGTCATGCAAAGGGCAAGCGCATGGCGCGGGAGAACATCGCGGCGCTGGTCGACCCCGGGAGTTTCCGCGAGTACGGCGCTTTGGTGTTTGCGGCACAACGCACCCGGCGGAGCGAGGATGACCTGCGCCGCAATACGCCCGCTGATGGAATGGTTGCCGGGCTTGCGACGATCAATGCACAGCGCTATGGCGAGCAACGCAGCCATTGCATCGTGCTGCACTACGATTACACGGTGCTCGCTGGTACACAGGGCGCACTCAACCATGCCAAGACAGATCGCTTGCTCGAGATTGCCGCCAAGAGCAACAGGTCAGTCGTGTTCTTCACGGAAGGCGGCGGCGGGCGCCCGGGCGACGTTGACGTGCAGACGCTGGCTGGATTGCACATTGGCAGTTTCGCCGCCATGGCCCGGCTGAGTGGGCAGGTGCCATTGATTGGCATTGCCAGTGGTTACTGTTTTGCCGGCAACGCGGCGTTCCTGGGTTGTTGCGATGTCATCATCGCCACCGAGGACGCATCGATCGGCATGGGCGGTCCGGCGATGATCGAAGGTGGTGGTCTTGGCCGCCACCGACCCGCTGATGTCGGCCCGACGGACGTGCAAAGCACGAATGGTGTCATCGATATCCTGGTCGCTGATGAGCAGCAGGCAGTCAACGCCGCACAACACTACCTTGGCTTCTTTCAGGGCAACAGTAGTGAATGGGAAGGCGGCGATACCAGCATATTGAGCAGCCTCATTCCGGCAAACCGCCGCGAAGTGTACGACATGCGCGCGGTCATTGAAGCCCTTGCGGATATGGGCAGCATGCTCGAACTTCGCGCGGGCTTTGGCAAGGGAATGATCACCGCGCTAGCGCGTATAGAAGGCCGGCCTGTCGGCGTCATCGCTAATAACCCGGCGCATCTTGCCGGCGCAATTGATCATGAGGGGGCCGACAAAGCCGCGCGTTTCATGCAGCTATGCGATGCACACGCCCTTCCGATTGTGTCGCTGTGCGACACGCCAGGCATCATGGTCGGCCCCGAATCGGAATCACACGCCAACGTGCGTCACTGCAGTCGCTTGTTTGTCACGGGCGCCAATCTGTCAGTGCCGATAGTCACACTCATCATCCGTAAAGCCTACGGCCTCGGGGCTATGGCAATGGCAGGCGGCGGCTTTCACGAGCCGCTGGCCACGCTGGCCTGGCCAAGCGGAGAGTTTGGCGCGATGGGCCTTGAGGGCGCCGTCTCGCTGGGTTATCGCAAGGAACTCGAGGCTATCACGGACGATGCGCTGCGCGAGCAGCGGTTTGCGGAAATGGTGAAGCAAGCCTATGAGCGCGGCAAGGCGTTGAGCGCGGCCACTCATTTCGAGTTTGATGATGTGATTGATCCGGCCGAGTCGCGGCGCTGGATAGTCGATACACTCAGTACGCACAACGACCAATCACCAACGACCGGCAAGCGCCGCCCCAATATCGATACGTGGTAGACAAGCATGAGTCAGAGAAAAAACATCGCGCTGGTTTGCGCTGGCAAGTATCACGATATTGATTACGCCCGGCTGGAGCTTCTGAAACTGCTTGCCGAGCACCCTGATGCGCGCGTCACCGTGCATGACAACTATGCGTTGGGCGACGTGCTGGACGATTGCGCCTGCCTGATTTCCTACACCTGTGACGTTGTCGCCGGGGCAGATGACTGTGAGCGGCTCAGGCGATGGCTCGCTGCTGGCGGGCGATGGTTCGCACTTCACGGCACTAACTCGGTGATTGAATTCGTCAACACGCGGCCACTGGAAATCGCAACGCCCGATACAGCACCAGAATTCATGCAGTTACTCGGCAGCCAGTTTCAGGCGCACCCGCCAATCTGCTCATACACGGTGAATATCGCCGATCGCGATCATCCGCTAACCGCAGGGCTTGAAGACTTTCAGACTACGGATGAGATGTACCTGTGCAAAATGACCGGCGACTATCATTTGCTGCTGTCTTGCGACTACACCGATCCGGTACCGGAGTTCACATCAACCGACTGGCAACACAATGCCGTGCAACCGGTCATGTATTTGCAAGACCACGCTGATGGCAACCTGTTGTACCTCACCCTCGGCCATTGCCGCGGCCATTACGACATGCAGCCACTGACAGACTACTACCCAAACGTGGAGCGCTGTAGCTGGGAAGTGCCCGAATACCATGAGTTGCTGCGGCGCGGCCTCAAATGGGCGTTACGCAAGTAGCGCGGCCTACAGAAAAACAATCGGATCCTTGCCGTCCCAGTCATCCGCACGCTGTTTCCAGCCAGCAAACAACGCAATGACGTGTTCGTGCGGCTCCAGCAATTCGATCATGCAGCCCATCTGCTTACGCGTATCGACATAGGCGAACCGCGGCCCGCCTCGCATGCGACCGACGTTGACAGTCTCGCAACCAGCCTGCTCGTAGTAGGCAAGGTCTGCATCGAGGTCATCGGACCAAAAGCACATGTGATGAAAGCCTTCGCCGCCGACTGGATAAACATCGCGATACGCTGAAGGCTCGTCGCCCATAGGCTGGATCAACTCAATCTGTAGGTCGCCACTAAACGCGATCGCAGTTTTCATGTGCAATGCACCATCTGCGCCGCGATAACGCATGCCCTCAAACAAGTCACTGGTGTAGTGGCCGAGAAAAAATGGCCCGATGCCCATGGTTGCTGACCACTGCCGGGCGGCCTTCTCGATATCGTTGACGATCCATGCATTCTGGGTGACCGTGTTATGCGTTGGCCTACTCATCGGAACCACCTTCTGCCGGCGCGAAAACTGCGAGCATATTACCGGGCTCATGAAAATACAGGCCGTAGCCAGAATTACTGATCAAATAGCCGTCGGCGACCATCGGCCCGGCACCACTCATACCGCCGCCACGCGCTTGCAGGCCGTTAATCCCCATCACTGGCATCTTGGTGTCGTACTCCCATAGCAACTCGCCATCCTGTTTGGCGTAGATCCTGATGAAGCCGTCAAGATGACCTGCGACCACAGCACCCGGGAAGGCGGTCACCGGCGCAGATATACCAGGGTCACAAAATGGCAGCGATGCCGGACAGACGTTTTCCTGCACATGACTCCACAATAGCTTGCCCGTCGCCGCCTGCAATGCATGCATGCCCGGGCGCGCATCCTCGGCGGACAACACATCGCCGTTGCGCGTATCGTTCATGTCATTAATCGGCACGTAGATCGTGTCGCCGTCCGCAGCCATGCCAAAGTGCACGCCCCCCTGAATGCTGCCCCGACCGACCTTCGACTGCCACAACAGCTTGCCATTGTCGTCCGGGTCCAGCGCGATGACACTGCCGTCCTTGAGTCCGGCGGCCAATACCTGGCGGCCATTGCCGGCATCAACCAGCAGAATCGCCGAGCCATGATCGAGATCCGGCCCGTTCTCTTCAGGGCAGTTCGGGTTGTCGGCCATCATGCAGGCGACATTCCACGCATCACCGCTGAACGTCTGCCGCTGCCAAACACGCTCGCCGGTCGCAAGGTCAATCGCGATCACCGCATCGCTATTGCCATCGGCTGGCGAGGAGTAGTTCTCACCGGTGCCAACGTAGATCCTGCCGCGTTCGACGTCAACGGTCGGGCTGGCCCAGATTGGCGCACCGGAAGGGGCAATGATCGGCGTATCCAATCGCGTGCGGGCAACCTCAACAGGCACTTCGGGGATCGAGTAATGGGTCCATCCAACGTCGCCTGTTTGGACATCAACTGCCACCGTCTTGCCACGGAATGTGCAACATGGATAACTCGGGTCAGCGGCGGCCGTGACTTCCAGTGCCGACACGTTGACGTACAGCGTGCCATCGTGCACGGCCGGCGTTGCGGTCAGGGTGGCACTTGGATGCTCATCAATCTTGAACGACCACAGTAACTCGCCGGTTAGGGCGTTGACCGCGTACAGGCGCGCGAGCAAATCGCCAAACATCGCGACGGGTGGCTGCGAATCATTACCCTCGGTGAGCACAATGCCCGTGCGCACCTCAGCGCTTGCCTGCCACCGCCAGTGGGCGCAGCCTGTTTCGAGGTCCAATGCATACACACTGCCGTCATGGCTGCCGACATAGATGGCACCAAACGCGACTGACGGTTGCGACCGCGCACGCAACGCGCCGGGAAACGCGTAAGCCCACCGCAATTCGAGATTCGGTGCATCATCTGCGCTCAGACCTGCGACGCTGGCCTCGGAGAAGCGGTTGGTATCATGCCCCCAGCCCGTTTTGTGAATGCCCTTGTCGATATCCAGTGTCTTGTCAGCCGCGCAGGCGGGCGCATAGGCCAGCGCCGCAGCGTCGCCGTCGGCCGGCTGCTGAGTAATGTACTCGGCGACATGCTTGCGTTGCTCGGGCGACAGCGCAGCGGCCTGCGGCATCATGATGCCCTCGTTCATCGCCGCCAGAATAGCCTGCGGGCTCATCATTTCCAGAAATGTAATATGTGGTGCTTTCGCAACACCACCCGCATGACAGCTCGCACAAGCCTGTTCATAGAGCGGTTTACCCGGCATTTGGTCACGCGGCCCCAAATCAGCGGCCACCGCACGAAACTCATCGGTGGACTCAATAACGCTGGCCTCAGCGGCAGCCTGATCGGCTACAGCCGCTGCTGGCGCTGACTCCTGCGAGCAAGCGGACAAGCAAAACGCGAGTAAGAAAATCAGCGACAGTCTGTTCATTACATACCCCCCGGACAGTATTGTCCAAGTATAGGTGTCCTGGCCATGAAAAAAACAGTCCTGCTTGACTTTTTTTGGCAAATACAACACAGTCCAGCGGTACCAAACTGCTTCATCCGGGGGGATGTGTAATGCTGAAGGAAACTCTTGTCTCTACTAAGAGCCTGACACTCGCGGCCGTGTGCGCGGTCGCCACGATTGGTGCTGATGTCGTCTACGGTCAGGCACTTGATGAAATTGTGGTCACCGCCACGCGTCGCGCTGAAACCGACTTGCAGACAACGCCGGTTGCCGTCTCTGCCGTCAGCGCAGAACAGTTCCAGGGCCTGTTCGCTCAGGACATCGGCGAAATCGCCGCATTCGTGCCGAACTTCTCCGCAGCGACAGTCACCGGGTTCAACGCCGCATCTTTTGCAATGCGCGGTGCGGCCGAGACTGACATCATTGTCTACTTCGACCCGAAAGTCGGCGTGATAGTTGACGATTTTGTGGTCCCGCATGTACAGACACAGTTGCTTGAACCGTTCGATATCGAGCAGGTCGAAGTGCTGCGCGGCCCGCAAGGTACGTTGTTCGGCAAGAACACGACGGCCGGCGCAATCGTGGTTCGCACCAAGCGCCCAGACCTCGATGAGCGCACCGTTGATGCCTCGCTGCAATACGGCAGCTTCTCGGATACCAAGGCACGCTTTGCCTATAACCAACCAATCAGCGACACGCTGGGCTTCCGCGTTGCGGCCATGTACCAGAAGAGCGATGGCTATTATAAGAATGGCAAAATAGACAACCCGATCGATGCGTTCGGCGCAGGCCTGGGTGATGCCGGCCAGACCGATGGCTCACCGGTAGCCGGTGATGGCAGTGACTTGGGTGGCAAAGACGTCTTTAACATGCGCGCGAAGCTACTTTGGCAACCCAATGACAAGCTGAGTGTACTGGGTCAGCTCGAAGTCAATACGGATCGCAGCGACCCCGTGCCAGTCGTCAACGTCACACCAGACGGTGCTGGACAACTGGCTACGCTGCTCGGCTTCCCCGGCGTCACCAGCGGCGACCCGCTTGATCAGGCGGGCATCCACAACAGTAGCGTTGTTGGCCTCGACGATTCGCAGGAAGTGGACATCCTCGGTTTGTACTTAAACACCGAGTATGAGCTGGAGAATCATACGTTGTATGCAAACCTCGGCTTCCGCACGCAGGAATCGCGTTTGCCAAACGAATACCTCGGCACAGCGTATGAGAGCTTCTTCGCAGCAACGCGAGACGATGACCGTGACACTCTGCAGTTCGAAGCGCGCATTGGCTCAGACCTCGATGGTCCGCTCAATTATGTTGCTGGGTTTTTCTACCAGACGAACGATGTCGAGTTTTGCGTACGCCAGCAACTTGGTTTGACCGAGTTCTTCGGCTCGGCTGTCCCAGGCGTTTTGGACAACCAGAATCCGTTGCTACTGTGTAACGCACAGGATGCTACGTCGATGGCCGTGTTCGCCGACGGTACCTGGGATGTCACTGATCGCTTCCAGATCGGTGCAGGTCTGCGCTTCACGGATGAGGAAAAAGACTACATCGCACGTGAAGGATTGCCGGAAATAGTCATTCTGCCAAATGGCGGCGAGCCGCTTGACGGGCAGGACTTTTCACTGGCAGCGGGCTCGGTGCAAAGCGAGTCAGAATCCTGGAGCGAGCCAACCTGGCGCATCACCGGCTCTTATGACTTCAGCGACAACAGCTTCGGTTATGTTACCGTATCGCGCGGTTTCAAGAGCGGCGGTTACAACGATCAGGCCGGTTCTGGTGGTTTCGCCAACTTCCCGCTGCAGTCTTATGACCCGGAGTTTGCAACCAGCTACGAGTTCGGGCTGAAGAACTCGTTCTTCGATGACCGCCTGCGTGTCAACGCGACGTACTTCACCGTGAACTACGAAGACTTCCAGCGCAGCACCGTTGTCACCGTGCCAGGCACGGCATTCCAGGAAACCCGCACCTTCAATGCTGCGGATGTTGATGCAAGCGGCATTGAGCTTGAAGTAACGGCGGCACTGTCCGATAACCTGTTACTGCGCGCCAACGTCGGCACGCTCGACACT
>JBCCCC010000141.1:0-8381 GCA_039033695.1 Pseudomonadota bacterium | reverse complement strand
GTGCTGGATCGCCCGAATGCCACAGAGATGTCGATTCGAGAGTTCTTAAGGCTCAGTAACGACGACGTGTCGTCGCAGCAGATTCTGGAGGCGCTGGGCGCCGTCGGCCTGGAAGCGACGATTGCGCAGCTGCGCGACGGGCTGGACAGCCAGGTTGCCTTGACCGGCTGGCCATTATCGATCGCGGAGATGATGCAACTGAAACTCGCTGCAGCGATTATTGCAAGGCCGCGCATTCTTGTGTTGAGTCAGCTCTACGATGTGTTGCCAATGGAAATCCTGCTGCGTTCATTGGAGATGCTGAAGCAGAATCAGGAAACCACGACGATCTATTTTTCGAACAGAACGCCATCGCCTGTGTTCAGCCACTTTTTGTACATGGGGCGTAGCCAGCAGCGTGTGTTCACCGATGGCGATGAGTTCCTCGCGCACTACGGCAAACGCGTGACGGCTCGCTCGGCCAATCCAGGGTTGTCGCGTGCGATAGAAATTGACCCAGAGCTGGCGGGAGGCTGAGACGAATGCCTGAACAGTCGCACCATCGGGACTATTTTCGTACGCTGAACAGCATCCGAATTCCGCGCGTCACGCGCAATATTGCGATCATGTTGTTTGTCGTCGTCGTGCTTGTCGTGAGCTTTTTGTTGTTTGCGCCGTGGGTGCAAACAACGTCTGGTATGGGGCGGGTGACAGCGCTCAACCCTAATGACCGGCAGCAGGAGATCAACGCGCTGGTGCCTGGTCGCATTGATCGTTGGTTTGTGCAGGACGGCATGTCTGTGCGTGTCGGCGACCCGATCGTAAAGATCGTTGACAACGACCCGCAGTTGCTCGAGCGCCTGCAGGCAGAGCGCGCGCAGGTAACGGCTAAGTTGGTCGCGGCACGCAACTCGCAGCGCACCGCCGAACTGGACGCCGTGCGCACCCGCGAGCTGTATGAGCAAGGCCTTGAGTCGCAGCGCGCCGCAGAGCAGGCAGAGATTCGGGTCGAGTCGCTACGTGCCAATGTCGCAGAAGCAGCAGCGGAACTCTCGCGGGTAGAAATCAATATTTCGCGCCAGTCAGTCCAGACGGTGGTTGCGCCACGTAATGGCGTCATCCTCTCTGTGAATGCCGGCGATGCAGCGACGTTCGTGGCTGCCGGTCAGCCGGTCGCGACGTTCGTCCCTGACAATGTGAAACGCGCGATCGAGTTGTTCGTCAACGGCCGCGATGTCGCACTCGTGACGCGTGGCGCCAAGGCGAGGCTGCAATTTGAAGGCTGGCCAGCCGTACAGTTCAGTGGCTGGCCTTCCGTCGCGATTGGCACATTCGGCGGGCTGGTGATCGCCGTCGATGCGTCGGCGCAGGCCAACGGTCTGTTCCGCGTATTGCTGGTTGAAGACCCGGAGGATCCGAATCCCTGGCCAAGCGATAACTTTGTGCGCTTTGGTTCCAAGGTACGTGGGTGGATACTGCTCGACGAAGTAACGGCCGGGTATGAGGTGTGGCGCCAGCTCAATAACTTCCCGCCCGATTTCCCTGACCAGCAGCGGGCGCAGTCAGCGCCATGATTATTCGCTCGCTCGTTGCTCTGTCGCTAGTGGTGATGCCATTAGCAGCGGACAGCCAGGACCTGGCGCCGGAGCAGAGCGAGGCAGAGGCGCTACGGCTCGCCGACGTACTCGCCGTGACGCAGGCGCAGTTCCCGTCAATTCTCAAGGCGCTCGCGCAACGGCGTGTGGTGCAAGGCGAGCTTGAAGCGACGCAGGGCGCGTTTGACCTGGTGATCAATAGCGAAGGCTTCAGCCGTGCAACCGGGTTCTACGACGGTACGGTGGTGACCAACACGATAGAGCAGCCTTTTGCACGGTTCGGTGGCAGCGTCTACGGTCAATATCGGTTATCAAACGGTGATTTTCCGATCTACGAAGACATCAATTTCACCAACAATGGCGGTCAGGCGAAGGTTGGCGTTGTGCTTAGCTTGCTGCGTGATCGAGACATCGACGAGCGCCGTTTCGCAGGTAACGATGCCAGGCTGGCGTTGCGCGAAGCTGATCTGGATGTGCTGCTAACGCGCGTTGCGGTTCAGCAACAGGCCGCATTGGCATACTGGAACTGGGTCGCCGCCGGACAGCAGTTGCTGGTCTATCAGGACTTGCTTGCCATCGCTCGCGACCGGGATGCGGGCCTGATTCGGCAAGTGACCTCGGGTGCCAGAGCGCGTGTGTTCCTGACTGAGAATCAACAGAACATCACGCGCAGACGCAGCCTGCTTATTGGTGCCGAGCGCGATTATGCGATCGCCGTAAACAAACTTGGTTTTTACTATCGCGATGCGCAAGGCAGGCAGCTGGCACCCTCAAGAGCGCAGTTGCCGGCGCGTTTGCGCGCGACCATTGAGGACACGACGTTGCCGGAGCGCAATCTGGAAACCCTGCAAGCGATGATTGAGGCACGCCCCGAAGTTCGTCAGGTGCGGACGATGATCGAGCGTGCGCTGCAGCGCATCCGGCTGTCTGAGAACAACCTCAAACCGAAGCTTGACCTGCGCCTGGAGGTGGCCGAGGGCCTTGGTAGCGTTGGCGAGGGCGGTGTCTCGCGCGACAGCACCGATACGATTGTAGCGCTAAACTTTTCCGTACCGTTGCAACGCCGTGAGGCGCGTGCCCGGTTATCGCAGTCCCGCGCCAAACTCGATGCATTGCGATTGCAGCAACAACAACTGGAAGAACAGATTGATCTTGAGTTGCGCGCGATCGCCTTGGACCTTGATTTTGCCGAGCAGCTTGCCGAGCTGGCTGCACTCGACGTGGCGCAGTCCCGCGCGCTGGAGGCGGCTGAGATCAACAGGTTCTCGGGTGGTGCCAGTGATTTCTTCCTGGTCAATGTGCGCGAACAAGAGGTGGCCAATGCGCGCATTCGTGCGATTTCCGCCGCGCTGGCAACGCGCAAGGCCGAGGTGAGCCTGGATGCGGCAACCATCAATCTGGTCAAGCTCGGCTTGGTGCCGAACCTTGATCAAGACTAGCGTGAATCATGCGCTGGCTTAACAAGATCAATCAGAACAGGGCAGCGCCCGGGCTTGAGCAGACGCTGTGGCGGCTTGTGCCAAAAGCGCTGTTGATTAGTGTTCTTGTGCCAGCAGCGGTTGCGTTTATTGCTCGGCTGCTTATCGCCGGCGGGCCCGAGGCGAGCAAGCGCATTGCGACGATTGACATCACCGCAATTGCCGTGGTGATCACTGCAGTGACGGCCGTTTTGACCGTTGCCATAGGCTGCATCGTGGTCTTCATCATGAAAGGCCCCGGCTACGTCGCCGACGCCTACGAGATCAACGATCGCGACAAGCCAATACCTGAACGCGAGCCTGACGAGCGCTAGTCCTCGTCTACGATCTGATAGCGCTCTCGCACCGGCACATCGACGGGCGAGTTCTTTAGAAAATAACGTTCAACGACTTGCAAATATTGGTAGTTCGACATGTCAATGTCGGTGGCCTTACGAAACTGCGTGTACTCATCACCGCCTTGAGCCAGGATCTCCAGCGTTGATACGGTGTATTGTTGATCGCGATCGAGAGGCTCACCGTTGATAATGACGCCCTCAATGCGCTGACCAATCGGCGCGTCCGGTCGATAGCGCACGGTCAACCCCGATACTTGCAACAGGCCGCGCTCCAGCGACGCGCCTTGTTCGAGGATTTCTGTGAGCACAGCACCGCTAACTTTGAGTGTTGCCACGCGATCTTCGAACGGAAACGCGTCGGCAAGGTCGACCAGTCGGACGTCTCCCTCCGGCAGGTCCTTACGCAAGGCGCCTGACGGCATCAGGCCTATGTTCGCTTCGGTCGAGTCTCGCAAGATGTCAGCAAACAAGTTGCCAAGGTCCGACTCTTGATAGTAGCGGCGAGTCAGTATGCCTTTGGTGCTGCCGCGCGTCGCATAAATCTCGGGAAACCGTGCGCGGTAATCGCGCAGCTTGCCGGCGACCGTGGCATCCGGCGTAAAACGGTCGCTGTCGATCGGAATAAGCCTGCCAGAGGCATCACGAATGGCTCGGGTCTGGTTATCGATCACCACCTGCAGTTGGCCCAGATGCTGCCCCTGGCCAAATGTCTGCATGATTAGCGTACCTGTCTCGGGATGCTCGATGGGTTCTCGAGTGCCAGCGTCTGTATGGCCACCAAAAATGACATCGATGCCGGCGACCGCGCCGGCCAACGCGAGGTTCTCCTCGTTGCCACGTTGCACAGATGTATCCGCTTCATCGTCCGTCTGCATTGGCGCCGTCTTGCCTTGATGCGTCAACACCACGATCAAATCGACGTCGCCCTTGAGCATCGCAACATGGCGTCGCACTGCTGGTATCGGATCGCGAACCTCGAGCCCGGCAATGTTGGACGGTATCAGCGCATTCGCTGCGTCCTGACCGAGAACACCGATTACGCCAATGCGCACCCCATCCCGTTCGATAATGGTGTAGGCCTGAGCGAAGGGAAAATCGGTTCCCTTGTAGAACAGGTTGGCGGCCAGCACCGGAAACGGCACGCGATCTTTCTGGCGTGCAAGCTCTTGCCAGCCGTATTCGAACTCATGATTGCCAATGCTGATTGCGTCATAACCCATTGTCATCATGAGTTCGAACGAAATCTCGCCTTTAGTGAGTTTGGCGAGCGTGCCTGTATAGATATCGCCGGCATCAAGCAGGAATACATTGGGCTCGCGCGCGCGAATTTGACGAATCAGCGTTGCCATTTCGGCAATGCCGCCAATGCGGCGCATGTCGTTGCGCCAGAAAGCGGGTGTTGGGTCGTAGGCGCTCTCAACGTCGTTTGTGAACAGCAGCGTAATGACTGTTTCGTCTGGTTGGGCTTCGATCTGCACGGGCGGCTGTGTCGTGCAGCCGTCGAGAAAGACCAATAAACACACGGCCGCCAGCGGAGCCAGGAGTGAGCGCGTACGCCAGTTACTCATGCGTTGTCCTCTTCGTCTATTCCGATTCGCTTGGTTGTCCATGATAGCCCACTGCAGGCGCGCGCTTCGCAGGTCGGTCGAATCGGGCGCGGCGATATAGTCACGCTGCACCTTGCAACTAGGCGTAAGATACGCGGCTGGCTCGACGACGTGCCAGTCAATTTATCCCAGAGCCATACCATCATGTCGAAAACGCCCGCCTCATCTGATCCCGCAATCGAGCAGGACACCTTCGACGAACTCGGCCTGCCAGAGACTTTGGTTAGTGCGTTACAGGCCGTGGGCTATGAGCTGCCAACGCCCATTCAGCAGCAAGCAATCCCACCGCTGCTGGCCGGTCGCGACCTGCTTGGGCATGCGCCAACCGGCACCGGAAAGACGGCCGCGTTTGCGCTGCCATTGCTTTCGCGAATCGACCTCAAGTCGCGCAATGTGCAGGTAATGGCGCTGGCGCCCACTCGCGAGCTTGCGATTCAGGTTGCCGAGGCATTCCAGCGTTATGCGGCGCACATGCCTGGATTTCATGTTGTACCTATCTATGGCGGACAGGATTACGGCGTGCAAATCCGCCAGCTAAAACGCGGCGTACAAGTGGTCGTTGGCACGCCCGGCCGGGTCATGGACCATATGCGCAAGGGTACGCTCAAGCTTGATAACCTGCAGACGCTGGTGCTGGA
This sequence comes from Pseudomonadota bacterium, assembly GCA_039033695.1. Classification (GTDB taxonomy): domain Bacteria; phylum Pseudomonadota; class Gammaproteobacteria; order Steroidobacterales; family Woeseiaceae; genus CALBPI01. The sequence continues at coordinate 2,746 of JBCCCC010000141.1, read as the reverse complement.
TGAAGCAGATGAGATGCTTCGTATGGGTTTCATCGATGAGGTTGAATGGATTCTCGGCGAGCTGCCCGATGCTCGCCAGATGGCGTTGTTTTCGGCGACCATGCCGCGGCAGATTGAGCGCATTGCGCGGCGTTATCTGACAGACCCGGCTGAGGTTGCCATCAAATCGGCAACGGCCACCGCAGCCACCATTCGCCAACGCTATTGGCAGGTTGGCGGGCTGCATAAGCTGGACGCGCTGACGCGATTGCTAGAGGTTGAGCCTGTCGACGGCGTGCTGATCTTCGTGCGCACCAAGACAGCCACGACCGAATTGGCCGAGCGCCTGGAAGCGCGTGGCTATGCTGCAGCCGCAATGAATGGCGATATGATTCAAAAGCAACGCGAGCAAATGGTGGAGCGTCTGAAGCGCGGCTCACTGGATATTCTGGTGGCCACCGATGTGGCCGCGAGAGGCCTGGATGTCGAGCGTATCAGCCACGTTATCAATTTCGATATTCCCTACGATACCGAGGCTTACATCCATCGGATTGGCCGAACCGGGCGAGCCGGACGACAAGGCGACGCGATTCTGTTCGTGGCACCGCGCGAGCGACGCATGCTGTATGCGATCGAGAAGGCTACTCGTCAGCCGATTGAACCGCTGACGTTGCCGAGCAGTGATGTGGTTAATGCCAAGCGCATCGGCGACTTCAAGCGGCGCATCAGCGACACGTTGGCAAGCGGCGAGACGGCGTTCATGCGTACCCTGGTCGAGCAGTACGTGGATGAGCATGAGACGGATGCGGTGGATGTTGCCGCAGCGCTAGGCAAGCTCATGATTGGCGATACGCCAATGTTGCTGAGCCCGGACTCGGAGCGTCCAGCACAGCGACGCGGCGAGCGGAGCAGCAAGCATCCGATGCGTCGCGAGTCCCAGGCGGATATGGATCGCTATCGTCTGATGGTAGGCCGCAAACACGGCGTCCAGCCCGGCAATATTGTCGGTGCCATCGCGAATGAAGCAGGGGTCGATGGCCAGCACATCGGTCATATTCACATAGAAGACGATCACAGCCTGGTTGACCTGCCAAAGGGTATGCCTAAAGAGATCTTCAAGGATCTCAAGAAGGTTCGGGTGTGCGGTGAAAAGCTCAACATCAGTTTGGTGACTGACAGCCAGCCCGCCGATCCGAGCGCAGCGCCGCAGCGCAATCGCAAGGGACCGACAAAATCGAACCCTGGTGGGCGCAAAAAGCTCGCCAGTAGCGGCGAGCGCAAGAAGCCGAAGGGCCGCAAACCCAAACCCGTCAAGCCAAAGGCCGCAAAAGCAAGATCTGGTAAGGCGGTTGCCAAACCGAGCAAACCGAGCAAACCGAGCAAACCGAGCAAGGCGCGCAAGAAGCGGACGGCGGCGGGCAAGGACAAGCGCCGCAAGCCAGCTCCCTGACCGCGACCGGGATAGTTCTCCGGGTCATGCCAGAGATGCAGTGAAGGGGATTTTCGAAATGAGACAACCTTCAGGAGTATCACAATGGCAAAACACCATGGAATGGGTAAGCTCAAGGGGCTGGCGGCTTATTGTCACTACGGCCACGATGGGCAGCGCGGAGACCGCTTTGGCCGATTGTTCGATCTGCCGCCTTTATTCACGTCGGCGCCGTCACTGACCGCGATCGGCGCCCAAAATGGTCCAATGGACGGTGGCAAGAGTGCCAGTCGAACGACGTCCGTCGATGTCGGGCAGATTTTCTTTGGTCAGTTTATCGACCACGATATTACCCTCGATGTCACCACCAGCCTGTTCTCCGTCGTTGAGGACGAGTCCGCGATTGGCAATGCGCGCACGCCAACGCTCGATCTTGACTGCATCTACGGGCAGGGTCCTGAGGCAACTCCGTTTCTCTACCATGGCGAGGGTGATTTTGCGGGGATCAAACTACTGACGGGCGCCGATGGCACGGCGATCAGTCAGCCGGCAAACTTGGCTAAGCAAGACCTGCCCCGCTCGTCGCATGGCACGGCAATTATTGGCGACCCTCGTAATGATGAGAACCGCGTGTTGTCGCAATTGCAGCTCGCGATGCTGCGTTTCCATAACAAGGTTGTTGACGCATTGGCATCCAAGTATTCCGGTGCCGAGCTGTTTGAAGAAGCGCGCCGTACGACCATGTGGCACTACCAGTGGGTCATTATCCACGACTTTCTGCCAACGCTCTGTGGGCGTGCCGTGGTCAGCGATATCCTCGGCAACGGCCGAAACTTTTATTGCGCTGAGCACAATGATCCATTCATACCTGTCGAGTTCTCGGTCGCGGCCTATCGGTTTGGCCACTCAATGATTCCGCAAAAGGTGCAGATTCAGAAGTCCAAACCTGCGCTGGCATTGTTTGGTAGCGTGCTGGGCGAGGGCTTTGCGCCGCTATCCAGCAATAAAGGCATCGTTGACTGGAAGGAGTTGGTCGATACGAATGAGGGTCGGAGCATTCAACTCGCCGAAAAACTCGACGGCAAGCTGGCAACAGACTTACTGAAGCTGCCGTTCATTGCGCCTCCTGGCATCCAATCGCTTGCAACGCGCAACCTGTTGCGTGGCCAGGCGTTCCAGCTACCCTCCGGCGAAAACGTCGCCATGGTGATGGGGCGTGACGACGCGGAGATTGCCAAGGTGAGCAAAGCCGCAACCATGCTTGCGAAGAAGGTGTCGGCGGACTTGTCCAGCGGCACGCCGCTTTGGCTGTACCTATTGCTTGAGGCGGAGAAGGTC
>JBCCCC010000140.1:0-8419 GCA_039033695.1 Pseudomonadota bacterium | reverse complement strand
GTCGCGGGACCTCACCGCCGGCGATATCGTCAACGCTATTCGTGAGCAGAATATCCAGGCCTCTGCAGGTTTGATTGGCGGGCCACCGCAACCTGACAGCAGTGTGCAGCTCTCGGTCAGCACGGACGGGCGATTAAAGACAGTTGAGGAGTTCGGCGACATCGTGCTGAAAACGGGCGAGCCTGGTGCGGTCACTTTGCTGCGTGATGTGGCTCGGCTGGAGCTTGGTGCCGATACCTACTCGTTGCGTTCGTTGCTCAATAATCAAGCTGCTGCGGCCATTCCCATCTTCGAAAGCCCGGGAGCCAACTCGATTGCGTTGTCGAGTGCCGTTCGCGAAAAAATGACCGAGCTCGCCGAAACCTTCCCGCCGGGCGTCAGCTGGGAAGTTGCCTATGACCCGACCGTATTCGTGCGCGAGTCGATTAGCTCTGTGGTCACGACGTTACTTGAGGCCGTGCTTCTGGTCGTTCTGGTCGTTGTCGTATTCCTGCAGACCTGGCGGGCGTCAATTATCCCGTTGCTGGCTGTGCCAGTGTCGATTGTCGGTACCTTCGCTGTGCTGTTTCTGCTTGGCTTTTCCATCAATGTCTTGACGTTATTCGGGCTCGTGGTGGCCATCGGTATTGTGGTCGACGATGCGATTGTCGTGGTCGAAAACGTTGAACGACATATCGAAATGGGCAAGTCACCCAAGGTTGCAGCGCACGCAGCCATGGAGGAAGTCTCCGGGCCTATCATCGCCATTTCGCTGGTGCTGGCCGCCGTATTCGTCCCGCTAGCGTTTCTCGGCGGCGTCACGGGCGAGTTCTACCGGCAATTCGCGGTGACCATTGCGGCCTCCGTTCTGATATCGGCATTCAACTCACTCACGTTATCGCCTGCCATGGCTGCCGTGTTGCTCAAACCCAAGGATGCGCCGACGAAGAATACGGGCAAGGTCGTTAACTTCCTGCTCGGCTGGTTGTTTGTGCCATTCAACCGAGTATTCGAGCGCGGCTCGAAAGCCTATGCGTCGCGCGTCGATGGCTATATCCGCCGCAGTGGGCGACTCATGGTGATCTATACCGGGTTGTTGTTCATTGCCGTGATGGGTTTTCGTGCCGTACCGGGCGGCTTTATTCCGGTGCAGGACAAGCAATACCTGTTCGGTGTTGCGCTATTGCCCGAAGGCGCGACAATCGATCGCACCGAGGCGATGCTGCGTGAAATGGCTGACATCGCATTGGCGACTCCCGGCATCGACAACACCGTCGCGTTTCCCGGGCTCAATGGTGTGCACTTTATCAATACGCCTAACATCGGCACGATGTTTATTGGTATCGACCCGGCGGATGAGCGAGACGCAACCGCAGCGGAGCTGGCGGCGACATTGTCTGGTGCCTATGGCGCGATCGAAGAAGGTCTGGGTTTTGCATTGATGCCACCCCCAGTGCTCGGGCTTGGTAACTCCTCTGGTGTCGAGATGTTCGTGCAGGATCTTTCCGGTCTTGGTTTCGGCGAGCTTAATCAGTCGACTCAGGCGCTGGCTGGTGCGCTGCGCGAGACCCCTGGCTTCGATCCGTATTCCATTTTGAGTTCGTTCCAGGCCAATGTGCCGCAGCTGAACGCCGAGGTCGATCGGCGTAAGGTCAAGGAGCAGGACCTGTTACTCACGGACGTCTTTGACGGTTTGCAGACCTACCTTGGATCGACCTACGTCAACGACTTTAATCTGTTTGGCCGCACTTACAGTGTGTATGTGCAAGGTGATGCGCAGTTCCGCGACGAGATCAGTGACGTCGCACGGATTAAAGTGCGCAACGCGACTGGCAATATGATTCCGATATCCAGTGTTGTGGAAATGCAGCAGACCTTCGGACCCGATCCGGTGATCCGCTACAACGGTTATCCAGCTGCAGACCTGTCCGGCGGTATTAACCCAGCGCAGTTGTCGTCTGCCGAGGCGCTGACCAAAGTGGCCGAGATCGCGGGTCAGATTCTGCCGCAAGGCATCGGCTTTGAGTGGACGGGACTAACGTTTCAGGAATCCACTCAGGGCAATACGGCATTACTCGTGTTTCCGTTGTGCATCATTTTCGTGTTTATGATTCTGGCGGCGTTGTATGAGAGTTGGACGCTGCCGCTGGCGGTCATTCTGATTGTCCCACTTTGCCTGCTGTCGGCCATTGGCGGGATCTGGGTGCTCAATACGATTAACGGTCTCATTTTCGGTTTGCAGATTGGCTGGGGGATGATCCCGCCGCCGCCCGTATCCGTGCCGCCGACGTTCCTGGACAACAACATCTTTACGCAGATCGGTCTGGTCGTTCTGATGGGCCTTGCGTGCAAGAACGCCATCCTCATTGTGGAGTTTGCCCGTGAGCTGGAGCGTCAGGGTCGCAGTGTGGTCGAGGCTGCCGTCGAGGCCTGTCGCATTCGCCTGCGGCCAATCCTGATGACCAGCTTTGCGTTCATTGCCGGTGTCCTGCCCCTCGTATTCGCATCCGGCGCGGGTTCTGAGATCCGTCATGTCCTGGGCGTCGCCGTGTTTTTCGGCATGCTTGGTGTGACCTTTTTCGGGCTAATTTTCACGCCGGTGTTGTATGTGTTGATTCGCCGCTGGGAGACACGCCGTGGTGAGGGAGCTGCCAATGCGTAGGGCCAGACAACTTGCATGGGTCGTATCGTTGTTGCTGCTGGCAGGCTGCAACGTCGGCCCGGATTATCAGCCGCTCGAGCCAGAGCTGCCTGCCACGTTTGTTGAAGCACAGAGCGACGTCGACGCCGATCTGATCTCGTTGTGGGCAGCATTTGACGATCCTGAGTTGGCCGCATTGATTGCGCGGGCACGCACGCACAACGCCACCGTCGCGCAGGCAGCAGCAACAATGAACGAGACACGCGCGTTGGCCGGCTTACCCGTCTACAGTTTGTTCCCGACGGTCACCGCTGCCGCTAGCACCGAGCGAGTACAGCAAAGTGCGCAAGACCCCTTCGGGTTCGGAAGCGATGTTGCCGAACGCGCGCTAGCTGGTTTCGATGCGACCTGGGAGATTGATCTATTCGGCAGCCTGCGCCGACAGTCCGCGGGTATTGCAAGGCGACTGGAAGCCGACACAGCCGCGTTCTATGCAACCCAGGTCAGTGTCGTTGCTGAAACGGCACAAGCCTATTTCGAGTGGCGCGGCGCGTCACTTCGGGTGGACCTGCTGGCCCGGAATCTGCAAAACCAGGCTGATAACCTCGAGATTCTCGAACGCGCTTTTGATGCTGGACGGGGCAGCAGCCTGGACATCGCCCGAGCGCGGGCAGAAGAGCGCTCGGTTGCCGCGACGTTGCCGGCCGCCGAGGCGGCCCGCAGCCGCGCAGAGCAGCGCCTCGCCGTGCTGACCGGTCAGAATGTCAGCGCGCTGAGATTACAATTGAGCGCACCTGAGCAGATGCCAGCCATGCCGCAGCTTGTTGCTGTCGGCGCTCCCGCGCAATGGTTGGCGCGGCGGCCGGACATCGTCGCCGCAGAGCGTCGACTGGCGGAGGCCACGATGGGGATTGGTGTGCAGACTGCGGAGTTGTATCCAAAGCTCGTACTGATTGGTGATTTCGGCTGGACTGGCGCCAGCACTGGTGCGCTCGGTGATGACGAGGCAGAACGCTGGCGATTCGCCCCCGGGCTGACCTGGCGCATTTTTGACTACGGCCGTATCAAACAGCGCATTCGTCAGTCCGAGGCCATCGCTGATCGCGCGCTGGCGGTATTCGAACAAACCTGGCGCGAGGCGATCGAGGAAACCGAAAACGCACTGGCGAGCTACCGGGCGACGACGGCAACGGTTGCTGCACTGCAAGAGGCCGTCACGCAAAGCGCGGACGCTGTGCGCCTGGCCAATCTGCGCTATGACAACGGTGCCGACAGCTTCTTGAGTGTTCTTGATTCACAACGCACCGATCTCTCGTTGCAGGATCAACTGGCGCTGGCAACAACCGATCGCGCCACGGCATTGGCGGCACTGTACAAAGCCATGGGTGGCAGTTTCGCGGCGGCGACCGGCGACAACTAGTCCAGCTTCTTGCGAAACCGAAGTATGGCGCCTGTCATTAGCACGGCGGCGATGATTGTCAGTGCCTGGATGGCTGGCGCCACATCGACCAGCGATGCACCGCGAAGCATGACGCCTTTCACAATGCGGATGAAATGCGTTAGCGGTATCAGCTCGCCAATGTGTTGCGCAAATTTTGGCATGCCATCGAACGGAAACATGAACCCCGATAGCAGCATTGATGGCAGAAACACAAACATCGTGGCTTGCATAGCCTGAAACTGTGTTCGAATCGCCGTCGAAATAAGCAGGCCCAGCGCCAGGTTGGCGGTGATGAAGGCCAGTGCGCCAAGGTACAAGTCGAACAGCGAGCCGCGCATCGGCAATGCGAACAGCACTTTGCCGAGCAAAAGCAGCAACGAAATCTGAGTTAAGCCGATCAACACGTAGGGAAATACTTTAGCGACCATGAGCTCGGCCGTTGAGATGGGCGTCGTAATCAGTAGTTCGAGGTTACCGGCTTCGCGCTCGCGCACGATGGCAACCGCCGTGAACAACACCATTGTCATCGTCAATATGACGCCCAATAGCCCCGGCACAATGTTGACCGCGGTGCGGCCTTCCGGGTTATAGAACGCGCGTACCTCGAATGCGTCGGCGCGGGCTGCATTGCGTTGGGCATCGAATTGTATTGGCATCCGTGCAAGCTGGCTGGCGACGCCCAGAATAGTCGGGTCGCTGCCATCGACCAGCAATTGCCCCGCGGTACGATCGCCGCGGGCTACTCGCTGGTCAAAGTCTGGCGGCAGGTGAATGCCAACGGCGATGTCGCCCCTTGCAAGTAAACTCATCAGCGCTTGTGGTGTCTCCACACGCTGTACGATGTTGACCACCTGGCTCTGGGCCAACGAGGTCACCGCTTCATGCGAGAGATGCGTGCTTGCCTGATCCGCGACCGCCGCGTTGAGATTGCGGACATCCGTGTTGATTGCATAGCCGAACAGTAGCAGTTGCATGAGGGGCATACCGACGACCATGCCCATTGTCAGTCGGTCGCGGCGAATCTGCAGGAATTCCTTGCGTACTATCGCATACAGCCTGGCCAGGCTTTTCACGCGGCGTCCTTGACCATGGCGTTGTCGCCGGTCGCCGCGACAAAGATGTCTTCAAGACTGGGTGAGACGATGGCCACGTTGGCAGCGAGGCCCGCGTTGACGAGCTCGGCCGCAATAGTGTCATGTGCACCGGTCACATGCGTCGGCACCAGCACGCGCAGTCGAATCCCAAGCTGGGTAATGCTAAAGACATCATGCAACCCGGCGAGGGCGCGTCGGGCCCGATTCGGATTGTCTGTTTCGATCTCGAAAACCTGCATGCCGATGTCCTGGCCCAATTGCTTAGGCGTGCCATCTGCCACCTTGACGCCACGGTCCAGAATGGCAATGCGATGGCAGCGCTCGGCCTCATCCATGTAATGCGTTGACACCAGGATGGTTGTGCCGCCATCCGCAAGCTCAAAAAGGCGCTCCCAGAAGTCGCGACGGCTGCTCGGGTCAACCGCGCTGGTTGGTTCATCCAACAACAATAGACGCGGCTGATGCAGTGTCGCCGCGGCCAATGCCAGTCGCTGACGCTGTCCGCCACTCAATGTCGCGGCCAGTTGTCGACTTTGCTCGATCAGAAAGTACTGGGCGAGAGCATGTTCCACGCGCCGGCGGCGTTGTGTTTTGGCGATCGAGTAGATATCCGCAATGAATTCAAGATTCTGACGAACGCTCAAATCTCCGTACATGGAGAATTTTTGTGTCATGTAGCCAATGTCGGGCTTTAGTTGCTCTGCTTGTCGCGGCACGCTGAGGCCGAGCACATCAATGACGCCAGCAGTTGGTGTCAATAGCCCACACAACATGCGTATTGTGGTCGATTTGCCTGAGCCGTTGGGACCAAGAAATCCGTAGATTTGGCCAGGCGGCACGTCCAGGTCCAGCTGATTGACGGCTGTCAGCGCACCGAACTGTTTGACCAAACCGCGCGCGCGGATCGCAACCGGTTGCCCCGTCACTGCGCTGGCTCGTCGGTGAAACGCACCTGCACGGGTACGCCGTCCGGCAAGCGTCGATCGGCACCGATGATGTCGACCTCAGCGACATAGCTCAGGCGTCCGCGGTCATATTCTGTGAGTGCAAAATAGGGCGTGAAAGTCGCCTCATTCGCAATCCGTCGCAGGCGCCCGTCGAGTGGTTGCGCGAGACCGTCGACAAACACTTGCGCCCGGCTGCCCGGCGACAAGTTAACGCGTTGGGCCTCGGGTACATAAACGCGCGCATGCGCCTGCGCGGCACCAAGCAGCACGATCAGCACATCGCCGACTGCCGGTGTCTCGCCAACTTCAAAGAGCACGCTGTCGATAATGCCACTGCTGGGGGCCCGCACAGTCAGGCGGTCTTGAGCGATACGTGACTGCTCAAGTCTGGCAATAGCCTGCGCAACGCGTTCGCTTGCAATATCGAGTTGCTCCGCCGTGGTGCCGTTCTCGAGTTCATCGAGCTCTGCCTTCAACGCGGCTTGCGTGGCCAGCGCCGAATCCAGTGCTGCCTTTGCATTGTCGCGCTGCTCATCCGAGCCAAGCTGACGTTCAACCAAGGCATCGGCTCGGGTGAGTTCAGTGCGCCGGAATGCTACGTCGTCTTCGGCGCCTTTCAGCCGCGCCCGTGTGGCGATGATCATTTCTGCCCGGGGCCCACGCTGTGCTTCTGCGAGCTGGGCTTCGGCCAGTGCCACCGCCGCTGCCATTTCCGCGACACGTGCCGCGGCGTCGCGGATGTCCTGTCGTGCCAGTATGTCGCCGGCAGCAACTTGCTGGCCTTCCCCAACGACGATGTCGGTAATGGGCTCGCGAACATGGGCGACCAGCTCAACACGATCAGACGCCAGCTCGCCGACCACTTGCGCAGGCCGGTTGCCATCTTTGCAGGCGATCAGTATCAGCAGGCCGACGAGGAGCAGCCCAGAGCGCATCATGGTGTTGTTGCCTGTGTTTCGACAGCACTGACCATCAAGCCCATGTGCTCACGCAGCAGCGCTGCATTGTCCAGTGCTCGATACTCACCGAACAGCATGCCCCAAACCTGGCAGAGTATGGCAGGCGCCATTAGTAGCATTGGTTGGGTCTGCAATGCCGACTCACGAAACTCACCGTTATCCACACCACGCTGGATGAGTGCTTTGAGCATCGCCTCGCCTCGAGCAATGATGTTGTCAAAATAGTATCGCGTGATTTCAGGGTGTTGAGCGCCGTTCGCAATGACCAGCCGTATGACGACGCCCGCGCGCGATGCAAGTACTGCCGCCATGAGTTCAGGCAGCATCTGCTTCATGAATTGGGCTATCGGGATTTCCAACTGCCCGATAAGACGGGTCATCTCCTCGAGCCGCGGCGTGACCTCCTGCTCAACGACGGCCCTGAACAGCGCCTCTTTTGAATCAAAGTAGTGATAGAGCAGGCCTTTGCTAACGCCGGCTTCCGCGGCGATATCGGCAAGCCGGCTCGCATCATAGCCATCCCTGACAAACACATCGAGTGCGGCATTGAGGATTTCTTCTGGACGATCGGCCTTGCGCCGTTGATAGGAGGCATTCATTGCATGACCATATTATTAACTGACCAGTCAGTCAATAATTGGCCCGCCGATCTGCGGCTTCAACGGCTACCAAGCATCCGTTTCTCACTAAATCACGACCTCGGACCCGCTCAACAGCGCCAAGCCACTACAGCATCCAGGCATCCATTGCGGTAACATTGCGCCTCGTTTTTTCCGGGTCAAACTCGCCGTGCTACAGCTTCTGACCAATGCCAACGTATTCGCGCCACAGCCGATGGGTCTGCAGCATTTACTGCTAGGCGGAGGCCGCATCCTGTGGATCGGCGACGAACTTCCAGTGCTTGATGATCGGCTGGGCGTGGAGATTCATGACATCGAGGGCCAGCGCCTGATCCCGGGCTTTGTCGATGGTCATGCCCACACTACGGGTGGTGGTGGAGAGTCCGGCTACTCCAGCCGTGTGCCAGCCGTTGGACTGAAGCGATTCACCCATGCCGGGATTACGACCGTTGTCGGCTTGCTGGGTACCGACGACACCACACGTGATACCAAGCAGTTGCTGGCCGAAACGCGCTCGCTACGCGCTCAGGGCCTCAGCGCCTATTGCTATACCGGCGGCTATCGCGTGCCGCCCGTCACGTTCACTGGCGACGTTCGCAGCGATATTGTGAACCTGGACCCCGTGATCGGCGTTGGCGAGATTGCCATTAGCGATCATCGCTCCAGCCAACCTACGCTCGATGAGTTGCTTCGCATTGCGAGTGATGCGCATGTCGCCGGTCTCATGACAGGTAAGGC
>JBCCCC010000139.1:0-8463 GCA_039033695.1 Pseudomonadota bacterium | reverse complement strand
CTCGGTGTTACCAATTCGCCGAAATTGACACCATCATTGATTGGCTCACCATCGCCGAAAAAGTACATGCCAATTGCCACCAGCAACGGCCCGAAGAAAACGGCGGCCAATAAGATGATTTGAATGCGGCCACGCCGTTGCTTGTCTTGATCAATTGTTGTCATTTTCTCTGTTCCGAGCTGATCGCCAGGCAGCGAACAGCATCAATAGTGTGAGCGCGATGCACATGGCAAACCACTGCACAGCATAGCCGAGATGCCGCTCTGGTGGCAGTCCGCCGGGCGTCCATCGACGCTCGAAGTTGCCGGGTGAGTCAGCATCGGCCAGCAACACCCATGGCGCGACGTCTCTCTGCAATAAGGTACTGACATCTTCCAACGTTGGATACTGCAGAATCGCGGGCCACTCCGTGACGCTGGTAGGCTGCTCGCCCAGAGCCAATCCACCGACGGGCAGTTGGCCGACCCGGCCGTTGACGCTGACCGCCGCGTCATCGATAGCCAGATCACCAAGTGGCTCACGCAGCGGGCTTTGTGCGATCCAGCCACGGTTAACCAACAGCACCTGGCCATCGACAAGCTCAATCGGGCTCAGCACAAAAAACCCATTGCGCGAGTTACGCACAATGTTGTCAATGAGGATTTGCCTATCCGCCAGGTATCTGCCGTTCACCGTAACGGCCCGAAAGCGCTGTCGTGCCGCGTCTGAAATCTCATCAAACCCAAGCGGCGCCAGTGCTTCGGCTGCAGCGAAGCTGTCTAGCTGATCCTGCCGTTGATCGTATCGGTCCAGCTGCCAGAAACCCAGCCACAACATGGCAGGCATCAACACAAGATAGACGGCGACGGGAATCCACATGGGGCGGCGTCTTGCTGTTACGTTCACGGTATAATCGCCTCAACTATCCTTGGTAGGTTTGCATGCGCCTGTTAATCATCCTGATGCTGATCGGCATCATCTATTCGCTCGCTTCCGGCTTGTTCTATCTCACCCGCGACCAGCGCGATTCCGCGCGTTTGGCCAAAGCGTTGACCTGGCGTATCGGTCTGTCGGTCGCCTTGTTCGTGATCCTGATGATCACGGCATTTCTCGGTGGCGTTGAGCCGGGTACGTTGTAGCCGGCTTGCGATCATCGCCGACCAAGTGTGCCGGCCGCGATACCAACCTATATTACCGTCTATGAATGAAAAAGGCCGGGCACCTTGTGAGTACCCGGCCTTATTGTCTAACGGTGTTCTTTCGTCTAGAGGATATAGACGAAGATAAACAAGCCAAGCCACACGACGTCGACGAAGTGCCAGTACCAGGCTGACGCCTCGAACGCAAAGTGATGCTTGGCTGTGAAATGTCCGCGCATGACGCGGATCCACACGATCAGCAGCATCAGTGCGCCAATGGTCACGTGCATGCCGTGGAAACCGGTCAGCATAAAGAACGTGGAGCCATAGATACCGGAATCCATGCGCAGATTCAGATCCTGATAGGCATGGATGTACTCAATACCCTGGAAATACACGAAGATGAATCCCAGTAGGACGGTAAGGCCCAGGAAGATCGCCGTCATACCGCGCTTGTCGTCGCGCAGCGCATGATGAGCAATCGTAATCGTGACGCTACTGGTCAGCAGAATCGCGGTGTTCAATGCGGGCAAGCCCCAGGCTGACATCGTCTGGAATGCGCCACCGATCGCGGCAGGCCCATTGCTCGGCCACATCGCCTCAAAGCCTGGCCATAACAACAAACCGGTAAAGAAATTGTTGCTGCCACCTTCCAGCCATGGCAGCGCCATGTTGCGGGTATAGAACAGCGCGCCGAAGAAGGCCGCGAAGAACATGACTTCCGAGATGATGAACCAGCTCATTCCCATGCGGAATGACTTGTCGACCTGGTCGGAGTAAATGCCACCTTCGCTCTCGTCGATGACATTGCCAAACCAGCCAAACATCATGCCGATGACAACCAGCAAGCCGAGCGCGAAAATGTAAGGGCTGATGTCGCCGCCATTAAGCCAGCCAGACACGCCCACCATTGTGAGCAAAAGCCCAACGGAGCCGACGATCGGCCAATGACTGCCGTGCGGGACGTAATATTTATCGTTCGTATGTGCCATATCAGGCATCCCCAGTTAAAGTGTATGCGCTGGCCACGCCCTCGCTAGCGTGCGGCCGTCGCTTCAATATTATAAAAGGTATAAGACAGTGTAATGGTGTCGATGTAGTCGGGCAGACTGCGATCGACGAGAAAACGCACGGGCATTTCCTTGGTTTCGCCGCCGTCAAAAGGCTGATTGTTAAAGCAGAAACACTCGGTCTTGCGCAGGAAGGCTGCAGCCTTGTTCGGATAGACGCTTGGGATCGCCTGGCCGACCCTGGCACCATCGGTCAAATTGCTGGCGATGAAATTGGCATCGTAGAGTTTGCCCGGTTGCACTTGAATGCTGCGCACCTCGGAGTGGAACGCGTACGGTGCCGATTCGTTGACCGTCGTCGTGAACTGAATGGTCACCGTTCGACTCTCATCGACTTGCTCTGTGACCATGACCGGCGCCTCATTCGTGCGACCGCCGAAGCCAGTCAGATCGCAAAAGACGTCATAGAGCGGTACCAGCGAGAACGCAAATGCGAACGCACCGACCGAAAGCACAACGAGTTTCAACGAAAGCCAGCGATCCGTTTGCACGGCGTCAGACTCCGGCCTGGCTGCGCAGCACGCTGGCCGCGATAAAGCCGCCGTAGACCGCGAACGCGACCACGATCAACACCAGCATATTGCGCCGGACGGTGCGTTTTTGCTCGTCGTTGTGCTTGTCGCTCATTGTGATGACATCCGTCATTTGACCACCGGCGGTTCATCGAACGTGTGGTGCGGCGCGGGAGATGGGACGGTCCACTCCAGACCGACCGGGTTTTCCCAAACCTCAGCCGTTGCCTTCTTGCCGCCCCGCGCGCATTGAATGATGACCCAGACGAACAGCAACTGCGATAAGCCAAACCCAAATGCGCCCACCGTGGCGATCATATTGAAGTCGGCAAACTGCGTTGCGTAATCTGGAATGCGCCGCGGCATACCCGCAAGGCCAAGGAAGTGCATCGGGAAGAACGTCAGGTTGACGAAGATCGTCGTCAGCCAGAAATGGGTCTTGCCCAAAAACTCGTTGTACATGTGGCCGGTCCACTTCGGCAGCCAATAGTACACGCCAGCGATGATGCCGAAGATCGCGCCAGGCACAAGCACGTAGTGGAAGTGAGCAACCACAAAGTACGAGTCATGGTATTGGAAATCGGCTGGCACGATAGCCAACATCAGGCCCGAGAAACCACCGATCGTGAACAGGAACAAAAACGCCACGGCAAACAACATGGGTGTCTCGAATGTCATCGATCCCTTCCACATCGTAGCTGCCCAGTTGAAGACTTTGACGCCAGTGGGCACCGCAATCAGCATGGTTGTGAACATAAAGAACAGCTGGCCAGTGAGCGGCATGCCTGCCGTAAACATGTGGTGCGCCCAGACGATGAACGACAGAAACGCAATACTGGCCGTTGCATACACCATCGATGAGTAACCGAACAACGGTTTACGCGCGAACGTCGGAATGATCTCCGAAACAATGCCGAATGCCGGCAAGATCATGATGTACACCTCAGGGTGCCCGAAGAACCAGAAAATATGCTGGAACATGACGGGGTCACCACCGCCGGCGGCACGGAAGAAGCTGGTGCCGAAGAACTGATCGGTCAGCAGCATGGTCACGGCGCCCGCAAGTACCGGCATCACGAGAATAAGCAGGTACGCGGTGATCAGCCAGGTCCAAACAAACAGCGGCATTTTCAGCAAGGTCATGCCGGGCGCACGCATGTTCATGATGGTCACGATAATGTTGATCGCACCCATGATGGATGAAATGCCCATCAGGTGAACCGAGAAGATCAGCATGGGGAACGCGTCACCCGTCTGCAGCACGAGCGGTGGATACATGGTCCAGCCGCCAGCCGGAGCACCGCCTGGTACAAACAGCGTGGCCAGCAAGATGCCGAACGCCGCGGGTAGAATCCAGAAAGACCAGTTGTTCATGCGTGGCAAGGCCATATCCGGCGCGCCCACCATGAGTGGAATCATCCAGTTGGCAAGCCCAACGAACGCTGGCATGACGGCGCCAAAAATCATGATCAATGCATGCATTGTCACCATCTGATTGTAAAAGCCCGGCTGCACAAACTGCATGCCCGGCTGGCCGAGCTCCGTGCGGATAACGAGAGCCATGGCGCCGCCAACGAACAGCATGATCAGGCTGAACACCAGGTACATCGTGCCGATGTCCTTGTGGTTGGTGGTATACAACCAGCGCTTGATCCCCGTCAGCTCGGGTCCGTGATCATGATGGTCGTCGTGTGTTGCGTCGTTACTTGTTGCGGCACTCATTGCGTGCTCCTGAATTTTGTCTTGCGCTGTGATCAGCGCGAATAGTTAACTTCGTCGTCGTTACTCGCCGGTGCGCTACTGGCTCGCCGCCAATTTCGGCGCGTCAGTACCAAACTCTGCTTTGAGGCTGGCCATGCGCGCCTCGAAAGCCTCCTCTTCCAGCACTTCGACGACAATCGGCATAAAGCCATGGTCCTGGCCGCATAGCTCAGCGCACTGGCCGCGATAAATACCGGGTTCTTCGGCGATAAACCAAACCTGGTTGATGTAGCCGGGGATGGCGTCTTTCTTGATCGCGAAGTCAGGCATCCACCAAGCATGGATCACGTCGTTGGACGTAATCAGCACCCGTACTTTTTTGTTGACGGGTACCACCACATGGTTGTCGACTTCCAGCAGGTAGTTAGGCACCGAGTTTGGG
Organism: Pseudomonadota bacterium; assembly: GCA_039033695.1. Lineage (GTDB taxonomy): Bacteria > Pseudomonadota > Gammaproteobacteria > Steroidobacterales > Woeseiaceae > CALBPI01. Next base: position 3,620 of record JBCCCC010000139.1, on the reverse strand, counting down.
TCGATTCCCGATCCCAGGCGCCTGGCATCGTTGCTGGTACGTGCGAGGTTGGAATAAAAACTGACGCCCTCGTCAATGTACTCGTACTTCCATTTCCATTGATAGCCCGTGGCTTTGATCGTGATGTCAGGGTTGCGATCGTCCTCAACCTTGATCATGGTTTTGGCGGCTGGCACCGCCATCGCGATCAGGATCACGGCTGGAATGAGCGTCCAGATAATCTCAGCTTTGGTGCTGTGTGAGAACTGTGCAGCAACGGCGCCTTTGGACTTGCGATGCATTACTAATGCAACGATCATCCAGCCGAAAACAAACACGCCAATGGCGCAGCACACGTAAAAAATCAGCATGTGCAGGCCATAGATCTCGCGGCTGATGGCGGTCACGCCCTCGCGCATGTTGAGATCCCAGTCGGCCAGCACAACATTCGTTGATAAGAGGCCAACGAAGATGGCAGCAATTTTGCGTTTAATATCCATGAATATCATTTCTCGATCTGTCATTCAGACCATGGTGCCTGGCCGCGTTGTGATGCCGGGCCGGGCGATTTGAAGTAAAGCTGGGTTCCAGCCGCATTATTGTACCGCCTCAAGGCGGGAAATTGGAGACTTGGTTCTCTTTGTTGCCAATGGTTTGCGCTGTCTAGTTATCGTTAACTGGCACATGACTGGTTTGTCGAAGTACTTGGCCGATACGCCGCTTCAACGCGCGTTTTTCCTGCTCTACCAGAAATTGGCCGAATACCCACCAACGTCCCCCGCGTCCAAAAGCCAGTTGGGGCTTTCGAGCCGCATCATTACGTTCGATAATCTGTACTTGAGTCCATTCGCGCGGCAAACGTGTCGTGGTTGGCGTCTCGTCCTCGTAGCGCCAGCGGCAGATCGTTATATCGCTTGAATCGATAATAATGCGCTCGCGGTCCTGACCCCGGCGCCAGCTGGCCCGCAGTGCCCAGCCGAGTACCGCCAGCTCCATACCCGCAAATGGCAGCACAGGCCAGTAGCCCATGCTCACGAACACGCCGGCAAACGCCAGACTAATCCCGGCAATGCCGGCAAACAGGGCGATTGCCTGGTTCGCCGAGAGCGAGCAGTTTGCGCACAGATCAAAGCGATGCATAGGTGGTTCCAATGGCGCTAGCCGAGACCTTAAGACTAGTCCTCACCCCAATACGATGCAATTCGTAGACCCACGTATACATCGCGTCGAATTTTGTCGGTTTGGCGTGGTTTAGCGCTTCCGAAATCCGATGCTGGCAGGCGAGATCGTCACTTGAGATGCGCTTTCGCGCCGCCTGCCACCCCAGCACTGCCCAAACACCAGTTCGACACTGATCTTGAAGCTGCCATCGGTGCCCTCGAGCGCTTGGCGCATCGCAGCGAATCGTTGTTTACCCGTCAATGCCCGGTGGCGGTCCGGCAGTGTATTGCGCGCGCCGATGCCCGATAGGTCCTGCCATAAGCTGGTGGTAGTTTCGTAGCTGACGGTCAGCATCTCGACGTCGAGCACGGGTTCCGCAAAGCCTGCGCGGCCAAGCGCATCGCCAACGTCATGCATATCCAGAAAAGCGCTAACGTGAGGCGCATCGTCGCAGGTTTGCCACGCCGATCGCAATTCGGCCAGCGTTGCCGGCCCCAGCGACGAGAATACGAAACTGCCACCCGTCTTCAGCACCCGGCTGATCTCGCCGAAGACCGTGTCAGGTTCGCCAAAGCGTGGCAGCCACAGGTTGCTGAAGACCAGATCGACACTGTTATCTCGAAATGGCAATGCAGTTCCACTGGCAACCAACGGCAAGACCTTCGGCGCGCGTAATGCCCAGCGCGATGGCAGCAGTCCGCCTGCTCGCAACAATGCCGCATTGCTGTCCACCCCGACCACGCGTGCTGACGGGTAACGCTCACTAAGCGCCCGAGTCGCGAAACCTGTTGTGGCACCGAGGTCCACAATCAACGCGGGATCGAGCTTTGTCAGATCGAGCCGATCGAGCATCTCCGTAGCGGCGCGTTGTTGCAAGAACGCGGCGGCGTCATAGTTGGTAGCGGCGCGGTCAAGGCGGCGCTGAAGGTCAGGAGTCGTATCGTGCAGCATCATGTCGTTCGGCGCGTGTTTGGGCACATTATTCGGGTAATCGCGTGCAAATGCACCCATCAACTGTTGTCTCAGCTTGTAACAATCAGGCGTATGCGCTCCCTTTCACGAATAGTGAACGCGCTTGCCGCTGTCGCACCGCGCGAGTGTGGCATGTGCGGCATGACATCGTCAGCGCCGCTTTGCGACCTGTGCTACGCCGACGTCTCGTCCAATGCCAACTGCTGCGCCGCATGCGCCCGGCCGCTAGCCAGACCTGCGGCAGTCTGCGGCCATTGCCTGGTCAATCCACATGCTTTCGAGTCCGTCGTGTCTGCATGTCGTTACGAGTATCCGCTTGATGCGATGCTAGGAAGCTTCAAGTACCGCCCGGACCTGACACTACTGCCAGCGTTGGCTCTGCTAATGCAGCGGGTCGTGCCGCGTCTTCAGCAAGCCCACGGGTTGGCCGTTGCGGTGCCGATGCACGCGGCGCGCCAGCGCTCGCGCGGCTTCAATCAGGCTGAGCTACTACTGCGAAGCGTTGTGCCGCAGACAGCACTGCGTTCGCGGCGCAACCTGCTGACCAAGCCAGTGGCTACAAGACCGCAAGCGGGGCTTGGGCGCGATGCGCGCCGGTCCAACCTGGCCAGCAGCCTGTATGTCCGGTCTCGCGTGCAGGGCTGCGATGTCTGGGTGTTTGACGATGTCATGACGACCGGCGCCACACTCGACGCCTGTGCAAGGGTGCTGCGGCGCGCGGGAGCTCGCGCCGTGCACGCTGTTGTGCTGGCGCGGGTGGTGAGCTAAGCCGCGCGGTACAAATAGTCCAGCGCAATGCCCGCAAACACCACTACGCCGATGTACTGGTTGTGCAAGAAAGCCTGGAAACTCGCATCCGCTTCGCGATCCCGAATCAAGTGCTGGTGATACAGCATCAGGCACGCGACGCCAGCAATTGCCAGGTAGTACCAGCCGCCAAACTCGAGTCGCAAGCCCAGCATCAGCAGCCCAGTCAGCATGAGTAATTGCAGCGCACCGATCACAAATCTGTCGGCGTCGCCGAACAGAATCGCGCTGGAACGAATGCCGGCGACGAGATCGTCCTCTCGATCACACATTGCGTACATCGTGTCGTAGATGACAGCCCACACCACGGTTATCGCAAACAGCAGCCAACTAACCGCCGGAATTTCGCTGGTTTGGGCAGCGAAGGCCATAGGAATAGCAGTTGCAAACGCAATGCCCAGAATAAGTTGTGGCACGGACAGGATGCGTTTCATGAATGGGTAGATGACCATGAGAACCACGGCACATGCCGCCAATACCTGTGTCAGTGGGTTGAGCATTGCGACAAGCCCGATCGCAATAAAGCCCAGACCCACAAAGACGGCGATCGCCTCGACGGTGCCGATTTCACCGGTGGCCAGTGGGCGCCCGCGTGTACGCCGTACTTCAGCATCCAGTCTTCGGTCAGCCAGGTCGTTCACGACACAGCCAGCGGAGCGCGTGACAACTGCCCCCAGCAGAAACACGACCAGCACGGTCTG
>JBCCCC010000138.1:0-8478 GCA_039033695.1 Pseudomonadota bacterium | reverse complement strand
GAATGCACTGGCGGCTACCGATTTTACGCTGATTACCGCATTCGTTTTGCCAACTCGCAAAGTCAAAGGCGTTGCCGTCGGTAATGCCTTGCTCATCGACGTGATTCAGGGCTACCCCTATGGCACGGCGCAGGCAGACATAGAGGAGCGCAAGATGGCAACGCTTTGGGGCGTCGAGAGCAAAACGAGCGCCATGAACGAGCGTATGCGGGCTGCAGTCACCCAGGCGTTGACTGACGAGGCCGAGATCATGTTTCGTGAACTTCGATTGCAGATCGCAGAGCTGGATTGACGTCTTGATCGGCAGGCGCAGCGGGGGTGGTAGCGCGACGGTCATGCGCGTAGCAGGCACAATCAACTCTCAAGCACAAAGAACCGTGCGCACGCGACTTGGCTAGTCGACGCATCAAGGCGCGCACCCAAACGTTAGATACTGAACAGGCCGAGGAAATGAACCACTCCGCAGAGCTGCCGGTTTGATATGCGATGCGAGCTTTTCGTAAACTGGCGGCAGATATGAGCGATACCGTCGACAGTTCGCGTTCAGATTTCCCGATCGCCCGACGCGATATCGACCCGGTCCTGCGAGCTTGTCCCGAGGATGCCCTGACGCGAGTCCTCGAAAGTGTTGGCTATGATGCGGCGTTTGCATCGGGTAGCGGCGACACACTGTTACCATTGACCGACTATTTTCGTATTCTGAAAGCGCTCGCTTCCGAGTTGCATGACGAAACCGTGCACTTGTCTTCGCGGCATCTTATGCCTGGCGCGACCGGCTATATTGTCGGCAGTCTGGCATCTTCGACGTCGTTATACGAGGCGATGAAAACAATCGCCCGTTCTTACAACATGTTGCACGGCGGCTCATACAATCATGTGGAGCAACGAGACGGGTGCATCGTATACACGGTCGATGATCGGCACTTTCCCTATCGGCTGGACGATAGTCGCTATATCCATCTGACGCTGGAGTGTGTGCTGATATTTCTGCATTGCATGTTGATATCGATCACGCCCGGTGACTTATCGGCAAAACTCAGGAAGGTCTATATCAAGCGCGATCGAGCGATTTCGACGAGCCGGCATATGGAGTTCTGGAAGGTGCCGATCCGCTACCACTCGGGCACCTATGCGCTGATATACGATCTGGACGCATCGACGCTGCCCGTCGACGTCGCGCCAGGGATCACGCCTTCGTCAGAAGAGATCTATGACGATGTGATTCGGGTGATCGAGGCGGCATCGTCCGCCAGTGCGCAACGACCCGATATCGTGCGTCAGGTAGAACATGCCATCGAAAAACGGATGTACAGCCAGGTTGATACCGCGAAGTACCTGGGTTGCAGTGTGGCGACGTTGCGGCGCCGGTTACAGGAGCGAAACTGCAGTTACCGCGAGATCACTGAGGCAACCCTGAATAGAGCTGCGCTGCGGATGCTCCGCCAGGGGCTGAAGACCAGCGAAATTGCTGAAGAATTGGGCTTTTCGGATTTTCGGAGCTTCACGCGAGCGTTCAAGCGATGGAACGGCGTCACCCCGCGCCAATATACCCAAAATCCCCCAACTCCCGGGTGACTTGCGAGCAGCGCAGGCTGCTGATGAGCGAAATTGTACACCTTTAATGATCCGATGGATCATATGCATCGCGGCCGTTCTCGGCAATAGTTGGACTGGGGAGGCCTAAGCAGACTGCTTGCCGCCCGCAAGTTTCAAATACTGGGGGGAAGCAAATGAAACTGAAACCATGTCGGTATGTGATTGCTGTTCTGGCCGGGATGTTGTCTTGCACAGTGCTTATGCCCAATGCTGTTGCGCAGGACGAGTTTGGCGGTGATGTGGTTTTGGATGAAATCATCGTTACGGCAGAGCGCCGCGTCGCGAACCTTCAGGAAGTGCCAGTATCAATGACGTCCTACAGCGGCACGGACCTTGAGGCGCTGCAGGCTACCGACATTGGCGACTTGCAGTCACTGGTACCGAACCTCAGCGTGCATGTTGGTGATGCCAACAATGCGGTCGTCTACATTCGCGGCGTCGGGCAGGTGGACTCCATTGCGTTCTTCGAGCCGGGTGTCGGGATCTATCTTGATGACATCTATCTCGGGCGCGCGCAGGGCGCATTTCTTGATGTCGTCGATGTCGAGCGCATCGAAGTGTTGCGTGGTCCGCAAGGCAGCTTGTATGGCCGCAACACGGTTGGCGGTGCAATTAAGTATGTTTCTGCAGGACCGACAGAAACTTTCACGGGTAATGTGTCAGCCACGTTTGGCAACTACGGCCGCAGCAATCTCAAGGCATCCGTCAGTGGGCCCATTGTCGATGATCGGCTGCTGGGTCGTTTTACCGCGGCCAGATTGAGTCGCGATGGATATTCCGAGAACGCGTTCGACGGGAACGATGATGGTGACCAGGACACGCTCTTTGCCCGTGGTGTCGTGGAGCTGCGGGCGACTGATTCGCTGTCGTTCCAGTTGTCGGCGGACTTCACCGAGTCCGATCCGGATCGCTCCAGAACGCCCTCCAAGGTCACGCCAATCTCCGTGTTAACGGTTGACCCATTCACATTTGGCCTTTCCAACGAGGTCTTCCCCGCAGACAGTGATCCGTTTGCGGTCAATGCTGATTTCAACCGGCTTGAGCAAACTGAGACCAGGGGCGTGGGCCTGAATGCGACATGGGATGTTAATGATCAGCTGACCTTCAAATCGATCAGCTCCTACCGAGAGCTGGAGTACGGCACCGAAATCGATCTGGATGGCACGCCGGTCAATGCCTTCGGCATTTTCTACTTCAACGACCAGACGCAGGTGTCTCAGGAGTTGCAACTGACCTACAGCGGCGAACGCGCTGCTGTGGTCGGCGGTGTGTATTACTTCAAGGAAGACGGCGACACATTTGACGGTGGCGTGTTTAGCAACTTGCTAATCGGGCTGTCCGGGATTGCAGAGTTCAGCACCGATAGCACTGCCATCTTCGGTCAGCTTGATTATGACTTTACCGACCGACTGACTGGCATCGTCGGATTGCGATACACCGATGAGGAAAAGGACTACGCCCGCACGGTTGAAGACATCGATCTGACGGCATTGGCCGGCATCATGTTCGACCCGGTTACCGGCGCCGTGAGCTATGCCAACCCAGACTTGTTGAACCCATCGTCTGCGGACTTGCCGGTAGGCGTCGGCGTTGGCGTCCAGCGCCCGCCCGTCGATCCAGACCCTGCATCGTTCAGTAACTTCTCCTTCAAGCTCGGGCTTAACTACCAGGTCAACGACGACATGCGCGTGTTTGCTACCGTGTCGGAAGGCTTCAAGAGCGGTGGTTTCAATGGCAGGGCCGCCGATGCGCAGTCTGAACCCTACGATGAAGAAACGCTCATCAGCTACGAGGTAGGTATCAAGTCGGAGTGGCTGCAAAACCGGCTGCGCGCGAACGCATCATTGTTCTATACGCAGTACAACGATCTGCAAGTCAGCAGCTTCGAGGCGGCCCCGGGCGGCAGCGGCATCTTGCCGATTTTCACCAATGCCGGCGAAGCGGATATCGCTGGGTTGGAGGTCGAGCTTATGGCTGTGCTTACTGACCGCACAACGTTGATGGCCAATCTGGGTTACCTGGATGCGGAGTACGGCGAATTCTTGTCGGCCGACCCTGTGACAAACACGCTAGTGGATGTGAGCGGCGATCGCGAGCTGATCAACGCACCCGAGTGGGATGCGTTCGTCGGCTTGTCGCATACGATTCCGCTTGCCTCGGGTGCCCTGACGTTTGCAGGGGATATTGGCTATCGTAGTAAGACCTATCTTGAGGTGAACTCCAGCGAGAACCTGGCGCAGGACGGTTACTCAGTGACGAACGCATCAGTCACCTATGAGTCGGGCGAGGGCAACTGGCGGCTGATGCTCGGTGCGAAGAACCTGACCGATCGGGAGTATCGTACGCATGCATTTGACCTGTCTGCATTCCCGGGTGTTGAGCTCGGTTACTACAATGCCCCGCGCACGTACGCACTCACAGGCATCTTCGAGTTTTGATCCGGTCACAGCGTGTTCAGACTGCGCGCATAAATTGCCATGTGCTGTCCAGCGGGCACGCGTCGCAGCCAACGCTCGTATTACTGCACGGGAATCTTGCGGCTGCGACATACTTTGAAGATCTCATGTCGTCGCTGGCCGCAAGCTGCCATTGCGTTGCCCCGGACCTGCGCGGCTATGGCGACACCGAAGACTTGCCAATCGATGCCACCCGTGGTGCGCGTGACTGGTCTGATGATCTTCGTGCGCTGCTGGATGCGCTGGAGATCGACGCGGCGCATTTGCTGGGTTGGTCGGCGGGCGCTGCCGGCATCATGCAATTCACGATCGATCACCCGCATCGAGTCCGTTCGTTAACGCTGGTTGCGCCTGTGAGCCCGTTCGGGTTTGGCGGGACATGCGATGCGCAGGGCACACCCACGCACCCGGATTACGCGGGTTCGGGTGCCGGCATTATTGCGGACGAGGTTGTGCAGCAACTGGCGGCCAATAGTCGATCTGCCGATTCTCCAGCGGCGCCGTTGCATCTGCTGCGCATGTTCTTTGTCAGGCCCCCGCTTACGCTGGCGCGCGAGGTAGCGCTCGTCGATGCAACACTGAAATTGAAGCTCGGCGAGAAGCGCTATCCTGGCGACCATGTCCTATCGCCCCATTGGCCCGGCGTGGCGCCTGGCCAGTGGGGCGCGACCAATGCGCTCAGTCCCAAGTATTTCGATGTGAGCGGGATAACAAGCGTGGACCCGAAACCGCCGATATTGTGGATTCGCGGTGACAGTGATCAGATCGTCAGCGACCAGTCGATGTTTGATGCGGCGGTGTTGCTTCCCGCCGATGCCGAATTTCAGTACCCGTCGCAGCCGATGGTGCTGCAAACCCGCTTTGTGCTGGATCGTTATCAGGCGAGTGGTGGTGCCGTACGAGAAGTTGAGATGCGCGATACCGGTCACAGCCCGTTTCTTGAGCAGCCCGAAGCGTTCAGCCGCTTGCTAGCGGACTTCATTGCAGAACAACGCGGCTAGCCCTCTGACCAAATAAAGCCGATTGCTCATATGCCGTTGGTCGGTCATTGATTCACTGAGGTCGTAGCAGGGGCACCTGCGGTTGGTGGCAGCCCGGCTGGACAACTGTTTATCTATCCACTACTGTACATAACCCCATATTGAATGGTCGTGTCCGGATGACTGTTATTGCCGAAGTTACAGAGCCCTACCTTGCCAAGCTTAATGACGAGCAGCATCGTGCGGCGACGTTTGGCGATGTTGATTCGAGCGTCGGGGTCAACGCCGGCCCGCTGTTAATCATTGCCGGTGCAGGCACTGGCAAAACGATGACTTTGGCGCACCGTGTTGCGCACCTGGTGCTTCAGGGTGTCGACCCGGAACGCATTCTTCTGCTGACATTCTCGCGCCGCGCCGCAGCGGAAATGACGCGCCGCGCCGAGCGCATTGTGCGCGAGGCGCTCAAGTCGAGCCCGGGCGGCGGGCCCCGCAGCATCCGGTTCACATGGTCTGGTACGTTTCATTCGATGGCCAATCGGTTGCTGCGTCATTACGCGGCGAATGTCGGCCTGGACGAATCATTCACGGTGCTCGATCGTGGCGATGCTGCAGACATGCTCGACCTCATTCGCCAACAGCACGGCTTGGCGACACGCCATCGTCGCTTTCCGAAGAAAGACACTTGCCTGTCGATCTACTCCCGCTGTGTGAACGCACAGCTACCGCTAGAGCAATGTCTGGACGACGCGTTTCCATGGTGCGCTGATTGGCATCAAGAGCTCAAGGCGCTGTTCCGCGGTTATGTCGAGGCCAAACAAACGCAAGCCGTGCTCGATTACGACGACTTGCTGCTGTATTGGTATCACCTGGTGTCGGAGCCGACGTTGGCAAGCGAGATAAGCGCGCGTTTCTCACATGTGCTGGTTGATGAGTATCAGGACACCAACCGGCTGCAGGCCGGTGTGTTGACTGCCTTGCGCCCGCAAGGGGATGGGCTCACGGTGGTCGGTGACGATGCGCAGTCAATCTACTCGTTCCGGGCAGCTGAAGTTGACAACATCCTGAGCTTTCCCGACCAGTTTGTACCGGCCGCAGAAATCGTCACGCTGGAGCGCAATTACCGTTCCGTGCAACCCATCCTTGATTCCGCGAATACCCTGATCGCGGAGAGCGAACGGCAATACCGCAAGGATCTGTATTCGACGCAGCCGTCAGCACAGAAGCCATGCTACGTCACGGTTAAAGACGGTGACGGCGAGACTGACTACATTGTCGGGCAGATTCTCGCCAACCGGGAGACTGGTGTCGCGCTGAAGGAGCAGGCTGTGCTGTTTCGAAATGCCCATCATAGCGACCGGCTGGAGATTGAACTGACCCGCCGCAACATCCCGTACGTCAAATATGGTGGCCTCAAGTTTCTGGAATCAGCGCACGTCAAGGATTTGCTGGCGATTCTCAAGTGGGCCGACAACCCCAAGAACCGTGTCGCGGCGTTTCGTGTGTTGCAGTTGCTACCGGGTATTGGTCCGACTCATGCGGCGCGTTGTTTCGAATTCGTCGCGGCGCAGCATCACTCCCTGGCAGCGCTTGACGATTTTGTGCCTCCGGCTGCGGCAGCTGAGGATTGGTCAGCGTTGGCAACGCTGATGCGCCAGCTCGATCTGAGCATGCGAGTGGCCGATGACGTGGCCGGTTGGCAGTCGGATGTGTCAATGGCGCGGCGCTGGTATCAACCACACCTGGAGCACATCTACGATGGGGCAGAGCAGCGCATTGCCGATATCGAGCAGCTCGAACAGGTGTCCGGGCGCTATCCCACGCGCGAGCGCTTTCTGACCGAGCTCACGCTCGATCCGCCTCAGTCCACGGGCGACCTTTCAGGCGAGCCATTGTTGGACGAGGATTACCTTATTTTATCGACCGTGCATTCCGCCAAAGGCCAAGAGTGGAAAAGTGTGTTTGTACTTAACGTTACCGATGGCAATTTCCCGTCCGAATTTGCTGCTGGCGATAACAAGGCCATCGATGAGGAACGTCGACTACTGTACGTGGCGATGACCCGCGCCAAGAAAGATCTGCATCTGATGGCACCACTCAAATTCTATGTCACGCAACAGCACCGGCATGGTGACAAACACCTGTATGGCGCGCGCAGTCGATTCATGACCGATGCCCTCATGCAAACCCTGGATAGCAAATTCCACAAGGACGAAGCTGCTAGTGCAAGTCATGCTTCACGTAGTAGCACGACTGTAGATGTCGGCGAGAAGCTGCGCAGCATGTGGTAGCGCAACTGGCGCCCGACGGGTCCCGATCAAATCGCTGACAATGCTGTTGCTCAACGGGGATCGCAAACCCGGCGATGACGATGACCTGTCTCTATTGCGATGCGTCTCTTGGCATCAAAGCGTGCGGCTTGATCAGAAATAGCTGAGCGAAAAGCAAACACTGGATGAGCCAGGGCATGTGGGCCGGCCGAAGTATTCGCCATTCGAACCGGAGCCTCGCGTAATATGACGCGAATAGGTAGTCTTTCTTGTGATCGCGCCAGGCGCGATGACCGAGGGTTAATCATGAATTGGCAAAAACGTTCGTGCATATTTCTCGTCTTGGTGTGCCTTGGCGTGGCAGGCTGCACCGTGACTGGCGACCCAGGGGCGGTCCCGCGTCACGACAATACGGATGCGGTAATCTGGTTGCAGTCATCGACCGAATACGCTGCGCTGACACATGGCATTTATGCATCAGCCACAACTGAGTTACAGGCATTCGCAGCGACATCGACCGGACCACTCGATCGATTTGCGATCGTGCTCGATGTCGATGAGACGGTACTTGATAACTCGCCGTACCAGGGCCAGCTGATCATGGACGATGCGACCTACGAGGGCGAGAGCTGGGATCAGTGGGTTGCACTGCGCGCCGCAACCGAGGTGCCTGGCGTCGTCGATTTCATTCGTGCGAGTCAGTCGTTGGGTGTGCATGTTGTCTTCGTCACGAACCGCCGCTGCCGACCGAGGCCGACAACTGACGATAGCTGCCCGCAGATCGAAGATACGCGCATTAATCTCGAGGCGATCGGCATTGATACGTCGACGACAACACTGTTTCTACGTGGCGAGCGCCCGCCGCAAGCGTGCCGTGCGCTGCTAACGGCCGCGGAGCGCGGCGATGGCGTCTGGTCCTCGGACAAAACCTCGCGCCGCGCGTGCGTTAAGCTCAACCGCGACATTCTCATGCTATTCGGCGATCAGCTTGGGGATTTTATTGAGAAGCACCACGACGATGGATCTGTGTCCGGCCGACAAACGGCCAACGAATACAGCGATCGGTGGGGCAAGACCTGGTTCATGCTGCCTAATCCGACCTACGGTGGTTGGCGGCCCAGGACGTCAGACGACAAGCGCGCGCTCATCCGCGGTATCGATTGAACGCCACGTGCACGT
>JBCCCC010000137.1:0-8541 GCA_039033695.1 Pseudomonadota bacterium | reverse complement strand
GCAACCGATCGACGTGTTGACAGCGGCTAAGGACAGAATCCTGCGCCAGCGTTTTTCGACCAGCCTGATCACCGACATACCGGACGTTCGCCACCATGTCATCGATGGCCCTCACCTGCTGTTGCAAGCGCAGGCGCCCGCCGCTGCTGCGCATATCCGTTCGCTATGCGAACGGGCGGCCTAACGCAGTGCGCCGTTCACTCTGGCGGTCAACGGGTACCTGCAATGTAGCCCCAGGAGCCAATGATCTGCGTCTGCGCGCGGTGGCCGCGGCCCAGTGCTTCGCCGGCCCATTCGCGGTATTCGCTTAGCTTCAGGCTGTCGGGTGTGGCCCAGCTGTTGCGCCGCAGCTCCTGCCACACATACTCTCTCAATAGCCCCGCATTGTCCGCTGCGACCAGCGTATTCAAATAGGCGACGTCAGAATTGTCGGCAGCATCCGCCGTGCCTAACTCCCGCCAGCGACTGACTAACGAATCGCGCGCGCTAAGTTCGCACTCGAATGAGGAGTTTCGGGCAGGATTGTCGCCGCCCATTTCCAACTGGCAAATGCTACGCGCCAGGCTGTAGGCAACCCAACTCTGTAAAACCGGGCTGTCATCTGCGTAGACATGCGGTGGCAGGCTAAAGCGGTCGCCGTCTGTGACGCCGTCGCGCACATAAACCGCCGTGTTACAGCCCGACAATACGAGCGTGATGGTTAACCCGACTATCGCCGCAGCGCCTCGCCAAATCTGTGAACTCATGCCGTTATCCTACGTGCGCCTGTTCACACGAATCAACAGGCGACTGCGGTATCATTGTCGGATGACACATCACACCCTACCGTTAAGCGTCGTCATTCTGGCTGCTGGCCAGGGCACCCGCATGCGCTCGGATATCCCGAAAGTGTTGCAGCCATTGGCGGGCAAGCCGTTGCTGGGCCACGTTCTTGAGCTCTGTGCGGCGTTGTCAGCGCAGCAAACCGTTGTGGTTTACGGACATGGCGGCGATACGGTCCAAGCGGCGTTTCCCGACCCCAGCGTGCGCTGGGCATTGCAATCTCAGCAGCTTGGTACCGGTCATGCGGTACAACAGGCGATGCCCGATATCGATGATGGCCATCGCGTCCTCATTCTGTGTGGCGATGTGCCGTTACTACGGCCTGAAACGGTCGATCGATTACTCGTCAAAACCCGGCCGGATTCGGTTGGCGTGCTTACCGTCGATATGCCTGCCCCGTACGGTTATGGTCGCATCGTTCGCGCAGACGATGGCACGGTTACCGGCATCGTTGAGCAAAAGGACGCGAGTCCGGCCGAAGCCGCGATTACAGAGATTAATTCCGGTGTCTTCGTCGTACCTGCTGCCAATTTGCGAGAGTGGCTCTCGGCGCTCAAACCACAAAATGCCCAAGGCGAGTTTTACCTGACCGACATTGTCGGCATGGCAGTCGCCGATTCGGTGTCCGTGCAGGCCGTGTTGGCTAACGATCCCGATGACATCATGGGTATCAATGATCGGGTGCAACTAGCCGCTGCGGAGCGGGTTTTTCAACGCCGTGCTGCAGAGCAGTTGATGCGCGCCGGCGCGCGCCTGGCCGACCCGGCGCGTATTGATATTCGCGGTCAGGTTACTTGCGGCCGTGACGTGTTCATTGATGTCAACGCTGTGCTTGCTGGAGATGTGCACATAGGCGATCGGGTAACCATTGGCCCCAACTGTGTCATTAGCGACAGTGCAATTGCCGATGATAGCCAAGTGCTTTCGCACTGCGTTGTCGATAATGCACAGGTTGGCAATGCCTGCACGATCGGCCCATTTGCCCGCCTGCGGCCGGGCACGGAATTGGCGCAGCAGGCCAAGGTCGGTAATTTCGTCGAGATCAAGAAAAGCCAGGTTGGCATTGGCAGCAAAGTGAATCATCTCACTTACATTGGCGATGCGACGCTTGGCGACAATGTCAACGTCGGCGCCGGTACCATTACCTGCAACTATGATGGCGCGAACAAGCACCAGACGATTATCGGTGACGGTGCATTCATTGGCAGCGGCGTCGAGTTGGTCGCGCCCGTTGAAGTTGGCAGCGGCGCAACGATCGGTGCGGGTTCGACGCTGACCAAGTCGGCACCGGACGACAAGCTGACACTGGAGCGCGCTCGCCAGAAAACCCTAGATAGCTGGCAGCGACCCGAGAAGAAGAAATGATCGGTGTCCGGTAGTGCCGAAACCCATGCGATGAGACATTTGCGGTGTTGTCCGCAGCGCACTGTGTAGTGAGCAGTGCATCTGGAGTGAACCTATGTGCGGAATTGTCGGCGCGATTGCCGAAAGAAATGTAGTCCCCATCCTGGTTGAAGGCCTGCGACGGCTTGAGTATCGCGGTTATGATTCGGCGGGCGTTGCAGTGCTGCAAGAAAACAGTGCTATCGGCTTGCGCAGAGCTGTCGGCAAGGTTGCTGGGTTGCAGGACAAGCTCGATGCGGACCCTATGTCCGGTCGTATTGGTGTGGCGCATACGCGATGGGCAACCCACGGCGGTGTGACCGAAGCCAACGCCCATCCGCACCTGTCTGGCGATCGTATCGCCGTGATTCACAATGGCGTGATCGAGAACTTCCAGCCCATCAAGGATGAGATGCTGGCGAAGGGCTACGTGTTCAACTCAGAGACCGACACCGAAGTCGCCGCCCATCTTGTGCACGACTATCTGAAGCAAGGCATGGATCTGGTCGACGCTGTGCGGACAGCGACCAAGCGATTCGAGGGTGCTTACGCACTGCTGGTAGTTGATGCCGAAGATCCGGAGCGTATCGTTGTGAGCCGCGTCGCCAGCCCGCTCGTCATCGGCCTGGGCATCGGCGAGAACTTCGTGGCTAGCGGCATCCAGGCACTCCTGCCGGTAACGCAACGGTTCATTTATCTTGAACAAGGTGATCTGGCAGAGATCACCCGCGATCGTATTCGTATCTTCGATGTTGATGCGAACCCGGTATCCCGCGAGGTGCACGAGACCCAGATCAACAGCGATGCCGCCGAAAAAGGACCGTACCGCCACTACATGCTCAAAGAGATTTTCGAGCAACCGGCGGCGCTTGCCGATACGTTGTATGGTCGTGTCAGTAGTCATCGCGTACTGCCCGAGTCGTTGGGCCCGCGCGCCGCAGAGCTACTGCCCCAAGTTGAGAACATTCATATCGTTGCCTGTGGCACCAGCTACCATGCGGGTAGTGTCGGCAAGTACTGGATTGAGTCGCTGGCAGGTATTCCGTGTCAGGTCGAGATTGCCAGCGAGTATCGTTATCGGCGCGTCGTCGTGCCGCCTAACACACTGTTCGTGACACTGTCGCAGTCTGGCGAGACGGCCGATACGCTGGAGGCGCTGCGACTTGCCAAAGAGTCGGGATACATTGGGTCGCTGACGATCTGTAACAGCGCACACAGCTCGATGGTGCGCGAGTCCGACCTTGTGATGATGACACAAGCGGGCCCAGAGATCGGTGTGGCCAGCACCAAGGCGTTTACGACGCAGCTGCTATCCGTGTTGCTCGTAACGCTAATGCTCGCACGCCATCGTGGTATGCAAGCGGAGCGTGAGTCCGAGCTTGTTCCGCACATCTACCACACCGCCGCCGCGGTCGAGGAAGCCCTGTCGATGAACGGCGACCTCAAGCTACTCGCCGAAGACTTCGCCGAGAAACACCACACGCTGTTCCTTGGTCGCGGTCCCATGTGGCCGATTGCGATGGAAGGCGCGCTCAAACTCAAGGAGATTTCCTACATCCACGCCGAAGCTTATGCCGCTGGCGAACTCAAACACGGCCCGCTCGCGCTGATTGACGAAGACATGCCGGTCGTCGTTGTAGCGCCCAACAACGAGCTGTTGGACAAGCTCAAATCCAACATGCAGGTCGTGCGTGCCCGAGGTGGAAAATTGTACGTATTCGCGGATCGCGAAACCGGTCTGGAGAACGAAGAAGGCGTCAAGGTCGTGCTGATGCCGCATGCGGACCGACTCATCGCGCCGATCGTCTACACCGTGCCCTTGCAGTTGCTGTCCTACCATGTCGCTGTTCTGAAGGGAACGGATGTCGACCAGCCGCGCAATCTGGCCAAGAGTGTGACGGTGGAGTAGCTTGTTCCGCGCACACTTTTGTTTTTGGTTGCCCACAATAGAACTTTGAATAAACGGATTGCCGCGTACAATAAAGAATTGAACACTTGCGTTTGCGCGAGCCCTCGAGCGTGATTCTGTACCAAGAATCAGTTGGCGCAAATTGATCTTGGGAAGAAGGGCTTAGAAGCGTGACGTTTATCCCGGGACTGATGCCAGCTCGCGTACTCACTCACTCACTCGCGAGCCTTGCTTAGCCTGGTTTCTGGTAGCTAAAGCTGTCGGATTGCAATCAAAAGTGTAGGAGAATTTCGATAAGTCACTGTTGAAATTGTGAATGCTATTCAAAGTTTGTCATTAAGAATGTCGGAAACCACGCGCGCCGCGGTATCCGCTAAGTTAACTATTCCTGCCGCTCAATGTCTGTTTTTCGCGCTATGATGGGGGGCAGTTAATGGCCCTTTCGCGACGGTCATACCTCAGCATGCTTGGACACCGACATGGACATAAATCACACGAATCTAATTGCTCAGGGTTTTCCATTCTCGGTGAATTCCAATGGCACTGAAGTTGCTCGCGCTTATCTCTACCTAATGCTCAACGACCTCCATAAGCAACCATTTGGGCTCGTGAAAGACGTGTTTGTGGACGAATCACAGCGTGGCGGAGGTCTCGGTCCACGTTTGGCGAATGAGACTGTCGCTGCCGCGAAGGAGAACGGCTGCTATAAGTTGATCACCACAAGTCGAGACTCACGGCCAAAGGTACACGGACTGTATCGACGTCTCGGGTTTTCTGATCACAGCCGCAACATTCGTATCAATCTTTGACTGGCCAGATGATTCGTGCCCAATTCTTTTTTCGACAATCCGGTCAAGGCTTACTAGCTTGGGATATCCGTCGGCTTGTCGAGTTGAGTCATAACCTTCCTGTCACGCACATAGACCCTGCGGATGTTGCCGAACTTGATGAGACACACTGGTACGCCTACGGAGGTGGTTCACCGACCTGTCGGTCAATACTGCAACACATGAAGCTGATCGACGAAGTTGATCTTGGCTACCCAGTTATTCTCGACCAAGACGGGCGAGTAATGGATGGAATGCACCGCATTTGCCGAGCTGTTCGGGAGGGTATCGATAAGATACCCGCGGTCCGATTCGTTACGAACCCAGAACCAGATTTCGTCGGATGTGATCCCGCCGAATTGTCATACGACGACTGACTGCTTGTGGCTGTTTCGAGAAACTCAGGTGATTCGAGTTATGCTTTGGGCTACTGACTCATACCAGCAGTTCGGGCCTGTACCGAAAACGTACTTCCAAGCGCGCCAAAAACTCATTTGTAACCAAATCTTAGTCGGTAGTTCCGCTGGCGAGTCGTTTTAGATGCACTCGGATCGCCTCGACTTCCACCGGATTGGGCGCCTCCTTTAGGGCACACCAAACGACCACGCATGCGCTTCGTAAACGTTTGAGTTGGTGAAGAAGATTCGGCCGGCAATTATCGAGGAAGGCGGAATGTGGCAGGGCCGAAAGATCCCACTCCAGCGGCCCCGTACAGGCTGCTTTGAGATCCAGCCAAAGTGTCTCGCCGTTTGAACGAATGAGATTTCGGATGTGTGGATCACCGTGCAGGTTGCGAGTGTCTTCTGGCGAAAGATCGAGCTGATCGAGCACTCCTAGTTCGGTTATGAGAAGGCTCTGCTGGGTACTACTTAGACAACCCAGACGGTCGCTTAGGACCGCGCGGCGGCAAGAATGAATTGGCGTGCGGAAGTCTGGGAGCGCTCCTGTGTAGCTTTGGAGGTATGGAGCAAGCTGAGAATAAGCGGTGACGGCAATGTCCCGGTGATTCGTCGATGCCCCGTCCGAGGAACAGTGCTCCCAAAATGACACGACAGCGTCACCGTGCCGGTGAGGCCCGGGCTCGCCCTGCAGGAGTGGCGGCACTACAGGGCCTTGTTGATGCAGGATATGGGTGGCGAGCGCCACCTCCGTTTCGCAGCGCACCATGTCAGTCAACGGCGAGACTTTTGCCACAACGAGGCAAGGCTCGAGCAGGACAACGGCGCGCCCCATCAGAGATATTGAGCGGGCTGTATCAGCCCGCAAGCCGATGCGTCGGGCGACCGACAACGCTGTCTCACTCGCTTCGATGGTGGGCTCCCACAGTCTGACCGGCAACAGATCGAATGAGGTTCAATGGTGCCAGATTCGCGGTATACGCGCGACGCCATGAGTGGCTGCTTGTGGTCGATTGCCGCCCACCGACTGTCTTCAATTGGCGGTCATTAAACGGCAAGTTTCGGGAAAAGCAGCCGCTCAGATCGAGCGCGAAGAGGGTGGCAGAAGTTGCCGTTTCCTAATCTGCCTTTCCTCGATTTCGCCGGAATAGCCGCGACAATCAATACAAGCTAGGGTGCGTATTCCCCTGATTCTTGATCGCCGCTACGAGTAGAGCTAAGCGGGCTCTGAAAGAGGGACAACCGCAGGTAATGCGCCCCAGATAATCAATCCGATGTAATAGGCCGGAACGGGCACCAGGCCGAGTACGACTGATGCGAACAACCCGGCGAAGAGAATGGCGTGAGCCACGAAGCCCCACAATACTGCTGCCAGAAGCAGTTTGGCGTTGGCTAGACCAGCGCGATGTGTTCTTACAAAAAAGACGATGCTCAATGGCAGGAACAACACCAAAGACGTTGCAAGGCCAGAGTTATAGCTGATCGTAGCAAGTGCATTCGCGACGTGCGCGATCGCATTAACAAACATGATTCCAGCCATTGCCAAAGCCGGAAAAATTCGACTTGGCGCGGTCAGTATGGCGAGAAAGCCTGCCGTCCATACCATACCGGCGTTGATGTAAAAGATCCCACTACGATCCAAGACTCCGTACTTGTCCTCGCCGAACAGATTGGCGATTAGTCCATTCAAGTAGTCATATAGTGGATACTCGCGACCGAGAAGATCGACCCAGTGTTCTTCTACTTGGTGAACCAGGTAGGAGGCGGCTAGTAAACATGCTATCAGCCTTACATCGACCGACCACGGCGACGAGGCTTCATCTCTAGCGTTGAATCCGAAAAACACGACGAGCGGAGCAATAAACGCACCTATCTTCATCCAATGGTCAACCATAAATGCCTGTTGGCCGAGCGGTAACCAAGCGAGCCCGAAAAATGCAAACAGACTAAGCGCAGCGAGTAACTGGTTTATTGTCGGCGACATCTGAGTTGATTTCGACTGATGCTCTGAAGATCATCTGGCGTTTTCCATCATTTGAGTTAATAGCCGGACAAACTCCACAACCTTCGGTGTCTTACTAAGATCTCTGTGAGAAATCACCCAAAGCGGAATTGATCGGCTTTCGTTCATCGGATCAAGCTCAACCAACTGGTCATACTGAGCGCCGATATGTCGTGGCAGATACCCAACGCCCACACCCGCGAGAACAGCAGGTAGCACAGCTGCAGGTGTATCCACAATCAGAGCAGCGTTTTCCGCGGAAGTATGAGACTGAATGGGTTTTGCGGACGGCAGTTTTTCGTAACCGCTAAGCCATATTGAAGGGAGTTCTCTCCAGCTCTTGAACGCGGAAGAGGATTCGAATGCGGAGAGGGAAGTCTTATCGATGTAGGGGCTGAATCTTGCCGCTGGTGCTTTTCTTACGACATAGTCCAAATCTGTAGGTTTCGGACCTGCTCGAACGGCTACATGCGCCTCACCGTATTCGAGCCTAAGGTTTTCCTCGCCACAAACGAACTGGATAGTTATGCCAGGCCTCATTTCTCTAAAGGCTTTCACGGCGGGCATTACCAATGGCATCACGCCCCAGACGGAAGTGACAATAAGTTCGCCCTCTTGGCTGGTCTTCGAATTGCGTATCTTGCCCTTCAATGCGTTGAACAAGTGTTCCACATCTTGGGTCACCACAAGCATCTCCTCGCCGGCCTCAGTCAGTTCGACGCCTCTTGGGTGTCGCACAAAGAGATTCGTACCCAACGCCCTTTCAACAACATCTAGATGGCGAGAGACCGTAGCGCGATGAACATTCAATGTTGAGGCTGCTGCGCTTATCGTGCCGAGTCTGGCAACGATCATTGCTGTATTGAATTCCGACCAATCGTTCATCTGGCAAAGAGTAGCCCATCGTGTGAGGAGCCGTCGAGACCTGCACAGTTTACGCGCAACCCATGATCATTCTTTGGGGTTGTCAGGCGTTTCGATACGCGTACCTTGATTTCCGTGAGTCAGTTTAGGCTTGTGTCGGTTCAACGGGCAGACATCCTGTTCGAAGCGAATCCAACCACACAAAGGCTGCAGCGGTCGAGTTCAATACGGGAGTGGAGAACTCAATCCAGACCTGCAGAACGTTTAGGGGTCGGTATCCAACACGCGCCAATGTTCGGCCAACCAATTTTGCGGGGAAAGTGCAATGAAACCAGT
>JBCCCC010000136.1:0-8616 GCA_039033695.1 Pseudomonadota bacterium | reverse complement strand
CGGTGCGTGGAAGTAGTGTTGCTGACAGCCTTGGGGGCGTTCAATGAGTAAGATGCCGTTGACGGCGCGTGGTCGCAGGCCCGCTTTCTTTGAAGACAAGGCTATCGATTCGATGGTCACTATCATGCTGGAGCTGATGACTGAGTTGTGGGTCAGTAAGGAGCGCCAACACGCGCTGGAGGCAGTTTTAGAGGCTCAGATGCCGGGTCTTGCTGATAAGCTTGAGGCATGGCAGCCAAGTGATGAAGCACGAGCCGAACTGGACGCGCAACGGCAGCAGTATCTGTCAACGGTTCTGCGCACGCTGGAGGCGAATTTCACCGCTCGCGCAGAGATCCAGGCCGAGCAGGACGAATTCATCGAGAAGACGATTGCCGAGGGCAACTCGTGATCGATGTCGGCCTGCTGGTCGTCTACGTACACATACTGGCATGGGTATTCTGGCTGGGCGCTGATGTCGGGGTCTTTATCCTGGGTAAGTATGCGCAAAACCCGGCGCATAGTGTTGAGCAGCGGCTATTGTTGCTCCAGGTTGCCATGTTGATCGACAAGTTTCCGCGCGTGAGTATGGTGATCTCACTCGCGACCGGTTTTTACTTGTCATTGGCATCCGGCTGGCTGAATTTGCCAACCGTAATCAGCGCCGCGATCTGGTTGATGATGGCGTTCTGGTTTTTTGTCATAGTCGTAAGAGTCCGCGCCGAGCAGGCACCGCACTGGGTTGAGCTCAGCGAGAAGATCATTTACTACGCGATTTTGTTCCTGATCGGCGCTGCCGTTGGCGCGACCCTTATGGGCGCAACGATCGTCGCGGCCAGTTGGTTGTTCGCCAAACTCGGGCTGATTGCAATTGTGTTGGTGATGGTGCTCTGGCTTGAGAAAGCGTTCCAGCCGGCCGTCGTCGGTTTCATGCAGCTGGCAACCGATGGTTCCTCCCCAGAGCTGGAGGGGCGCATTCGCGGTGCGATGGACACGACATATGCGAGCGTCATCGGCATCTATGTGTGCACGTTGCTCGCTGGCCTGTTTGGCGTGTTGAAGCCGGCGCTGTGGTAGCACTGTCGTAGGCGGAATTATGAGCGATAGCGATGCGCTGGGTTACCCGCTGCTGTTCTCACCGCTAACGCTGCGCGGCCGAACGCTCAAGAACCGAATCGTGCATGCGTCAATGACGACGCGTTACTTGCGTGATGGCATACCGACCGACGCATTCCATTACTACTACCTCAACCGCGCGCGCGGTGGCTCAGCAGCGATTGTTACTGAGCCAATGAACCTGTGTGCAAGTCAGGTTGCACCCACCCGCGCCTCGGTGTTCGACGGGCGTGCCATGGGGGAAGTGGCGCGGCTGGCCGACGCCTGTCGTGAGTTTGATTGCCATTTGATTGTGCAAGTGCAGGATCGTGGCCGTGGACGCCATGAGGGTGGTCGGGTGGACGAGGCTTATGGCGCATCGCCGCTACCCGACGATATCAGCTGGACTGTGCCGCATGCCATGTCCGTAGGTCAGATACAGGCCATGATCGGCGAGATGGCCGAGAGCTGTCGAAAGCTTGCGGACATTGGTTTCGCGGGCGGTGAGGTTTCTGCCGGGCACGGTCATTTGTTGCATCAATTCTTGTCGCCCTGGTCGAACAAGCGCGACGACGATTATGGTGGTGACCTGGCCGGTCGCATGCGCTTTCTCCGCGAGTTGATGCTTGCCATTCGGGCGGCGTGCCCGGACGACTTTCTGATCGGTGTCAAGCTGCCCGGCTATGACGGTGTTGCCAATAGTATTGGTGTTGATGCGGCTCAGGAGATCGCATGTGAGGTGCATGATATTGGTGTAGCCGATTTCTGGTCGTTTGCGTGGGGCTCGCATGCAAACTCGCTTTACCAGCACTTGCCGGATGCGCACTTGCCGCCCGTTCCATACGCCGAGGCGACACGGCAGATCCGTAGCGCTGCGCCCGATATGCCAACAGGCGCGTTAGGCTACATACTCGATCCCTCGCAGGCCGAGCGACAGCTCAGTGATGGCAGTGCCGATTTTATTCTGTTAGGTCGCGCGCTCATTGCGGACCCGCACTGGCCCAGGAAAGTGATCGAGCAACGCGAGCCGGAGATTCGCTATTGCGTGTCATGCAATAGCTGTTGGCGCGCGATTATCGAGAGCAATCATCTTGCCTGTGACAACAATCCGCGCGTTGGTATGGATGCCGAGGGCGACTGGCATCCGCAAACCGCGCCATCACGCGAGCATTATGTGGTTGTGGGTAGCGGCGTTGCCGGCCTTGAGGCCGCCTGGGTTCTTGCTGAGGCAGGTCACAAGGTGACTGTTTTGGGCGCCGGCGACAGTGCTGGCGGTGTTACGCGAGTCCATGCTGAGCTGCCCGGCGGCGAAAATCTGAGCAGCATCTACGACTATCAATATCTTCGATTACAGCGCACCGACGCCGCGCTGGAATTCGGGGTGCGTGCGACGCAAGCCGACATCGAAGCGCTCAAACCTGACGCGGTGATTCTGGCTACAGGGTCGCATTTATCGACGCCGGACTGGCTGGACGAAGCGTGGCAGGAAATGGTGCCGGACCTGCGACAAATGTGCCGCGACTTCTTGCCGCGTCCGGTAGCCACTGACGGTCGACTGGTTGTTTGGGACTATGACCATACCGAGATGACCTACGCGGCTGCTCAATACTTCGCGGGCTATTTCGACGAGGTCGTGCTGATTACGTCGCGAGAACGCATCGCGTCCGACGTCGCGCTGGTCACGCGCCAGGGCATCAATAAGAGACTGAATCTCGCTCGGGTGCGCATCGTCACCTACAGCGAGCCGACCGGCGTGGATGCGCTTGAAGAAGGTCGTTTCGAATTTCGGAACATTTTCAATGGCGACGTTTCAGCCGTCGATGATATTGCAGGAATCACATACGCAACACCGCGACTGCCTAACGATAGCCTGTACCAACCGTTAACCAGTGCCGGTATCAGTACGCATCTGATCGGCGATGCGTTCGCACCGCGTACCGTGATGAGCGCGACGCATGAGGGCCATCAGCTGGCACTGCGCTTGCTCGCCCAAGCTTAGCCGCTGGTCGCATGCGCTCGCGACAGGCGGGGCTAGCATTCAACGTAGTTGACGGGCACCTCGACAACGTTTGCCGCCAGCCCGCCGCGCGCTGTCTCTTTGTACTTCGCCATCATGTCACGGCCGGTTTCGCGCATCGTCTGGATGACTTTGTCGAGCGATACCATGTGTTCGCCATCACCGCGTAACGCCAGCCGAGACGCATTGATAGCCTTGACCGACGCCATCGCATTTCGCTCGATGCACGGCACCTGAACCAGCCCGGCGATGGGGTCGCAGGTGAGGCCAAGATTATGCTCCATGGCGATCTCTGCCGCGTTCTCACATTGCGACGGCGTGCCGCCCAGGACCTCAGTCAGCGCCCCGGCCGCCATCGAACATGCCGATCCGACCTCTCCCTGGCAGCCGACTTCAGCGCCGCTGATCGAGGCGTTTTCCTTGAACAGAATGCCGATCGCGCCGCAGGTGAGCAAGAAACGGCGGATCCCGTCCTGGCTAGCGCCGCTGCAGAAGCGTTGATAGTAGTGCAGCACCGACGGCACGATACCCGCCGCGCCATTGGTCGGCGCGGTAACTACGCGGCCGCCCGCCGCGTTCTCCTCGTTGACGGCCAGCGCGTACAGATTGACCCAGTCCATAATGGTAAGCGGGTCGGATAAACCGGCTTCGGGACGTTCGCACAGCTGACTGTACATTTGCGCGGCGCGGCGCCGGACTTTGAGGCCTGGCAGTACGCCGCTTCGCTCGCAGCCGCGTCGCACGCAATCCTGCATGGCCGCCCATATGGCGTCCAGCTGCGTATCGATCTCTTCATCCGTGTGCCAGGCATGTTCATTGCGCCGCATCACGTCCGATATCCGTAGCTGATTGGCATCGCAATGGGCCAGTAATTGTGCAGCCGTCGTGAAAGGGTATTTCAGCGCCACTTGTTCGGCGACTATCTGCCCCTCGGCGGCTTGCTGTTCATCGACCACAAATCCGCCGCCGACTGAGTAAAAGGCCTGCTCGTCGATGGTAGCACCGTTTTCGTCATAGGCACTCAGGCGCATTGCATTCGGATGGTAGGGCAGCTTCTGGCGAACGCGAAACTTCAGATGCTCTTTGGGCTTGAATCGTATTGCATGCTCGCCGCCCAGGGTCAGCGTCCGCGATGATTCGATTTCTGCCAGTAGGTCGGGGATCTCGTCAGGATCGATCTCGTCCGGGAGTCGCCCCATGAGTCCGAGCTGCACCGCCTTGTGTGTGCCATGCCCGCGCCCGGTTGCGCCCAGTGAGCCAAAGAGTTGCACCTCGATCTTGGCCACGGTCGTGAGCGTGCCTGCAGACTGCAGCGCGCGCACGAAACGCTCGCTCGCGAGCATGGGACCGACGGTGTGCGAGCTGGATGGCCCGATGCCGATCTTGAACAAGTTGAATACGCTGATGGTCATGCCGATGCGCCCCCGCTGGCCAGTGCATATCTTACGCCGACACTGTCGCTGGGGGAATGCACGGCAGCGCAAACCGCACGCGCGCAGTCGGATCCGTGGCGCAGGATGCCTTCATGATTCATGTCGGGACTTGCGCCGTTGCATGTTGCAGCGTGTGCACGCGCCGGTTGAAAGGGCGTAGCAACATTGGTCGGCGGCGGCGACTGACAGCACAGCACGCGTCGACCCGTCCAGTGCTCAGGCCCGAGGAGCGGTCACGGTGCATTCGTAGGGGCCGATCTCGATGGCGGAAAAAAGCCAACTGCGAGTTGGGGTATACACTAGTCGACAGTTACGCTTTAGCGCGCACATCGCGGTAGTCATGCGTGTTACGATTCCATCTGTGAGGCGGCAATCGACGTCGTTACGGCTGACTTGCTGACTGAGTGCACTAACCGCCGGGAGCATAAGACGTCGATGCTGGACGTGACCTGCGCTGGGATCTAATAACAAGACTGGATTGAGGAGATGTATCACATGAACGCAGGACCTTCTGATGAAACACGCAGGCAGCGCAGACGAAGACTATTTGCTTTTCTCGCAGCGCCGTTGGCAATACTCGTCATCATTGGTTTGTCGATCGCGTTTGGTTAATTCCTCGGCCTGGCAACCCAGAGGCCACCAACCCGTTCCGACACTTGTCCGGGCGGGTTTTTTGTGTCCTTGGCGTTCGGCTTCACGGACAGTTATGGTTTATGCTCAAGCGTTGAGTATTGCTGCATCGCTTATGCTGTACTACTACTGACACGACCGTCGTGTAGCGTCGCTGATCTCAACGGCGTGTTGTCGGTAGGCAGTGTCATGGCGTCTTTGCCCTGGCGGATCGAGCCGCCGATCCTAAGAATTGAGACTTCACAATGAGTATTTTCTACACTGATGAGGAACCGATCGATGCTGATCAGTTTCTGTCACTACTGGATCGATCCGGGTTGGCAGAGCGCCGGCCTGTTTCTGAGCGCGACCGCATCGCTTCTATGGTTCTGAACGCCGATATCATGATGACGGCATGGGACGGCGATGAGCTCGTCGGCATCGCGCGTTCGGTGACTGATTTTGCGTATTGCTGCTATCTGTCGGATCTCGCGGTCGACAAGGCTTATCAAGGCAAAGGTATCGGAGAGGCACTCATGGCGAATACCCAGGCGTTGCTGGCGCCCGCCTGCCTGTTGATATTGCTAAGCGCACCGAACGCCGAGAGTTACTACCCGGCAAAAGGCTTCGAAAAGCATGCCAGCGCCTGGATCAAGAAAGGCGCCGAGGCGAGCTAGGTTGCGCTACACGAAACCTCGCTGAAACGCTGGCCGTTGGGTGCAGCGTTCAATATACGACGCTATCGGCCGTGACTCAGGCAAGATGCCAAACTGCTGCATGAAATGGCAGCTTCCACCCACCATCACGTCGGCAGCGCTAAACGTGTTGGCGACAAGCCAGTGGTCCTTGTCAAGCGCGGTCTCAAGGCACTCGATCATCGTCGCAAAATCTCCCCAGCCATGCGATACGCGGTTGGCTTGTGATGTGCCGAACCGCTCGGCCATGCAAGGCTCGATAACGCCAGGTGCGAAGAACATCCAGAACAAGAACGTGCCGCGCGTATCGGCATCAATGGCAGGCGCCAGTGTACCTTGCGAATAGCGATCGGCCAGGTAAAGACAGATGGCCGCGGAGTCGGCCAGACGATTCTCGCCATCTGCCAGCGCGGGTACTTTTCCGAGCGGACTTGCAGCGCGAAAGTCCGCATTGCCGCGCGCGTCCTCATCGCGAATATCGATCAGGACTTTCTCATACTCACAGCCGACTTCCTCCAACATCCAGCCGACCCGAGCCGAGCGTGTCTTTGGGTGCCAATAAAACTTCATCACGATGTGTCTCCGTCGTTTATCAATCGAGCATGTTGTGCAAACACACGTTCGGGTACCGGCAGCGCATCAATCATTTTGACGTTGAGCAGCGCTGTCCCAACTGACCACGGTAAATCGGCCGGCAGCCCGCCGTCGGTTGACCAGCGTGTTACCTGCAACCAATCTCGCACGTCGTCAATCGATAACGCGTAGCGTTGCGAAAACTCAAGCGCCACATCGTCGGTTTGCAACAGCGCGGCGGCGCAGTCGCATGCCGCTTGCAATACTGTGAAAGCAATGCGTTGGCGTTCTTCGCCTAAATCCGCTCGCGCACAGGCAACGAAGCAGGGCCACGGAGTCGGTAGGATATCAACCCGCCGGAACTCACCGTTGTCGACATACGGTTTGGTTGTATAGCGTTCCCACAGAAAGATCTCGGCATTGTTGTTGGCCAGTGCTTTGCGTGCACCATCGAGTGTGTCCACGACGACGAACTCGGGGGGCATGCCCGCCCAGTGCGGCTGGTCCGCGTAGATTCCGGCCATCAGGTGCGAGCCCGAACCAAAACGGCTTATAGCGAAGCGACCGCCGATCAAGTCATGCGGTTCCCGACGCGCCGAGTTGCCGGCGACATGTACGCCCCATTGCAGGGGTGTATCGATCCAGCCGCCCAGGAGTCGCAAGTTGTCCCCTCTGGCAACGCCGGCGATGGCGCCTTCGGTGAGCAGCAGTGCGATATCGGCCGTGCCGTCATTAAGCATGTCTATCATTGCGCCAGTGCCTTGCGGCACATCTTGCCACTCAAGCGATATGCCCTGGTCAGACAGCGACTGTTTCGCCACTAAAAAGAGCCACGGTAAGTTGAAGTGCTCAGGGACACCAACAATAGAAAGTGCGTTCTCGGTCATCGCGCAGAAGCTACAGGCACCCGTCCCGGTTTGCCAGCCGACCGGTGCGGTCCGACGGCGTCAGAAGTTGAAACGGTTTCTTAATAATGCACTTAAGTGATTGAAATTTTGCCCCTTGAGTACATGGCGAGTCTGTTGAAACCGAGCTTGTCATTTTCCTGTAACACGCGTGTCACCTAAGTTTCACATAGCAAACCTACCGTTACGGCCATCTCGCAGGGATCGCTGAGGCCCTGTTCCTTGATTTACCTGAAGCTAACGGTTTCAAACCGGGTGTTTTCCCGGTTGAAATCTAAAAACGTACGCACTGTCGAATGCGAATTTGGAGTCTTATCATGAAGCGCATCAATCTTGTCCCCGGAGCGGTCGCAGTTGTCATCTTGGCAGGCTGTGGTGGCGGAGACATCAACATTGAACCCAGAACGACCGTCACCGATAGCAACAACACAACAAACACGGGCGGCGGCGGCAACGCGAATGATGCTTGCGCGTCTTACACGAACACCGGCGGCCAAGAAATCACAGGCGTATATGATGGACAAAACTGCACCTATGCACCTTCATTCGTCGATGCCGGCAACAACCTCACAGTTGATCTGACCATTCCGGCATTGCCGAACGGCGGCGCTCATATCTTTGAGGGCAGCATGTTCGTTGGTGAAACCTTTGACACCGACGCAGGGCTGGCTGGCGCCAATATCACCGAAGGCGGTGATGGCCCAGTTTTGACGGTTGAGGCCGGTGCCACGCTGGCGTGGCAATCAAGCGCCGACTTCCTGATTATCAACCGTGGCTCGCAATTGTTTGCAGTCGGTCGCGCGGATGCGCCCATCACCTTTACTTCTGTGTCAGACGTGAACGACACCGTGGCGTTTGATGACGTCCAGCAGTGGGGCGGCATGGTGATTAACGGCTTTGGTGTTACAAATCAGTGTGATTACACCGGCTCAGTGGCAGGTGGCGATCTGGCGACCACAGACTGTCACGTCGATGCGGAAGGCGCGGCCGGTCTTGACGAGTCCCAATATGGCGGTGACAACAATGATGACAGCTCGGGCCGACTAGAATACGTTGTCGTCAAGCACACTGGCGCTCAGGTTGGTAACGGCGATGAGCTGAACGGCATTTCGTTCGGCGGTGTTGGCCGCAACACGATTGTCGAAAACCTGCAGGTCTACTCAACGTTTGACGATGGCATCGAGATGTTTGGCGGTGCGGTCAACTTCACGAATTTCGTGGCCTTGTACGTACGTGATGATTCGATTGACATCGACGAGGGTTACTCGGGCACGATTACCAACGCGCTCGTCATTCAGTCGGAGACAGAT
>JBCCCC010000135.1:0-8727 GCA_039033695.1 Pseudomonadota bacterium | reverse complement strand
TCGTGGCAGGTGACTGCAATGCCGTCAAGGCAAGACTCTACTGGATCGACACAGAAGCAGATGAGTGTGGCTGTCTGTTCTATTGGTCACAGGAGGACAATCAGCACTTGCGCGGTAGCCAGGCAAAGGTCGACATGACGCTGCTGCCATGGTTTTTTGACCGCATACTCAGCGGGAAGGAAGTGACGTTCAGCCACGACCCCATCCTGAATCCGGATCGGCCCGATATCCTGGATGTGCTGGTATTGCCAGAGACCTGCTCGTTGTATTTCCAACCCATTATCTATGCATCCGAGGTCATTGGCATGATCGGCGTGATCGGCGATCACGCCGACGACCTGTGGACTCGCGATGCCGAGCCGCTACTGAATATCGTCGCGGAGTTCTATTCCGGGTTTCGCGCGCGAGAAAAAGCACGCGTATCGATCGAGAGCTTCGAGCAACAACTGCGGGAGTTGGCCGCGAGGTTCTCGCAGGCAGAAGAGCGCGTTCGCCGTCGAACATCGGTGGAGCTGCATGACGGGCTCATCCAACAGCTGGCCGTTGCACGCATGAAGCTCGGCGAGCTGCGTCAGCGACGCGTAACCTCACCGGATACCGTTGCCAAGATCACTGACATCGTCGACGAGACGCTCGCCGCATCGCGCAGCATCATTCAACAGCTGAGTCCGTCGGTGTTGTACGAGCTGGGGTTGATGCCTGGCTTGGCGCATCTTTGCGATGAGTTGCAAAGCGGCTCTGACTTCACGATCAAAGTTCAGGAGCGCGGCGAGCGAGCTGCGCTGGACGAACCACTTCGCGTCGCGATCTACCAAGTCGTTCGCGAGTTGCTCGAAAATGCGATTCAGCACTCCGGCGGCAGCAACCTGTGGCTCGTTATTCAATGGGGTCAAGCCAGTCTGGAACAGGTAAGCGTTGCGGATGATGGCAAGGCTGAGTCATGGTGGCTGCCGGCGACTGAGTCAACGCAAGGCCTCGGGCTGCTGTCAGCACGAGAGCGTTTGCGTCCTTTCGATTTTGCGCTACGCTTTGAGCAGCGCGATGGCGGAGGAACCAACGCCGTCGTAGTTCTGCAGCAGCATCGCGTTGGTGGTAGCGTATTGCCGTGAATAAGAAGATAGTTATTGTTGATGATCATCAATTGGTGCGCGATGGGCTGGCATCATTGATTCATGACCTAGATGATGACTTCGAAATCATCGGTCAAGGGTCGAATGGCTCAGAGGCAATAGCACTCGCCGCGGCACTGCGGCCGGATATCATACTCATGGACGTTGCCATGCCCGACATGAATGGCATTGACGCGACCAGACGCATCCTGGATAACAACCCCGAGATCAAGATTATTGCCTTGTCGATGCACGCTGAGCGCACATTCATCTCAGGCATGTTGCAGGCCGGTGCGATGGCGTACATTCGCAAGGAATCTGCGTTCGAGGAGATCTCCACAGCCATGGACGCGATCTCCGAAGAACGGGTTTTTCTGGGGGAAGGCATCGCCGAAATTGTGGTCGGTACGGCCGGCGACAAGGACAAGAACAAGAATAAGCTAAGCGAGCGGGAGACTCAGGTGTTGAGCTTGATCGCTGAAGGCATGAAGACGCGCGAGATCGCCGCGACGCTGTTTCTAAGCGAGAAAACGGTGGAGACGCATCGGCGGCAAATCAGTCGCAAGCTGGAACTCTACAGTGTAGCGGAGATTACCAAATACGCGATTCGCGAAGGTTTGACATCAATTGACTAATAGATGTCAAAGTAGAAATCTCGCAATTTGATGCTATTTTCCCTATGTAATGCTTAAAGCGCTGATTATTCAGGGTTTTCCCTTAGTCGATTTCAGGATTTTCCCGCTTATGCCGTAGCCGTCAAACTCGTATCGTTCAAGCCTCGAGATTGGCCAGTCCAAGGAATGGACAAACGACACAAGGACGGAACGTGGCAACGGACGGCGCGATGTTATTTGTACCTCAACGTACTCGCCTCACGGCGGATCAAAGCAATAAGCACAGGCACGTGCTGATCTGTGATCCGAATCGGGAGATGTGTAAGACCATCGCGCGAATCGTGAACAATCTCGGGTATCAAGCGGTAGCTGCCACGGACGGTAGCGCTGCTTTACGCCTCTGCGAACGACAGAAACCCGATTTGATCCTGGTAGACGAGAACATGCCAGGAGCAAAAGCCATGGACTTTCTTGACGCAGGGCTCGGCCATTTGTTGACACGCCGAGCACTGATGATTGAGCGGCGCACCGCGCACCGGCCACGCTGGTTGCCGACCGTCGAGAAACCAATGGAAGTCAGTGGCATGACGCGCCAATTGTCGCGCCTGTTGTGTGATTCGTAGCGCTGTTGACCCATCCTCTCCCTTAGGTCAGCAGCATTCCGCGTTAAGCCCCTCTCCTGAGGGGCTTCTTTTATAGCGACCCGCATCAAGTCACCTCGCCATAATGACTTTATCAACCTTCCCTCTCATTATCGCTGGCTGACACGCGACGACACGCGCCTGTCAGTGCCGCCATCTCATACTCCTGTTGCGCCAACAGTCAGCGCCAGTGGCATGCGTGTCGGCGCCGAGACGCCGGATAACAGCACAGGTGCGCCGACCGACCTCTGGTAAACTGTCGGTCCGC
Organism: Pseudomonadota bacterium; assembly: GCA_039033695.1. Taxonomy (GTDB): domain Bacteria; phylum Pseudomonadota; class Gammaproteobacteria; order Steroidobacterales; family Woeseiaceae; genus CALBPI01. The sequence continues at coordinate 6,095 of JBCCCC010000135.1, read as the reverse complement.
TATTTGCCTACCCGACCGGCCGCCGACACGGCGCCGAAGACAACGCTACCCTATGGATGTAAGCCCAATTCTCGATGGTCTGAACGATGCACAGCGCGAGGCGGTAACTGCCCCGGCAGAACCTGTGCTGGTCATTGCCGGTGCTGGTAGCGGCAAGACGCGGGTGCTGGTGCATCGCGCAGCGTGGTTGATCCAGGTCGAACATGTATCGCCACAGAGTCTGCTGGCCGTTACGTTCACCAATAAGGCAGCCGCAGAAATGCGTGCTCGCATCGAACAGCTGTTGCAAATGCCGGCTCGCCATCTGTGGATCGGTACGTTTCACGGCCTGGCGCATCGCCTGCTTCGCCGTCATTGGCAGGAAGCCGGCTTGCCACAGAATTTCCAGATCATCGATAGCGCAGACCAAGACAGACTGATCAAGCGGCTCCTGAAAGAGAGTACGGCGGCCGACAGTGAATGGTCGCCGCGCGAGGTCAAGGCGTTCATCAACAGCAACAAGGACGAAGGCCTGCGCCCTGACCACATGGATGATGGCGGTGATGCCAATCGGCGGCGCCTGATTGCCTTTTACGATGACTATCAACAAGCTTGCGATCGCGGCGGCTTGATTGACTTTGCCGAAATCCTGTTGCGCGCCCACGAGTTATGGCGCAACAACGCCGAGCTGCTGACACACTATCAACGTCGCTTCCGACATGTGATGGTCGACGAGTTCCAGGATACCAACGCGATTCAATATGCTTGGCTTAGTTTGTTGACCGGCGGCGGGGCGATACCGTTCGCGGTCGGTGACGATGATCAGTCGATCTATCGTTGGCGCGGCGCCAAGGTCGAACACATCGGCAAGTTTGCACGTGATTTTCCTGGCACGAAGATTGTCAAACTGGAGCAGAATTATCGCTCAACCGGCAATATCCTGAAGGCCGCTAACGCGATCATCGAGAACAACGGCGGTCGCATGGGCAAGAACCTGTGGACCGATGTTGGCGATGGCGCGCCCATCAAATTGTATGCGGCATTCAACGAACGCGATGAAGCAGACTTCATTGTGAATCGCCTGCGCGACTGGGTTAACCAGGGTAACCGTCGCGACGAGGCGGCAGTCCTGTACCGCTCCAATGCGCAATCACGCGTGCTTGAGGAGATGCTACTGAATGCCCGCATGCCCTATCGGGTTTATGGCGGCCTGCGATTTTTCGAACGCGCAGAAGTCAAAGATGTACTGGCCTACTTGAGACTAATCAGCAATCGCAATGATGATGCAGCTTTCGAGCGGGTCGTGAATGTGCCGGCACGCGGCATCGGCGCGCGCAGCGTCGAGGCGATTCGCAGTTATGCGCGCGCCAACGCCTGCTCACTGTGGCGAGCCGCGGGCGCAGTCGCAGCCGACCAAATGACGGCACGCAGCGCCAATGCGATCACGGCATTCCTGAACCTCATAGAAGGCATGGCCAGTGACTCTGACGCACTCGAGCTACATGAAATCGTCGACCACATTATTCACAACAGCGGGTTGACCTCGCACTACCGCAAGGAAGGCGAAGAGAAAGCCGCCACCCGAATCGAGAACATCGAAGAACTGGTCAGTGCAGCTCGTGGATTTTCGCCAGAAACCGACGAGGACATGTCACTGGTCGATGCTTTTCTGGCGCATGCCGCGCTGGAGGCTGGCGAAGGTCAGGCCGATGCCTGGGAGGACTGCGTTCAGCTAATGACGTTGCACTCGGCGAAAGGCCTCGAGTTTCCTTTGGTGTTCTTGTGCGGCATGGAAGACGGCTTGTTCCCGCATCAACGATCCATTACCGACCCGGCTGGCCTCGAGGAAGAGCGGCGCCTGTGTTATGTCGGCTGCACGCGCGCAATGTCCGAGCTTTATCTATCCTATGCCGAACAGCGCCGCCTGCACGGCATGGACAATTACGGTGTGCCGTCGCGCTTCATTAACGAGATACCGAAGGACCTGCTTGAGGATATTCGCCCGCGGGCGCACGTGTCACGACCGGTGGCAACACGCCCCAGCGCCGGTCGCAATCGCAGTATTGAGCAACCCGCGGTGCAATTGGGGCGCCCGGTCCGGCACGCCAAGTTTGGTGACGGCGTTATTCTCAATTGCGAGGGCCAGGGTGCGCACACGCGAGTGCAGGTCAATTTTGAGCATGCCGGTACAAAATGGCTGGTTCTTAACTATGCCAACCTCGAGTTGATGTAGAATCCGCGGTAATGAAGATCCTGATTCTAGGTGCGGGGCAGGTAGGCGCTAGCGCGGCGACGCAACTGTCCCGGGAGGAAGCCAACGATGTCACCGTTGTCGACCGGAATCCCGAAGTCCTTCGCGAGTTGCAGGACAGGCTCGATATTCGCACCGTCGTCGGTCATGCCAGCTATCCCGACGTCCTCGAGCGCGCCGGTGGTCGAGACGCCGACATCATCATTGCGATGACCGACTCGGACGAGACCAATATGGTTGCCTGCCAGGTGGCCTATTCGCTGTTTCGCACGCCCACCAAGATCGCTCGCATTCGCGCTGCTGAGTACATGAGCTCCGACAAACTGTTCGCACAGGAATCGATGCCAGTCGATGTGCGAATCAGCCCGGAACAACTGGTTTGCGAGTACATTCAGCAGCTCATTCTTTATCCAGGCGCTTTGCAGGTGCTCGAGTTTGCCGATGACAGCGCCAGACTGGTCGGCGCGCGCGCTGACCGCGACGGCTTGCTGGTTGGCCAGCAGCTCAAGAACATCAAGGAACACATCCCCAACACCGAAGCACGCATTGCCGCTATCTATCGCGACGGTCGTTCGATAGAGCCGCACGGCGATACCGTTATCCGCGAGGGTGACGAGGTGTTCTTTATTGCCGCGCCGGAGGACATCCGCGTCTTCATGAGCGAGATGCGCAAGCTTGAAGATCCGGTGCGCCGCGTCGTTATCGCGGGCGGGGGCAACATTGGCCTGCGGCTCGCACAAACACTGGAGCGGACCAACCAGGTCAAGATCATCGAGCGCGACCCGATTCGTGCGCGGCACATCTCGGAGCAACTATCCAAAGCCATTGTGCTCAACGGCGATGCTGCCAACGAAGACCTGCTGCTGGAGGAGAACATCGACAGCGCTGATGTGTTCTGCGCACTGACCAATGCCGAGGAAGCCAATATCCTGTCGGCGATGCTCGCGAAACGGCTCGGTGCACACAAGGTGATGGCGCTGATCAACCGGCCGTCTTATGCAGAACTGATGGAGTCCGGCAGCATTGATATCGCGATATCCCCGCAGCAGATCACCATTGGCTCGTTGTTGGCACATGTGCGCCGCGGCGATGTTGTGAAAGTACATTCACTTCGTCGCGGTGCAGCGGAAGCCATCGAAGCTATCGCCCATGGCGCAAGCGGCAGCAGCAAGGTAGTCGGCAAGACCATCGAGCAATTGGACTTGCCCAAAGGTGCCAGCATAGCCGCCCTGGTGCGTGATGAGCAGGTCATCATTGCGCATCATGACACCGCCATTCAGGCCGACGACCATGTGATCATCTTCCTCACTGATCGGCGCAAGGTTGACGAAGTGGAAGCGCTGTTCCAGGTAGGCGTGTCCTTCCTGTAGGCATGCACCAGCGCAAATGAACTGGCCGGTTGTCCAACGCATCCTGGGGTTGTTGCTGATGATGTTCAGCATCACGATGCTGCCGCCGATTATCGTCTCCGTGCTGTTCGGCGATCAGGTATGGCCAATATTCGGCTACTCCTTCCTGTTCATTCTTGCCTTGGGGGGCACACTGTATGCGCCGGTTCGCAAGGCCAACAAGGATCTGCGCCTGCGCGACGGTTTCCTCGTTGTCGCCTCGTTCTGGATGGTGCTTGGCAGCGTCGGCGCGACCCCATTGTGGCTGTCGCCTGCACCCAGTATGACCATCACCGAGGCAATTTTTGAGTCCATCTCCGGGCTGACAACCACGGGGGCGACCGTGCTTGTCGGTCTGGACAGTCTACCGCCATCGATCTTGTATTACCGCCAGCAGCTTCAATGGCTGGGCGGCATGGGCATTATCGTACTGGCGGTTGCCATTCTGCCCATGCTGGGCGTCGGCGGAATGCAGCTGTATCGAGCCGAAACGCCTGGGCCCGTCAAAGACACCAAACTCACACCACGCATTACCGAGACCGCCAAAGCGCTGTGGTACTTGTACCTTGGCTTTACGGTGAGTTGCGCGACCGCGTACTGGCTGGCTGGCATGTCGGTGTTCGACGCGATTTGTCATGCCTACTCGACGGTCGCGATTGGCGGCTTCTCGACGCATGATCTCAGCATTGGCTATTTCAACAACAATGCCGTGGAGATCGTGAGCATTGTGTTCATGTTCCTTGCCGGCATCAATTTCTCATTACACTTCTTTGCCTGGCGCAACAATACGCTGCGGCACTATCTCGAAGACCCCGAATTCCGGGCTTACGCGTTCATACTGCTGATGCTGTCGACGGTGACCTTCGTCGGATTGATGTTGGCCGACATTTATGGCTCGACCGGCAAGACGCTGCTCGACAGCTTGTTCCAGGTCGTCTCGATTGCCACGACAACCGGCTTCACGACCTCCAACTACGCCGCCTGGCCTGGCGCCATTCCGACGCTGCTAATCCTCTCTAGCTTTATCGGCGGCTGCGCCGGATCAACGGCAGGTGGCCTGAAGGTGATGCGCGCATTGCTGCTCTATCGGCAAGGCGCGCGCGAAATCGCACGACTCGTCCACCCAAGCGCGGAGATCCCGGTCAAGATTGGCAATAAAGCGGTCTCCCGTCGTGTTGTGGAGGCGGTATGGGGGTTCTTCGCGGTCTACATTGTTGTCTTTGTCATTATCCTGCTGGCCTTGATGAGCACGGGGCTCGATCAGGTAAGCGCCTTTGCAGCGGTCGCCGCCACGCTGAATAACCTAGGCCCGGGATTGGGTGAGGTGACCAGCGGTTTTATGACGGTTAGTGCGCAAGGACAGTGGATCGCAATCGTTGCAATGGTGCTTGGCCGACTAGAGATCTTCACGCTGTTAGTGCTTATCACCCCTACGTTCTGGCGCCGCTGATGCACAAGTTGGCGGACCGGCTGGACAATCTGAATGACTGGATTGGTCGCGGTATTGCCTGGCTAACCGTGCTCATGGTGATCAACACCGTGATTATCCTCATTGGCCGGGACTTGTTTAACTTTGGTCGCATCTGGATGCAGGAGCTTACGACCTGGATGCACGCCAGCGTGTTTCTGCTTGGCGCCGCATACACGCTGCGTGCAAACGAACACGTCCGCGTCGATATCTTCTACAGCAGGTTCTCGACCCGTGGCAAGGCTTGGGTGAACCTGCTGGGCACACTGTTGCTCCTGCTACCCGTGTGCGGCTTCATTCTTTACGAATCATGGGACTACGTATTTGGCGCGCGTGGCAGTTGGCAGTCGATGGAGACATCGCGCCAGGCCGGGGGCCTCGGCTTCCCGGCACCGTCGTTGCTCAAGACATTCATGTTGCTGATGCCGGTCCTGCTAAGCCTGCAAGGTATCGCCATCGCGCTTCGCGCTATCGTCGACATTCGTGCGGGTAAGCCAGACTGATGGAGTGGCTCGCGCTGGCATTGTTTGTGTGCGTCATCATCGTATTGATGAGCGGCTTCCCGGTAGCGTTTGCACTAGCGGGTACGTCATTGCTGTTCGCTGTCGGCGGCATGCTCGCCGGCGTATTCGATCCGGCGTTTCTTGGCAGTATTCCGAATCGCCTGTTCGGGATCATGAACAACGAAACGCTGATTGCGGTCCCGTTGTTTGTATTCATGGGCATCACGCTTGAGCGATCGCGAATTGCCGAAGAACTGCTCAGTACGTTGTCGGGCCTGTTTGGTCAGCGCAGCGGCGGCCTCGGCATCTCTGTCACTCTGGTTGGCATGCTATTGGCAGCCAGCACAGGTATTGTCGGGGCCACAGTAGTGACCATGGGGCTATTGTCGCTACCGACGATGCTCAAGCGCGGCTACTCTCCTCAAATCGCGACGGGTACCATCTGTGCGTCCGGCACGCTTGGCCAGATCATCCCGCCATCCATTGTGCTGGTGTTACTCGGTGAC
>JBCCCC010000134.1:0-8950 GCA_039033695.1 Pseudomonadota bacterium | reverse complement strand
TGTTTGCCGACCGGCCAGCAGATTGGGATCCCCTCCGTACTCAAGTGCTGACCGCAGGAAGTCAACATTCTTATGATCTACTGCCCAGTGCATTACGGTACCGCCATCATCGAATACGATATTTGGATCAGCGCCTAACTCCAAGAGTTTCACAAAGCCGCTGTGGTTGCTGCGGCGCAATGCCCAATACAGAGCGGTAGCGTTCTTCTCTCCACGCGTGTTGACATCGACCCCGCTGGATACCAGTCGCTCTATTGTTCGCAGTTCTCCACGACCCGCCGCTCGCGCTAATTCGCGCGCTGGCATGTTTGGAAATATCCTGTTGAAAGGCATGTACGCCAACAGTTTTTCCCTTTGCTGACGATTGAACTCCTTCTCCGCTGATTCCATATTATCCATGTCGATGGAGCTTCCAGCTGTGGAGCAACCAAGCACAGGAAGAACGCTGAGCAGCAGGCCATATAATCGAACCTTCATAATCTGAACCTTCAACAACCAATCCGTTCACAAACGCCTTTCATTCCGTGCAGGCCAGCGGCACCTAGGTTAGTTTGTTGCCCAGGCATGGAACCAGGCGTTAGGGCGTTGCCAATCTGCAAAGTACCGAAGGTGCTATAAAAGTGCGTCACCGTGCCATTCGTACGAGGTTTTCCTCGAAGCGTATTGTCATGCACCGCAGCGGCGTTGAATACTGTAGCGTTACCGCCGCTGATTATAGCCGCAGCTGCCGCTATACCTCCCCCAACAAGTGTAGATGAGTATAAACAACTGGTCGCGGGCGATACGGTTGTGATCGCACCGCATCAATGGCGCAACATCAAGAACAATGGCGACGAGGAACTGCTGCTGGTCGTCACTTGCGTGCCAGCCTAGGCACCAGATTTGCTGGAGTTCGTGCGCAGGTCGCCAGGGGAATAGCACCTCGATCAAACCGCCATCGGCACCATTGGGCCAAGTGCAGGAAGGCCAACCCGATCCCGACCGGTTTAACCGGCAATTCGAAACTTGCCTCAACTAGAACACAGATTCCACGTCACAAGCCATAGCCGCATGAACTCCTGACAAGGCAACGCGGAAGTACACCGGTTCGAAAGCCTTGTTAGAAAACACGCCCGCGCCAAGGATTGCATCATTATAGCTCGCAGCGTATCGGATCACTCCTTCACTAGTCCAGGCCAGCCGCAGGACGAAATAGCTGGGACGCTGCCAGTGCATCAGGAAAGGCTCGTCGAAATCTCTCTCGAAACCACCAGTAGAAAAACTGTGCGAGATAGTGCCATCCTCATCAGGCACGAATTGCGTTTTCACTTTGACATACTGACTCGTCTTATCGTTCTCTTGCCCCTCATCCAACATGATCGTGACCAATGGCAACCAACTTGGATCCGTATACACCTCTTCGACCTTGAATTGGCAATACATCTCCATGCCTTGCTTGGCGGCCACCTCCTTAAAGACACCTGATTTGCCACCTGGAACATCCATGTCAATGAAATTGTCAGCATAGGCATACCAAGAAAAAGTAACGGAAAAGGCCAGTACACTGAGGACAAGCTTGATCGGCATCTAAGGCTCCAATGGTTCAGGTTGTGATCGTTGTGGGACACGGCTGCACAAGAAAATGCCACTCGGAGCTCACCGATCAATGATTGCTCATTCTTGTTATGCTACCCGCGAGAGACACACGAACAAATCATGATTACGGTATGGTCTGGACGGCTTTGCGAAAAGAAACAGTTACCGCGTCAGAAGTTACCACAGAATTTTCTGTCACAGCGATACTCCAGACACCCACGTCGTTCACTGACACATCCTCTTTGACGCTGCCATCGGCCGCACGCGTCAAAATACCGAGACCAGACGATGCCAGATAGATAAAGCCTTGATCGATCTGCACATCGACAGCAGCCTTTTGCACGGCGACCGGGCTGACTATTGCCCCGCTACTAGTGACGGAGCCAATAATAGTCTGATCTCCAACAACAACGATCAAGCCGTCATCTACCTCTATCGCCCTAGACTCGAAAATCTGCAGACTATTGGCCGCAATCCTGCTGGGAGCAAGCGGCGCCGCGGCGATATCAAACGTTTCGTAGTCGCCCCGCCCAGCCAGATAGAGCACAGAACCGCAGTCATCGGCGACCGCCGTGCGATTGGGTTGCACCGGAATGATTGCCGTTTGTATCGGATTGGCGGGATCACTGGCATCGATCACGATGAGCTGAGCATCGCTCGTCAAGACTTTATAGAGAATACTGTTTCTCACGCATCCCAACGTAAATTGTTGTGCAACCCCACCTTGCACAAACTCGCTAGCGACAGTAAGTGCTGCCGGATCTGTTGCATCAAGAATGACCGTTCTCTCAGCCGAAGACACATACACGTAGGGAAATTCTACTGCCAACGACGCCAGCAGAGGCAGGCCGGAAACCGAATCTAACGGAGTTAACGTACCATCCGATTCTGTTCGAAGTGCTTGCAAGCCAGAACTGCCCAACGAAAACACTAAATCACCGCTGGCGACCAATTCTCCCCGGAAAGCTTGCGTGAGTAGTCCATCCTGGAAAACCGGTTGCCCATAGAGCGTATCCAGGACAACAAATCCATCTCGTGTTCCAACAGTCCATTGATCACCGTCCACCAGTGCTTTCTGATAGTTGGTATTGAGAACGCTAGGCGGCACAGGGATCTGACCAACCAGATCCATGCTCAATGGATTCGATATATCGATCACATAATTGAATCCAGAAATACCAACTGCATACAACAGGTCCCCAATCACCGTGAAGTCACCGCCGATTGGTGGCGAGAACCCGGACTGGCGTAACGTCGAGACGGGCAGCCTGTCGAGAACTGTCATGCTCGTTGGATCACTGAGGTCAATACTAAGCAGTTGGAGATCACCGACAGATATATCAGTGGCATAACTGTAGGCAATGTCACCTGAAACGCTGAGTGAACCTGCTGCACGACCAAGGTTTACTGCATCAAGCATCATGGGTGTTGTGCGAATTGTGATGTCATAGCTGGTGACAAAATCACCATTAGATGTGACCAACACATCACCACTCACTTCTAGATCCGCAACAAAACCGGGAACACTATTAACAAGCTGAATGCTGGTCGGGTCTGAAACATCATATATCTCAATTTCGTTTCCGGCCACGTAGGCGACGCCTTCACTGATCTCTAGTGTCAACAAACCACCGACACTACGATCGATGACATCGGAAACCACCGGTTGCACCGGGTCGCTGAAGTCTATTGAAATGAACTTTTCTCGCGATACAACAAATACGTAGTCGCCATCGACAACCAAATTACCGAACTGCGCTAAAGTGCTATCAAGTGCACTGGCAAGATCAATAGCTCCCAACTCCACTGGTGCATTAATATCGGACAAGTCAATCGCGGCCATAGATGGAATACCGATTGGTGCATCACCAAGCGCAAAGAAAATGTTACTGTCCGGCCGCCGTATGAGCCCCTGGGACGCCGAAAAGGAGTCACTGGCGAAGTCGGCCACTCTTATCCCCCCTAACTCTGTGATTTCGGCCGACTGGGCACCCGAGAGCAATAGAGTCTTCAGCGCTTCTACCCTTTCTGGAAAGCGAAGCTGGCCAGGCTGGGAAACAGGATCCCATATGCTGATATCGCCCCCATCTATGATCCCATTACCGTCTTGATCGTTCGCTAAATGCATCCGTGCCGTTTGGTCGAGACTTGCCTCAATTGCGGCAGACTCAGCAGCCGCAACAATGCGGTTTGAAGCACGCCTGAAGCTCAAGTCCGTCAATTGCGTAATGCGAAAGTCCGAATCAACGATCTGGTCGCCCGTTAGCAAAGCGTAGACATCACCGAGCAACGGCGTCTGACCACCGCCCACAATACCGTCCCCATTGATGTCGATGGCCACACCGCCAGTCACCTTCGCTAGATACCATTGATCTTCCGCAAAGGGTGATGCGACAACGCGATTCGTAGTGGGTACTGTGATCATTCCGGGTACCGCTGCCGTGTCATTCGCAGTCTGCACTGAATAGACTGGTCCGCTCTCCAGCGCCGCAGCATCAAAAAACTCTACGGTAGCATCAGCCAGTGTTCCTACCCGTACGACACCCGTATTCACACCGCCAGCACTGACGAGCACACTATCCGTCGCGGTTACGTTCTCACCATCCGTAACGGTTAGCTCGAATTCCAGGTCGTAGTCGTTGGCCGATATCGGCAACGAAAAGTCTGGCGTCGCGATTGCATTATCCGAGAGGCTGACGGACATGCCGGATACCTGCATCCAGTTAAATGACAATTGCCCTTCCGGGTCACTACTCGCGGTACCGTCGAGCGTCACTGTAGAACCAGCAAGCACGACCTGATCTGACCCCGCATCGGCTGAAGGCAACAGATTCTCGTGGATGACAGTTATCGCCACAGTATCGCTGGCCGTAGCACCAGCAGTATCTGTAACAGTCAACCGAAAAGAGAGTATTTCGTCGGCCAGCAGCAGTGGCGACTCGAAAGCCGCTCGCGCCGTCCCTGCGCCATTCAGCACAACCGAAGTGCCCGCAGTCTGCGCCCAGGAGTAGGAGATCCCGCCTTCGGCATCACTACTAGCAGTACCATCTAGAGTGACTGTAACTTGCTCATCGACCGATTGATCCGGGCCGGCATTCGCTACTGGGCGTGCATTAGTCGCACCTCCACCACCGCCGCCGCAAGCTACAAGGAGAAACGAAGCCAACGCGACTGGGAGAATTCGCATGCAGACAAGGCGATGCATAGATAGTCCTTTTCGGGGTTTGCGGCGTACGGGGGCATCCGATGCCGGTTATTGTTTTTCAGCCCGAAGTCTAGCAGGAACAATCTCGACTATTTGCCGTTACAGAGTTATGTTTCATCGGTATTTCCGATATAGCATTCTAGGCGCTTGCCGCGCCCATCTCATGTTCGAAGAGCGATCAGGATCCTCAATTCAGATCACGCACGATGATGGCAAAACGCAATGGCGAGGATCGTCAAGCCGCCATCGGCACCGCCAGATCAAACTCAAATCGCGTACCAGCAGCAAGTTCACTGGTCACCTCGATACGGCTGTCATGCAACTCGAGAATGCGCTTGGCGATCGCCAACCCAAGTCCGGTCGAATCGGCTAGAGACTCCTCGCCGTGCTCTGCGCGATAAAAGCGATCGAAGATTCGTGGCAGGTCCTCTTCGCGGATACCGTGGCCTGTATCGGCAATACTCACGCCAACGCGTTCTGCATGCCGTTCAATGGCAATCGTCACGTTGCCACCGGCGGGCGTGAACTTGAGCGCATTTGCTACCAGGTTTTCCAGCACACGCTGGATCAGGCCTATATCAGCGACCACGGGCACACTGCTGGCGGGCTCGACGGCAGACAACGTAATGTTGCTGTTCTCGGCATCCAGCTGGAATTCCTGGATTACATCGTGCACAAGCTCGGCAAGATCAAAACGCTCGAAGCTTGGGGTCACACTGTTGGCGTCCAGCTTGGCAAGTTCGAACAAGTCCTGCACCAGCGTGTTCAGTCGGTCTGCATGGCGGCGGGCAATTTCCAGGTACTGCCGGCGGGTCGTGGCATCAAGCCCTGCGTCCTTGATCAGCAACGTTTCGATGTAACCTTGCATGGAGGCCAGCGGCGTTCGCAGGTCGTGCGAGACATTGGTCACCAACTCGCGTCGCAAACGGTCGGTCTCTTTCAAGCTATCGATTTGCTGCTCGATGGTGCCCGCCATTTGTCGGCAAGATTGACGCAACGCGGTGATCTCGTCGGTCGCTGAGCCTGGCGGTTGTAACAGTGATGCATCGTTGCAGCCGCTGGCCGTGTAAGCATCCAACTCCTCAGTTAGCCGGCGCAGTCGGCGCGTCAAGAACACGACGACCAACGCACCCGCTGCAAACGCACAGGCAATGAGCACGGCGATCGACATCGCGAACATACGCTGCGCATAGCCATCTGCCGCTTCGGCCGCCATGGCTTCGTACTCGTTGCCGCCCAGCAGCACATACAGGTAGCCCACCTGGCTATCGCCGTTCATGACCGGCGAGGCCGAGAACACTTTGCTGGCATCGGGCCGGCGGGGGTCGCTACCGTGAATCGGTAACGGTTGATCCTCTGTCAGCAGACTGCGAATAGGGCCCAGATCCACATGTGTTGCGACGACAGCTGCCGGGTCCATCAAGTGGCCAAGGATTTTGCCATCGTTATCCAGCAGGTAGATTTCTGCTGTGGGATTGATGGTCATTGCACGGTTGGCGAGTTCGGACAACGTTTCGGTGACGACCTCGCCGTCGGCCAACAGCGGTTTGTCGTTGGCAATGTACATGGCTAACGGCGCGTTGAGGCGCTGCGTCAGGTCTTCATAATACATGCGGATGTTGGCGCGATCGATCAAGTAAAACCCGGCACCGAGCACGATCAGAATGGCAAGCAATGCCAGCGTGAGCTTCTGATGCAGCCGTGTCATGCGATCTGGCTCTGCGCTGGCTGGTCCAGCTTGTAACCCACGCCCCACACCGTCACGATGTACTCGGGCTTGTCGGAGTTGCGTTCGATCTTGGCGCGCAGCCGGTTGATATGCGAGTTCACTGTGTGCTCGTAGCCATCGTGGCCGTAGCCCCAGACACTATCGAGCAGCTCAGAGCGGCGGTAGACGCGGCCCGGATGGCGCGAGAAATGCAGCAGCAAATCAAACTCACGTGCGGTGAGCTCCACTGGCTGACCATTAACCGTGGCGGTACGCGCGGCCGGGTTGATCTGCAGCCCGCCCACGCGCATCGGTTGCTCTTCGGCTTCAGGTTGCGCTGACTGTTGCGAGCGACGCAGCAGCGCCTTCACACGCGCCATCAGCTCCAGCACACTGAACGGCTTAGTGACATAGTCATCCGCGCCCAGCTCCAGGCCCAATACGCGGTCCAGTTCTGTCGACTTTGACGTCAACATCAGTATGGGTTGGTAAGGCCGTGTGGCGCGAATCTCGCGGCAGATATCCAGGCCGTCTTTACCGGGCAATCGCAGGTCGAGCATGATCAAGTCCCACGGCTGGCTGCCGGCCAGTTGGGCGCCGCGCACACCATCATCGGCCAGCGACACATCATAATCACGATCGCGCAGGTGCAAGGCAATCAAATCAGCGATATCGCGTTCGTCTTCGATCACCAGAATCTTGTGGGGCATGTGGTTCACCGACATTGGACGATTGACCTTGGCGTAGACCCGATATCGAGCCCGGTTATCACAGCCGAGTCGCGATTTGCACAACGGGCAGACGAAGCAGCAAGGCGGATATGTGGCAGGCAGCGCGGCCGCTCGGGCCACGCTGCCTGCACACTGCTCTTCGGCTTGGTGCTTCTAATAAACACGCTTGATTTCGATCTTCGCGACCGGGTCCGCCCAATCGTGAACACGAGGATCAAGGTCGTTGTCGCCAACCACACCAGCATGCGGGATAACCACGCCGTTCTCGGCAAGCGTCGGATTGCTGGCTCCCGTACCTGCATCATCCGATGACACACCAATCAGACCCTGGCACGGTGGCACGATGTCTGCGAAGTCTTCGGTGTTCGTTTCGGTACGCGTCTCATAACCACGCGCATACACAGTGGTCTTATAACGTGGCAATCGCACAGCGTTGACGCCGGTGAATCCATCGTTGGTGCAAATCAGCATGCTGACCAGCGACAGGAAGCGCGCCCTGCGATCCACAGTAATCGTGAAGGTGGCCTGGCTATCGAAACCCGTGCCGCCGGGGTTCGACGGTGGCACGATCGGCGCCGTACCCTCGATCACTTGTCGTACGTCGGGGTTACTTGATAGCGCGGAGACGAGCGGCGCGTTGTTGCCGTTCTCGGCAATCTGGCGCACGCCTTCGCTCGCCGGGTCACCTACACTGAACACTTCGGCACGGCGGTTGTGCACTGCAATAACCGGTGGCGTAAACGGCTGTCCCGCCGTGATGTTACTGATCGTAATTTCATACGTAATGCCGTGTTTGCCTGAAGCGGCAGCGCCGGTAGACGTAAATAGCGCCAGCGCAGCAACTGCGAATGCCTGACGGTAGCGAGAAGTTCGGTTCATGATCTGGCTCCTAAATCGATTGGAATGGCTTGCCTGGCAACATCGCAAGGCCAGCGCTAAGTGCCAGATCAGGCTAGTGGGCAAATATCACGCAGTTATCACGCAGTGCTCGCATTGCCATGACAATTGCAGGTCGAATCAATCACGACGCGATACATTGCTGGTGTCTCTCCCTATGCAAACGCAGGTCGAGTAGGTAATTCTCGACATAGCATTACTCACGAATCAGTGTGACCATTGGCTCGGTTGAGACTGGAGGCATACATCATGGTAAGCAGACGTGTGGTGTTAACGACCGGCGCCGCATCCGCCGTTATTGCTGGCCTTGGGGCCGGCTGGTGGACGACCACCAAACCCGCCACGCGCGCGCGCGAGCCATGGGCACGCGCGTCGTCCGGCTTCGGTGACCCGCGGCTCGATGTGTTGGCTTACGCTATCCTTGCACCCAATCCACACAACATGCAGCCGTGGCGTATCCAGCTTGGGGCCAGCAACAGCTTTGCTGTGTATTGCGATCTTGATCGCACGTTGCCGCACACCGACCCGCCCCATCGTCAGATCACCATTGGCTTTGGCTGTTTTCTGGAGCTGTGCGCACAAGCCGCGGCCGAGTCTGGCTTACGCGCCGACATCACCTACTTCCCGGACGGTGAGCCAGAGCCGCTATTGGACGACAGGCCCATTGCCAACGTTGAGCTGGTGGAGGATACAACGGTCAAGCCCGACCCGTTGTTTGTAACGGCGCTGGAACGACGCACCAATCGCTTCGAATACGATCTGTCGCGACCAGTTGATGTTGCGACGCTAGAGAATCTTGAGGCCGTCACGGTTGCGCCGGTGCGTGTGGTCGCC
>JBCCCC010000133.1:0-9138 GCA_039033695.1 Pseudomonadota bacterium | reverse complement strand
GCCGTGACGATGCGCTTCTTGCGCGAGCTCCGCACTCGTGGGTTGATCATCGCTTTCGCCGTCCGGTCGATTGTTGATGATTGCCGCAAAGCCAAGCTTGCTTAGATGGCTGACGTCAGAGACCTGGATTTGCGGGCTCACGGATAGCCTGTCTGAGATTCTCTCGATTTTCATTGGTATGTCTGGTGCTCGCCTGAGTCTTCGACGGCGATTGCCATCCAGCCAAAGATTATCGTTAATCGCGTTCGAGTACGACGTAGATTTAACCGAATTGCTTTCAGGTTGCGGCGACATGTCATCCCATTTTCGACTGAGTGATGGTCTTTGCAGCTGCGTTGCCGGTTCGGCGACTGCGACACCGGTTCACCGGATACGCAGTGGGTACTGCTCAGTCACATCTGTTGCATATATCCAGTCCTGTCGACTGTTGATGAAGCCAGGCACGATAGTGCTTGCTGCGCGCATGCCGCCGTAGACTAGCGCCTGGCTGAGTACGCCGCCATAGTGGAAAGTACGCTGGTTGGCGCGAGCGCCGTGTTGCACTTGGGTCGTGCGCAGCAGGCGGGCAGCCTGATAGGCACCCAGTGCCTGGGCGACCTCCGCATTGGCCGTCAGCGATGCTGCTAGCACCCATGCGTCTTCGATCGCCATGGCTGCGCCTTGCGCGAGAAACGGCAGCATGGGGTGGCAGGCATCTCCCAATAGAACGGCGCGCGTATCGTGCCATTGGTTCAAGGCCGGGCGATCAAATAATGCCCATTGGTAGTGCGCTTTGGCTTCGCTAATGATCGTAGTGATGATCGGATGCCACCCCGAGAAATCGGCCAGCGCCTCGTCGCGGCTGCCTTTCGAGGTCCATGATTCCTGGTCCCACTCGCGCTGTTCCACAACCGCGACCAGGTTGACCAGGTCACCACCGCGCACCCGGTAGGTCACCGCATGGCGCTTGTCGCCGACCCAGACGCAGGCCGAATGCGGTAGCGTGTGCCCGGTCAACGCATCGGCCTCGATCATCATGCGCCAGGCGCAGTTGCCGGTGTAGCGCGGCGGCGCGCTGTTGAGCATCTGGCGCCGGATGACCGAGCGAATGCCATCTGCGCCGACCAATAGCGCCGCATCGATGTCAGCGCCATGCTCGGTTTGCACGGTGACGCCGTTTGCTGCATGCCGATAACCAATGACCGTCGTATTGGTGGCGATGGCGTTAGGTGCAGCCTGTTCGAGAGCGTTGACCAACACGCGGATAAGGTCTGTACGATGGATATGCAGATAAGGCGCTCCCCAGCGAGCAACTGCTTCATCGCCGGCAGGAATCGAGAAAATCAATTTGCCGGTTTGGCCATAGCGCATCTGCAACGCCTCCGGCTGAACAGCGACGGCTTGCAACGCTGGCATCAGCCCGAGTGCTGCAAGCACGTGGCAGGCGTTTGGGCTCAATTGTATGCCAGCGCCCACCTCACTGATCTCGCTTGCCTGCTCGAGTACGCGAACAGCGATCCCAGCCTTTGCGAGGCACAGTGCCGTGCACAGCCCGCCGATACCTGCGCCGGCAATGATGACCTCGTCGGTCGTGTGCAGAACTGACCTCATGCGAGCTATCGTACTCCAAGGTCGGCGCGTTGCGGTATGCTTGTCGACCCCTGAACGGATGAGGAAGGTTTATGCGAGCGGTCACTGTTAAACAGCCTGGTGGGCTGGACAACCTGTCCCTGGATACTGTCGAGGTTGCCGACCCGGATGCTGGCGAAGTACAGGTTCGCTGGCACGCCACGTCGTTGAACTTCCATGACTACATGGTGGCAGCCGGATTGATCTCGGTGCCGGATGGCCGGATACCGATGTCAGATGGTGCGGGCGAGGTCACTGCGGTCGGCGAGGGCGTGCTGGACTGGCGTGTCGGCGATAAAGTGATGTCGACTTTCTTCCCGTTGTGGCGCGAGGGCGCCCCGAGCATGCAGAATCTGCCGGCCGTTGCCGGCGAGACCGTCGATGGCTTCGCGATCGAGTCATCCTGCGTTGCCGCCTCGACGTTGACGCCGATCCCTGAGGGCTACAGCTACGCCGAAGCCGCGACGTTGCCGTGCGCCGCATTGACCGCCTGGCGTGGGTTGATTGTTGAGGGCGGACTGAAGGCTGGTGATTCGGTGCTGATCGAGGGTACCGGCGGCATGTCAATGTTCGGTTTGCAATTTGCCAAGGCTGCGGGAGCCACGGTGTTTGCGACATCGTCGTCGGACGACAAGCTGGCGCGGTTGAAGTCGCTTGGCGCTGACCATGTCATCAATTATAAGGAAGACGAAAAGTGGGGTCGTACTGTGGCCAAATTGTCGGGTGGTGGCGTGGATCACGTGCTCGACGTCGGTGGCGGTGCAACGATCAAGCAATCGACCGAGGCCGTCGCGATTGGTGGCAGCATAATTCTGATCGGTATTCTTGGCGGGCGCACGGGCGAAATCGTCTTCCCCAAGTATTTCTTCAAGCAGGTCCGTATGACCGGCATTGCCGTTGGCAGTCATGCCATGCAGCGGGATATGGTGCGCGCCATCGATTCCACGGGCATTAAACCTCTGATCGACCGCAGTTTTGCGCTCGATCAGCTTGGCGAGGCGTTTGAATATCAGTTGTCCGGGCAGCAGTTCGGCAAGATTGTCGCAGAATACTAAGGACGCATCATGGCACACGAACACAAATACACATTGACGCTCAGCTGGACCGGCAATACCGGTGAGGGCACGAAAACCTACAAATCCTACGCGCGGAACTTTGATGTCACCGCCGACGGTAAGCCGGTCATCGCAGGTTCAGCAGACCCTAACTACCTTGGCGATGCCACGCGCTGGAATCCCGAGGAGCTGTTAGTTGCGGCGCTGTCCGGTTGCCACAAGCTATGGTTTTTGCATTTGTGTGCAATGGCCAAAATCGTCGTCACTGACTATGTCGACAACCCTGATGGGCGATTAAACGCGGAATCTGATGGTAGTGGAGAATTCACGTCAGTAACGCTGAAGCCAACGGTCACACTGGCCGACGCCGCGCAGGCGGAAAAGGCGGACACCTTGCATGCCAAAGCGCACCACATGTGTTTCATCGCGCGCTCTGTGAATTTCCCGGTAACCGTCGACGCGAACTACGTCGGCGGCTAACCCGCTGGTGCGATGATCAGGCCAGTATCGGGCGATACCTTGCCCGCCAGCGTCTTGACATACGCATCGCTCAGCGCCGACATGCCGGTGACTGGCTCGTAGGTCAGCCAGTCGGCGCTGCGCGTCGCTGCACCGTGCCAAAACGCGAACGCGCGTTTTTCGAATTCGCCCGGTCCCCAGTCCTTGGCGCGCTTTTGCATGTGGCCAGGCGCAAAGAACATTTCGCTGCGTTCTCGAATAAAGCCTTCGCCCATCTGGTTGTCGTCAAAGTGGGTCAGGCCAACATTGGACGTAAAACGCATGTGATCACCGAGTGCGATATGCAACGCTGCGAGGACTTTGCCATTGCCTGACATGTCGACAATCACGCTGTCGATACTGGTATCGATCGCCCCGATATCGTCATACGTGGCCGTCGAGTCATACAGGCCAAGCGCTTTGACTTTGTCCAGGTTGCCAGCGGAGGTGAGGCCGACCGATGGTGGTGATGCCTTGTCATCAGCCAGTGCATAGGCCAGGCCAATGGCTGTCTTCGATGATGCGCTTGGAATGATGACCTGCTTTGCGCCGAACCAATCGTTGTCCACAAGATAGTCGTACAGACAATACGATGTGGCATACAACGGGAACAGCAACATGCGCGCGTCGTCCATCGCAGCGTCATAATGCGCTTCATGCGAGCAGCGGGCATAAGCATTGTAGACAGGTGGCAAGGCGGCGCGATGCTCGGCACCGTCGAACAACCGGTTGGCCGATACCTTGGTCGGCTTCAGGACGACATGCGTCCCCATCGGCCAGTAGCCATAGAATCGCTCACCGACCGCGATCTCATCGTGTTTTGACGCCACCACGTCGGCGAATCCCCACACAGGAATGA
The DNA here is from genome assembly GCA_039033695.1 of Pseudomonadota bacterium. Taxonomy (GTDB): domain Bacteria; phylum Pseudomonadota; class Gammaproteobacteria; order Steroidobacterales; family Woeseiaceae; genus CALBPI01. The sequence goes on along the minus strand of JBCCCC010000133.1, from coordinate 5,118 downwards.
TGCCGTAGCCATCCTCGCACGGGAAGAATTGCCAATAACCAATGCGTTCGCCGACAACACCGTAGGTAATGTTGTTCGCCGTCAGCGAGAATTTGTCGATGGCGACCAGTACATCACCGTCATCCAGCTCACCCACAGAGTGCGTCGTAACGCGAAAGTCCTCGAGGTCGGTTTTGTTTACTTCCAGTTGAGTTGCTTGCATGGCATCGGTCCGCGTTTGTCAGCTTGAGCGCTAGTATACGCGCCAACCGGCCTGGCTTCAGGTGCGAATGCGCTCTGATCATGCTACTTGAGCCGTTTAGCTGTAGCGTCGCATGGCGTACCGCCGGCCTGGACAAGTGCGCGCTACAGGAAAGTCGGCTGGTCAAAAGCCTGAGTTGAAAAGCGTGCGTCGCTTTCGGCATACGCTTGCAAACGACGGTCGAAGAGCCCGCGGTCAAACCCCTGTTGCGGCTTGGAGGTATCGATGTCGGGAGCCATGTCAGGCGCATACTCGAGAGAGCCAAGGCTGTCTCTTTGGGCAAATAGCGGCGCAAGGAAGCGCTCGAACGTACCGACCTCGATGACATTGTGTCGTTGCCATGCCGCGAAGAACTCGGGCCCGAACTCAGCGGTCAGACGACGATTGACGAATCGGGCAAGCGGGTTGTCGCCACTCGCGCCGATGACAACCTCATAGTGATAGTGAACGCCAACGACTCGCCCGTGCTCATGCACATCCTTGAAATGGATGCGCAGCATCATCACTGGCCCGAGAATTGGCAGGGCTTTGCCCATCGCCCAACCATCAGGCCCGACGTAGAATATCCTTAAACTGCTGTCCACCGGGTATTTCCAGCGATAACGATCGTATTGCATCGCTTCTCGAATATGGATTGAACAACCCGGCTGGGCCGTGAAGTCCGGACCAAGCTTGCCGCTGAGTTCCGCGCTCAGGTGATCGACAGGGTGCCAGAGCAGGTATGCAGGGACTCGCTGACCCTCATATCCCGGTACGTCGCGCAGTCTGACTTTGATCTGTGCGAAATGCATGAACCACCAATGAATCATATGCGCAGAGATGCCGCGCAACAGGGCATGGTTCAATACGACACAAAATTGACCATTGGCGCTCTTGTGAATATCGAAATGGGAAGATGAGGTCGGTTTGAGGTCCCAGCCAAACTCCCTCTTGGTCGGCATTATTAGTTCGGTCATGACGTCGCTTCGCCTAGAAGTCGTGTGGATCTATCGGATCGGTGCCCGCATCGCGTTCAGCAAGGTCGGAAACGCCGTCTGCATCCGAGTCAGCTTTGTACGGGAAGCTGCCGATGCGCTGTTCTTGTCGATTAGTGAGGCCATCACCGTCGATGTCGTTGTCGCGCGCATCTTCAATGCCATCTCGGTCAGTATCCTCCCAACGACTGGGATCATTTGGATAGCCGTCGAATGCATCCTCAACGCCATCACCATCGGCGTCGACAAACAGAGGCACCGGCAAGCCGACCCACTCAGTCGCGAAATCAAGCGGCGCGCCTGACATCATTGTCGATACTACGACCATCTCGATTTCCGACATAAACAGGCGTCGTTGCTCCTGTGGCAGCCCAAGGTGTCCACCGGGGCGCCAACCGACTTGCGGCAAGTAGCGAAGTGCCCATGCCATGCTAGTGCGGTCTGTGACCGTGACATTTGCTTGCTGGCCGGCCGAGAGCCGGCTGCCAGCCGCGATGATCATCATCAGTTCCTGGATCTCCCGGTTAGCGTAATAGCGACGCAGCTCCTCGATATGCGCTGCGGTGACGCGCGCCGGTAACGGCCCGGCATCTCGCGCAAACCTTAGCGCCGCGCGCTCGGCGGGCGTAAATCTGTCGGCGCGTTCGAAATCAAACAGATCATAGATTTGTTGAAGCTCATGCGCCGAAACAATGCCTGTCTCGCTCTCGCCTTGGAGGTATTCGTAAAGCCAGCGGGTGCCATGCACCTGGCAGTGAACGCAGCCAGACGAAAGCTGATAGACGACAAAGACCTGCCACATGAATTTCATCGGTAGTGCTCGATCTCCCGCGGCGAAGTAGTTCTCGATGCGCGACGTGCCCATGGCGTTCTGGCGTGTCCACTCGGTATCGAAGCGGATACGATCACTGAACGCATGACGGGCTTGTGGTCTGGGTGGCGCAACGTAGTAGTTCGTATCGAATGCAGCGGCAGGGAATACGCTGGCAGTTGATGGCATGTTTTCATCTTGAATGCCCGGTCGCGCCCAGCGGTCTGGATCGATCGGAAAATGATCGAATGGATCCTCGACGCCATCCTTGTCGCTGTCCATGATGATCTGTGAAATCTCATAGCCGGTGACGGTATTTAGCCAGTCGCTGGCAAGGTCTGCCGCCGGCGCCGTCAAGTCAGCGCGATTCCAACTGGCCAGAATCTCCTGATAGGCCTCGTCCATGATGTCGCCGGCGAATAGCGCGGCGCGTTGCTCAGATGAACTGCTGCTCTTGTTGTCGCCGATGCCCCAACCCACCGGGACGAGGTTCTCGTTGGCCCAAGCTACCGTCTTAGCATCGGTGGGAATGGGTAGGACGTTATCCATGACCGCATTCGCCACATTGAACGCTGCCATTTCCATGAGTTCAGCGATCTGGCGATCCGTGTAGTGGTTGCGCAGCATGGCATGCGTATCGGCATCCACGCTGGCCGGTAGTGTCGAAACAGCGTCAATGAAGCGAAAAGCTGCTGCTACGCGATCGTCCCTGATGCCCTCAATGTAATCGTCCGACCACAACGCATAGATCTCATCGAGCGGCACACCAAGGTGGGACAATTGAAATGCACTGCGCGCCTGATGGTGGCCGCTATTGGCACGTATCATCTGGTACAGCGTCATCTTCCATTTGGTTTTCGCATCAAACATCGCGTCGGCATGAATCATCATGTCGCCGATCATCATCCCTTCGTACAAGTCGCGCAGGTTGCTAACGTCGATAAGGTGCCTATCGTAGTATGGCTGCGCGTCACCTTGATCTTGTGCAACTGCCGTGCGTATGCCATCACTCGCTGCGCTAGCTGACAACGACAAACCTGCTAGCGCGACAACCAAACCGTATCGTATGTCCATTCCTGCGCCTCCAATGCTGATCAATCGGGGGGGTGGGTATGCCGGGCAAGTCGCAGGAATAGTCGCTTTGAGCATTGTCCCGGCTACTGACCAGTATCGCGCTTGAGACTACGCAAAGCGGCTGATCACGTGTAGGTGCTAAAACGCACACGTCATGTGCGCCAATCTGCATTGTTAGCCTTTGATTCTGCACGTTAGGATCGAGCATCGAAACAGACTCAGGTTCTTCGAAGGAGACCGTCATGTCCTTGTTCAAACGGCAATACGTGCTGCTCTATTTGATACTGGCTGCTGGTGCCGCCGACGCTGACGGAAAAGTTACCGCGAGCGTCATCGAGTTCGGGTTGGACGATACGCTGTTCGTGGGTGATTCATCCGCAGGCATGCTGTACGCCTACGACTTACCTAACACTGGTCGTGCCCGCAAGACCGATACGGCTTACAACCTGCGAGACATTGATCGCCTGCTTGTTGGTGCGCTGGCCGCTGATGCTGGCAGTATCGTTTATAATGACTTGACGGTGCATCCGGTGACTCGCGATGCGTATGTGTCGGTTTCATTCAGTCTCGACGGCAAATCAAAGTCGGCTATCGTATCTATCACCCGCGATGGCGCCGTCAGCGAGCTTGACCTATCGAAGCTCAAGGCGAGTGCGTTCGCCTTGGAAGAAAAGGCTGACGAACGCGTTACCTTTTGGCGAGACATCCCGGCACCGACACTGACGATTACCGATCTTGACTATGTGAATGGCGAGCTGTTTGTGTCTGGTATTTCAACCGGTGAGTTCGCCTCGACGCTGCGGCGAGTGCCGTTTCCGTTTGCAGACTCAGCCAGCGCATCAAGCATTGAGATGTATCACGCAGCGCATGCACAGAATGAGACTCGTGCGCCGATACGTGCGATGACGGTTGTTGATCTGGAGGGCGTGCCGACGGTCATCGCGGCCTACACGTGCACGCCTTTGGTTACCATTCCGGTCAAGGCGCTGGTCGACGATACCCAGGTCACCGGCAAAACCATTGCCGAACTCGGCTATGGCAACACGCCGCTTGAGGTCATCGCGTTTTCAGCGGCGGACATGCAGGGCGAAGTTGGCAGTTATGTGCTGGTCGTCAACCGCGAGATGGCTGCTGACTTGATTACGTTCGATGCGCTAACCGAGGCGGCAGGGGGTGACGGGCTTTCCGCGCCTGTGCCCTACCTTGGCGCTACCGCTGGCGTCCAGACTACGACATTGCCAATGGCCGGTGTCGTCCAGGCCGCCGATCAAGACACTCAGTTCCTCCTCACCTTGCGGCGCAATCTCGATAGCGGTGCGATGGAAATGCTCTCGTTCCGCAAGGGTGCTTTCTTCCGGCTCAGCGACTTCATCAGCGAGTACAATTTCCCCGACTATGAGTACGCGGACGATCAGTTTGCGCAGGGCACACGGATGTTTCAGAACATGTTAAAGGCGGACGAGGGATTCCCGGATCAGGCACGTTAGGGGGAGGGCGATGTGGCGTTGGCTGTGGATTGCGATTGCGGCCGTGCCGGGCATGGTCGACGGTGTGTCGGCGTGTGTTCAACCCACTGCGCCCACCAACGTTGAGCTGTACCCTAGCGCTGCCCAACTGCCCGAGAACCTGCTGCGGTTGTATCTTTACTTCCCGCGAAGGATGGGGCCGCGTGTGTCGACAGCGGACCTCAAGCTATTGGACGTCAATGGCGAGGAGATTGCACAAGCGTTTCTGCCGACGCGGTATGAACTCTGGTCATCGGATCGCACTCGACTAACCGTTCTATTGGATCCTGGCCGCGTCAAGACTGGGCTTGCGGCACACAATGCGCTCGGGCGCGTACTCGTGGCAGGCCAGCGCTATACCCTCGTTGTACCTGGCACTATGGCTGATGCCAGCGGATGCCAGCTTGGTGAAGATATCGAATTCACGTTCCGCGCGGGACCGGCCGACCTCGAGCGGCCAACGCCAGCGACCTGGGAGGTGAGCACTCCGCAAGTCGCAACGACAAGTCCGCT
>JBCCCC010000132.1:0-9434 GCA_039033695.1 Pseudomonadota bacterium | reverse complement strand
GCATCAATGCTGGTGCTGTGGATGCTCGTCAATCCATTGACGGCGGTGCTGACGTTCGCCTCGCTGATTGGCTATGCGATTGTCTACACCGTCTATCTCAAGCCCGCAACGCCGCAGAACATTGTGATTGGCGGCGCTGCCGGCGCGGCACCGCCCGTTCTTGGTTGGACTGCCGTTACCGGTGAGGTGCACGGCGATGCACTGCTGCTGTTTCTGATCATATTCGTATGGACCCCGCCGCACTTCTGGGCCCTGGCGATCGCAAGACGCGACGAATACGCAAAAGTAGGCACGCCAATGCTGCCGGTCACCCACGGTGTGCCCTACACCAAGCTGTCGGTGTTGCTCTACAGTCTATTGCTGGTGGTGGTTACCGTCCTGCCCTGGTTGTCTGGATTGAGTGGCCTGTTGTACCTGGCCTGTGCGTTGGTGCTGGGCGCGATCTTCATGAAGCATGCTGTCTCGCTATACAACGAAGAAGACGATGAGCACGCGATGCCGATGTTCGTTTATTCAATAAACTATTTGATGTTCCTGTTCGCGGCGTTGCTGCTGGACCATTACCTACTCTAATCCCTCCCGAAACCGTCGCGCGCACGCAACAGCTTGCGCAATTAATCGCAAGCTGTTGCAGATGATTCTGGCCCGATGCCACGCAAGCTCTCGTTTTTGTTGCAAATCGTTAGGAAGTGACACGAAAAAATATCGTGATACTTGTCACAAAAGTGACAACTAGCGACAATACAATCTGCACTCCACCAAACAGCCCGACATGGAGGTGTTGCTTTTGCATCACAACTATTCGGCTTTTTGTAACAAGAATAACTGTAGTTTGGGGCTATACGGGATGTGGAGAGCAATCCGGTCGCCCATTTCGTTACTCATCTGATTCGAGGAAACACAATGAAGAGCTTTGTCTTGCGCCTGCGCAACTCAGGCCTGCTCGCAACTTCGGTGGCTGCCGCTTTAATGGCGACCCCGACGGTATTGCAAGCTCAGGAAACGACCGCCGCGATCCGCGGTAAGGTTATCGACACGTCGGGTGCACCACTGGCGGGTGCCACGATCATCGTTACCGACGAGCGCACAGGCGTTAAGCGCACCTTCTCGACCAACTCGGCAGGTGCGTTCTTCGCGACACGCCTGGCTGTTGGTGGGCCCTACACGGTTTCCGTCGTGGGTCAACGCGACGTCTCAGTCCCATCCATTTCGCTCGGCGACATCTTCAACCTGACGATTGACCTCGGTGAGCAAGCAGCTGCGATGGAAGAGATCGTGGTACTCGGCCAGGCATCTGCCGGCATCGAAGTTGCGGCGGGCCCAGCGGCCACGTTTGACAGCTTCGAGCTGGAGCGCACCGTTGCCTTCAACCGCGACATTGTGGACGTCTACGGCGTTGATCCTCGTTTGAACATTGACAACGAAGACGATGGCTTTGAAGTCAACTGCGTCGGCAAGAACCCGCGTTTCAACAGCGTCACCCTCGACGGTGTCAGCCAGAACGACCGCTTCGGTTTGAACTCAAACGGATACTCCACCGCTGTTGGCCAGCCGTTCCCGTTTGACGCCCTTGAGCAGATCGCCGTTGAGCTGGCTCCGTTCGATGTCACCTACGGTGGTTTCTCGGCTTGTAACATCAACGCGGTGACCAAGACCGGCAGCAACGAATTCGACGGCAACATCTTCTACGAGTTCACGAACGACAATTTGCGCGGTGATTCGCTGGGTGGTCTTCCCGATGACCTCAGTACCCCACCATTTGACGAAACCCGCAAGGGATTCACGATTGGCGGCCCGATTCTCAAAGATCGTCTGTTCTTCTTCGCAGCATATGAAGACGAAGAACGTCCGCGCTTCCTGGCCCGTGGTTTCGCCGGTTCTGGCGTTGGTATTGAGCGTGAGTGGCTGAGCGAGGCGGACTACAACCGCATCAATGACCTCGCCACGAGCGTCTACAACTATGATACGGGTGGCCAGCCAAGCGATGGTGTTCAAGAAGCAGAGAAATACTTGCTGCGCCTTGATCTGAACATCAGCGACAACCACAACGCTGCGTTGATCTATAACTACTTCGATGGTTTCCAGGATCGCGACTCAGATGGCGACCCGTTTGAATTCGAATTCGCTAATCACTTTTACGTGAAAGGTTCAGAGTCCGAGACCTTGACCTTCAAGTTGGCATCAAACTGGACCGATGCGTTCTCGACCGAGTTCTTCTATAGCAATAACACGATGGACGACTCGCAGGTAACGGTCGGTGATCCTGATTTTGGTGACCACCAGATCGAGGTTAACGGCAATACCGTCTACCTCGGCGCTGATGACTCTCGCCAGGCGAACGCGCTGAACACCGAATCAGAGTTCTACAAGCTGGTTGCCCAGTATCTCGTTGGCAACCACGTATTGACCTTCGGTTTTGAAAGCGAAGAGCTGACCATCTTCAACCAGTTCGTTCAGCACTCTCGCGGTGGTGAGTACGACTATTTTGATGACTCTGTCGGTAATGACGCATCTTGCTCAACGCTGACAGCGCAAGGCCGCTTCCTTGACCCGAACTGTGGTTTGTCCGGCATTGATAAGTTCGAGCTGGGTCGCCCGAGCCGAATCTACTACGGTAGTGGTGGTGGTACTAACAACCCCGACGATGCTGCGGCAAACTTCAGCAACACGATCAACAGTCTGTATGTTCAGGATGAGTTCTTCTGGGATGCTCAGGACATGACCATCGTAGCGGGCTTGCGTTACGACTGGTTCAGCTCTGATGATCGTCCGAACTTCAACCAGACGTTCACTGATGCCAACGGCGGTTTGCGCAATGATGGCAACATTGATGGCGTCGATATCCTCATGCCGCGTATTGGTGTTACCTGGAACTTCAGCGATGAGTTGACGCTGCGTGGTGGTGTTGGCCTGTTTAGTGGTGGTAACCCGAATGTCTGGATCTCGAATGCGTGGAGCAACGATGGTTTGACCAACGTTCAGCTGCAGCTCCGAAACTTCGACGGTGCGCGCTCTGTCCTCGACGGCAGCATACCGCTGGTCGGCGGTCGTCCTGGCTTCGACGTTCCTCTGGAATTGTTCGACGAGGTCGCGGCGATCACACCGGCGAATGCGTCAGACAGTGGACTCGTGATCATCGATCCAGACTATGAGCAGCCTTCAGAGTGGAAAGCGGCGCTCGGTGCTAGCTACCTGACACCATGGTGGGGCATTCAGGCTGACGTCGATTGGCTGTACTCGCGCGGTCAGGATCAGGCTTACTATGTTGACCTGTCGCAGAGCATTGTTGGTCAGACCACCCTGGGCACGCCGATTTACGACTTCACCAATGGCGAAGACAACTACATGTTGACCAACTCGGACGAAGATCCAGAGTCAACGACGGTGTCTTTGGTATTGCGTAAAGAGTTTGATTTCGGTCTGGATCTGTTGCTCGGTTATGCCTACACTGATGCCGAAGACGTCTCGCCAATGACCTCGTCAGTGGCAAGCTCGAACTTCGGCAATACGGCATTGCTGGATATCAATAATCCTACACCGGCTCAATCAAACTACGTTGTTCCGCATCGCTTCACCCTGCGTGCTCTATATAGCCAGCAGTTCTTCGGCGAGTTGGAAACGCGTATTGCGCTGAACGCTATTGCTCAGGAAGGACAGTCAACGACCTTCGTGCTTGACACCAATGACCTGGAGGGTGATCGCAGCCGTCGTCATTTGTTGTACGTCCCGACTGGTCCGAACGACCCGAATGTTGTCTATGGCTCTGGTTTCCAGCTTGACGAGTTCAACGCGTTCGTCGCTCGTGAGGGCCTGGCGCGTGGCGGTTTCGTCGGTCGTAACTCGCAGGCGGCACGTTGGACCAACCGTATTGATCTGCGTATTGACCAGGAGCTCCCGACGTTCATCGACGGCGTCTCAGGTCAGGCATTCCTGAAGATCTACAACCTCGGCAACTTCCTGAACAAGGACTGGGGCAAGGTCTACGATGCATCGTTCTTCTCGCTGGATGTTGTCGATGCCGAAGTCGATGCGCAAGGTCGACTGGTCTACAACAACTTCACTGACCGTGAAGTGAATGTGATCCTCGAGAACCGCAGCCTGTGGGAAGCTCGCATGGGCGTAGAAATTCGTTTCTAAGCCACGCAGCTACTCGCGAAAGAAAAAGGGCCAGTCCGGCAACGGGCTGGCCTTTTTCTTTGGCCTTGTGCGGGTATCGCTGTAGCCGTCGTATTCTGGTTTCCCGCCCGACCGGTACGACATTGGAGTTAATGCGATCCTGGTTCCCGATCGGTATCTTCCGCACAATGCTAGTATCCAGAGGCACCTCACATTCGTGCGCGACTGGGGTTTAGGATGGTTAACTCAACTCGCCGAGTTAGGCTCGCGGTTGGATCGTTATTGCTTGCACTCTTGATATCGCTAGCAGTCTTTCTGGCGTCACGGGACGGCATTCGGCGAGAGGGCGCGGAAAGAGTTACGAACGCTAAAACCACAACCCGAAAAGCCATGACTGTGGATGAGCAGGGTTTGATAGCGCCACGAGACAGGGCGCAAACACGCGCATCGACACAAAAGGCTGTCGAACCTTGTGAGCTGTTAGACGATGCAAGGCGGCTTGCGTTGCAAGCGCTGGTCGACAGCTGGCGCGGCGACCTCGGCGATGTGGAGAAGAAAACCTATTGGCCTTACGCAGGCCTGGATGATGATGATCTTCAACGAGCTGCTCTGTTGGGAGATCCAGAGGCTAGTCTGCAGCTGGGGATGAACAAACTCTGGCAAGCTACACGAGACGGCGGCACATCATTCGTTTGGTCTGGGGCGACCGAGTCTTCCTACCCCGCTTTTCTTGAGCAGGTCGACGAAGAACTGTTCACGAAGGCGGTATTGCATCTGCAAGGTGCCGTCGGGCAGGAGTTGATCTTCGCATCACAGGTTCTTGTCGAGACGTTTATCCGCTATCCGGCATTGCATGTCAGATTTTTCGGTGAACCGGAGGAAGGGCTGACCGCTGAAGAATGGGGGCTCATGAATATCGCAGCCATTCAGCTGCTGCCCAGCTATTTCTTCCCTGAGCTTCCCCCGGAGCGCGGGTTACCTGATCTGCCTGACAGGTTGCATCAGAAAGCCGAGCAACTAGCCGGACGATATCACTACACGCATGTCTTCTTGAGAGACGGTGCTGGGAAATCCACACGACCAGCGCCTCCCCCGGAGGCAATCAAGGAACTCGCCGCCGATGAGCAGTGTCGCCGCACAAGAGGTTTGCCGCCGCGGACTTGAGGCTTAGGCCTGTCCCGAGCCCTACGCTAACGCTTTCATCAACGCTCAAAGACGATGTTGCCATCGACGACCGTCATCACAATGTTCCCGGACAAGATGTCCTGCGGCGAATTGCTGGCCAGATTGAACGGATCGATATCCATCACGGTCAAGTCGGCCCAGCGGCCCGGTTCAATAATGCCAACGTGATCCTCTTTGAAACTGGCGTATGCCGACCATGACGTATAAGCGCGCACGGCCTCGTCGATTGACATGCGTTGCTCTGGATACCAACCGCCTTCGGGTTGCCGATCAGTATCCTGGCGCGTGATGGCTGAGTGCAGGCCGTAGAAGATGCTGTGGTCCGATCCGGGGTTGTCCGAGTTGAATGTCAGCCTCGCACCCGCCTCGCGCAAGGTGCGCCAGGCGTAAGCACCGAGAATACGTTGTGGGCCGAGGCGGTCCTCAGCCCAGGCTTTGTCTTCCATCGCATGCGGTGGCTCCATTGATGCGATGAGTCCCAGTTGTGCTAGACGGGGCATGTCTTCTGGAGCGAGAACCTGTGCATGCTCAATGCGGTGCCGATTAGCCAGGGTTTCGGGGTGCTCACGGAAAACGGCTTCGAGGATATCAATGGCTTCCCGGTTGCCCGCATCGCCAATGGCATGGATGGCAATTTGAAAGCCGGCTTGCATCGCTTGTGCATTGAGCGCTTGATTAAAGCCGTAATCACCGCCGCTGACGCCGCGGTGCCCAGGCTGATCGGCGTAGTCTTCCAGCAGCCTTGCACCGCGTGAACCCAAGGCGCCGTCATAGTAAGCCTTGACCGTTCGCGTCGTCAGCATACTGCCTACGTCCTTGTCCGGGCCTTTGCTGAGCCATCTTTCGATCAACGGCTCATCCCGCAACGACAACATGGCATTCACCCGAATACGCAATCTGCCCTCGGCTTCGAGCGTCTCCAGTACCGCCATCTGCGCCGAGTCGAGCCCGGCATCATGCACAGAGGTGTAACCATCCATTGCCATTTGTTCCAGACCAAGCAGTAGGTGCTTGGTCAGGACTTCAGCCGAGATTTCCGGCACCGCATCGCGCAATAAGGTGACGCCACGATTCAGAAACAGACCGTTCGGCTTGCCGTCCTCGCCGAGCTGCATCTCACCACCTACTGGCACTGGCGTTTGCGCGGTGATGCCCGCGGCATCCAGCGCCGCCTGGTTTGCCCACGCGGCGAAACCGTGCAGGCTACCCAGCATGACGGGGTGGTCCGGGACTGCCTCGCTCAACAAGAGTTTGTCGGGATAGTCATTGGCCCATGCCCCTTCGTCCCAACCGCGGCCCACGATCCACTGACCCTTAGGCGTGCTCTTGGCGCGTTCGATGACCAGCGCGACGGCTGCCTCTTCACTGGCGACGCCAATGAGATTGACCTCATCGAGCAAGGCGCCGAGACCAAAGACATGCGTGTGCGAATCCACTAAACCGGGCAAAACGGTCGCGCCTCGGAGGTCGACGACGCGCGTAGCCTCACCCTGGAACTCGAGCGCGTCTGCATCTGCGCCAACAAAGCGTATGTTGCCGTCATCGATGACAATCGCTGACGCGTCTGGCTGCCATCCACTTTGATCAACCGGTGCGTCGGAACTCAGTGCGCCATCGGTTCCTGGTTCTCGCCAATTCATCGTGTAAACCCGCGCGTTCGTCAGGATCAGTTCAGGGGCTGCAGGATTCGACTCCTCCACCACGTCTGTATGACAACCGGTCAGCAGTGCCAGCACGAATGCAATGGCGGCTTGAGTTTTGCGAGGGACCATACAGTTTTCCTTTGCCGTGAATCGGCGTGCGTCGGCGAACTGGCTGATCATCTCAGATTGGTGTCACGCGCATCAAATCGACGCAGGGACCACGTGTAAAGAAAGAACGTCGTCAATCGGGTTTGCGCGCTACCAGGATGAGGTTCTTGCCGAACGGTGGGTTAACCAGCCGCTCGATGGTGCGAGTGAGGGGCACGCCGATACGGTCATATGCTGATACGCTGCCGCCGCTGACCGAGCGCCCCATCAACGTAAACGCGATGTACCAGGGCAATACACCAACCAGATCGAAGTAGCGAACCGAGTTGACCTCAAAGCCCGCGCTGGTAACCAACTCGGTCAGTGGTCTCTTGTGATAGCGCCTGAAGTGACCGACTTGTTCATCCAGCTTGCTGAACAGGAAGGACAATGCAGGTACGAATATCAACAGGTGGCCGCCTGGCTTGAGCGCGCGCATCACATAGCCGAGCTCAGCGCGATCGTCCTCGATGTGCTCGAGTACGTTGACATACATCACCGCATCGAAGTGATCGGTCAATGCCGCGCTCTCGACGCCAAAAAAGCCATTGATGGGTGTTACGCCGTCGTCGTTTGCAAAGCGTTGTCGTAGTGCCGGGAACATGTTTTCAGAGGGCTCATACGCGGATAGCGTGTCGATGTGTGGGCGCAGCAACGCGGAGAAATTACCCGTGCCCGCGCCGACTTCGGCAACGTGCTGACCAAGGTAGGGCGCAAACTCATCGACGATCCAACGATGGTAATTGTCGGCGAACGACATCGCCTCCAGATCACGGCCAAAATACTGTGGGCGTGCGTCAGTGCTCATCTACGGTTTCCCTGCGATCGTAAGGGAACGAGTTTAGCGCGTGGCTGGTCTGTCTGTCGTCAGCTTGGTCACACATTTGATTCGTGCCATGCGTATGCTCGCCACGATTGGCCACTGTCGCCGCGGGCCATCACCCGTACTCGCAGAGAGACTGGTGCGAACCGCGGGAGGCGTCGTTGTTTGGAACGGCACGACTCTTGCGTCTTGTGACGACCGGTCCTCTAGCCCTGCTCAGCGATGTTGGCAGGGCGCGAAGCCCTCCACGGACGAGCGACACAAACTGTGTAGCGGCAACCTGGAGATGGCATTCATGTTGCTGCATACCGGGGGTTACGCACCCCTTATGCCTAGCTTGGCGCTTCTTGAGTTGTTCCCGCGCACGTTCTTGCTCATGATGTCACGACCATGATACTTGCCGCCGCTCAACTTCAATCACGCTCCTGCGCTATTGATGCCAATATCACGCGCCACCTCGAGCTGGTCGAGCTTGCCGCTCGCGCTGACGCCCGGCTGGTCAGCTTCGCCGAGTTGTCGATCACAGGCTACGAGCCACGGCATGCGCAAGCGCTGGCGTTCGATCTGGATGATCATCGACTGAGCGTGCTCGGCGCATGTAGCGCGACGCACGACATCGCTATTGCCGTCGGTCTGCCAGTGATCGCACACTTGCGGCCGCGCATCGCGCAATTGTTTTTCATGCCAGATGGCAGCCGGCATTGCTACTTCAAGCAATTGCTGCATGCTGACGAGTTGCCTTGGTTTTCCAGAGGCGAGGCGTCGATGGCGTTATCGCTTGATGGTCATGTGATCGTGCCAGCAATCTGTTATGAGTCAGTGCAAACCGAATGTGCAGAAGCGGCGCGTCAACTCGGCGCCGACGTGTATCTTGCGAGCGTCGCCAAGTCAGCGCAGGGCATCGAGCACGGTGCCGCCTGCTACCCTGAACTGGCAAGGCGCATCGGCGGCTTTGTCCTTCTGTGCAACACAATCGGTTTGCAAGACGATACATTGCATGCCGGATGCAGCAGCGCCTGGGATACCACCGGGCACCAGCTAGGTTGTTTGCCAGCCGATGCAGAGGGCCTGTTATTGCTGAACACCGCCACGCAAAAAGTGGCGACCCACCTATTGAGCGATGCGAGTCAGTCCGACTGCAACGCCAGCACGGGATCAAGCTTGGCCGCCGACAGCGCTGGATAAACGCCAAAGCCGACGGCAATTGCAACGCACGTGACGATGGCCACGGCGATCACCAATAGTGACCAAGCAACCGCCCAGCCTGCAAATGCGGCGATGGTGTACGCCAACACAATGCCCAGCAGCACGCCAAGCCCCGCACCAATCATGGCGATGACCGAGGTCTCGATCAAGAATTGCCGGACGACGTCGGACTCACGCGCACCGATGGCGCGCAACAGCCCGATTTCTGACTTACGTTCCATGACGCTGGCCAGCATGATGTTCATAATGCCAATGCCGCCGACCAGCAGCGAGATGCCTGCGACCGCCGACATGACAACGGTAAAGATACGCTG
>JBCCCC010000131.1:0-9476 GCA_039033695.1 Pseudomonadota bacterium | reverse complement strand
TCAGCTCACGGGTCAGTACGCCAAAACGACGATGATGGCGGCGGGCAAGCTTTTGAGCAACGCACGCGACACTCAACGCGCTGTGGTCTCGCAAAGCGACAGTCTGTTGCAGGCCATGGCGTCAAGCGCTGGTGTCGGTGATCATATCTTGTGTTCACCTATCGCGGATGCGCACGCGACCGTGAAAGGCGTGCTGATCGTCGTACGAAGCGCTCAGTTTTCCCGTGACGAGGTGCGCGTTGCGCGCTCGCTGTGTGTCAAACTCGACAGCATCGCTGCCGGGCGGCGTGACGCAGCACCGGCCCGCATCGGCCGCGCCGCACTAATAGAGCGTATCGATCGCGACCTGCAGCGCGACAGGCGTCGTCAACGTGCATTGTTGTTCATGAATATTGACCGGTTGCACGTAGTGAACGATCGGTTCGGCCATGCAGAAGGCGACGCCGTGATCGCGGCCGTGACTGACATCGTGGCCGCAGTCGCCGGGCCGCGCGATGTTGTGGCGAGTCTGTCGGGCGACTGCATCGGCCTGTATCTGGATCAGGCTGACGACGGTAAGGCGCAACGGGTCGCGGCCTACATCCTCGAGAAGACCGCCCGATTGCCGGTTGGCGGCCGTCATGACGCGATTTCGCTGACAGCCAGTTTTGGCATTGCCGTCATCCCGGAGCATGCGGCGACTGGCTCGCAAGCGATTAGTGTTGCCGAAGTCGCGACACGATCTGCCAAGTCGCGCGGGACGGGCCAGATTGTGGTCTTCCGTGACTTGGACGCGAGCATCGTCCAGAGACATAGCGATTTGAGCGAAATCGGCAATTTGCAAAGCGCGCTGATTGATGATCGATTCGTGTTGTACGCACAGCCTATAGCGGGCAGCAAAGACGTCGGTGCACCGCGCAAGTACGAAGTGTTGACGCGCATGATTGATCTTGACGGCACGCTCGTGCCGCCTAACCGTTTTCTATCGGCCGCAGAGCGCTACAACATGATGCCATCGGTTGATCGTTGGGTCGTGACGCAGGCCTTGCGTCAACTCGCCGAAGCGGAGAATCCCCTGGAAATCAATTTGACCCGATTCTCGATCAATATCTCTGGCCAGTCGCTTACGGATCCCGAGTTCCTGCCGTTCTTGCGGCGCAGTGTGCTCGCCAGTGGACTATCCCCTGACGCGTTGTCCTTCGAGATCACTGAGTCGTCAGCTGTGCGCAGCATCGAGTCGGCGGTCACCTTCATACAGCAGATGCGAGAGCTTGGCTGCAGTGTTGCGCTTGATGACTTTGGTACCGGCTATTGCTCTTTTTCCTATCTGCAAGACTTACCCGTCGATTTCATTAAGATCGATGGCATGTTTGTTCGTGGGCTGCTGGATAACACATTGTCGCAGGCGATCGTGGCAGGGGTGATTGGTGTGGCGCGTGTGATGGGCGCAGCGACAATTGCTGAGTATGTCGAGCAGGATGGTGTGCGTGAACACCTGGCATCCCTTGGCGTCGATTTCGTGCAAGGATTTGGTATTGGCCGCCCGCAACCACTGTCTGAGGTGCTCGAGTCCATGGATGCGCCAGCGGCGCTAGGTTTAACTGACACCTATCGTATTACCCAAACGTTCGATGTTGCAGAAGGCCACTAGCGAGCTCGCCGGCTGAGCCTCTCTCGCTTAACGTAGCGCTCGGGCCATGCTGCCGTTGGCGTCAGTTAACCTGCCGGTAAATTGTCGGGCTTATAGCCGACGCCGGCATTCAGACGTTCGTGGACGCTGTCGTGGATGCGGGCCTCTTCGCGTATGCGCCGGCGCTCGCCTCTTGGGAGGTAGTAGCCAAGAAGCGAGCGACTGGGCGCTGATTCCCTCATGCTGCGACGCTTGGGTAGCCATTCAAGCAACCACCATAAGCCTGTCAGTGACTCGTGTGCTTTGGCTCTTGAGTCCGGCTTCGGATACAAGTACTTGGTCGTGCTGGTATATGGTGCCTGCCCCGAAACATAGCGGGCCATTCGCTGACGTACACGCAGTCCCGAGGCGCCGGCCTGCTCGATCATCCAGATCAGCGGGAATTGCGACAGACCACTGTCATCTTTCGGGTAGCCGCCACCAATATCGCTATGACTGCCAGCAAACCAGACTTCGAGCGCATCCTGCGGCAACGGCGTACCGGATGCATGCCAGTTGGGTTTGAAAGTCTGATCGGCGTCCCAGTGTTGCGAGCGGAACATCCTGCGGCGTTCATCAATGGCGATAGCGTGGCGGCATCGCGCGACACCGGGATTGCGGTCCGTGTGCGGCAGCGTCTCGCGTACGATCGGTGGCCAGAAGATGCCCTTGTAGTTTGGTACCAACACAGAGCTGACCGTATCCCAAAGCCCCAGGAACTCGATCGCGACTGTGCGGGTACCCATGACCCGCCGAAAATTGGCGCCTTCACCTTCGTACTCGTCGTCTGATTGCGCGTTCGACGTAACATCACTCGGCACGTGTGATTGCTTATAGGCAAGCAACGCCGCGCGCGACAAATGAATCTGGTCCGGATCAATCAAACCGACTTCGTACAGCATGGCAGCCAGCACGCGCGCAGCATAGGCACCGCGACTGAAACCGAACAGAAAGATCTGGTCACCATCCTCATAGTGTGTCACCAGGAACCGATACGCGTTGACCACGATGTCGTCCAGACCAAGACCGAATCCCATTCCGAGTACCGCGTTGCGCAGCGCTTGCTTCCACCGGCCCCAGGTATCGCTACGGCCCAATGTGCCGATGCCCTGGTCATAGTAAGCGACCTGTGTGTCGTCCTTGTGGATGCATCGGTAGAGTTTCAGAACGTTGGAGATGTTCTCCTCGATCTGGTTCCCTGTGCCGTCCAGGCAAATCACGATGTTCTTCATGTCGCTCAGTTTACACGCGTCATCGACAACGCAACGCGTCGCGCGCGAAGAACGCGGCGGTGCTGGCGGTTGGCACAGGTTTCCGCGACAATCGCGGGTCATCATTCATCGCGCCCAGGAAGTGATTATGTCAGTGTCTCTCTACGATCTCTCTGTTGGCTCTTATCTCCAGTGTGTCGCAAGTGTCGCAAAAGTGATGGACAAAGGGCGGCGCTATGCCGATGAGCAGGGTATCGCCCTCGATGACATCGTCAGTACCCGGTTGGCGCCCGACATGCTGCCGTTCCGGTTTCAGATCTTGTCTGTGGTGCATCAGTCTATCGGTGCGATTCAGGATATTGAGGCTGGGGAATCGGCGCCGCCATCGTCGATCGAGCCGTTGGATTACGCAGCGCTTGAGGCACTGGTTCAGACGACGCTCGAGGAGCTGCGCGCCGTGGATGCCGATCAGATAAACAGCTTCAGCGGCAAGCCGGTTGTGTTCAAGATGGGTGAGCTGCAAATCCCGTTCAGCGCCGAAAACTTCGTATTGTCGTTCTCACTGCCCAATCTGTATTTTCATGCCACCACCGCCTATGACATTTTGCGCCAGCAAGGTGTGCCATTGTCGAAACGCGACTATTTGGGTCAAATGCGGGTTGGCATCTGAGACTACGGGTCTGCCGGAGGCGCAACCGTGAGGGTATCGACAGCCGCATCGGTGGCGTTAATTCGACCTGACGCCAACGCAATACGTCGCGTTTGTAGTGGCTGTCATTGCGCTACCGCGCGCGTAGCTCTGTCCCCGCCCCCGCGGTGATGAAGACCGCGGTGGCCGGTGCGTTTACGTCTGCCGTGTGCCATACCCCAGGCGCATTGATTACATAGTCTCCAGCGCAAAGCGCGACCGTCACCACGCTGCCGTCGAGCAGCTCCTGGTGCAGCGTGATCTCCCCCGCCGTACAGACGACCACTTCGCTACCGAGCGGGTGCATTTCCCAGGTGTCCCATGACTCGTTGAACGTATGCATACTCACCAGGCGCCCCTCGGTACCATCGTTGGCGTTGCGCGCTCCGTAGGCTTCGTACCACGCCATGTCGCCCGTGAAGGTGGGTTGCGTAATGGCGCTAGCACCAAGTCCGAGATGTATTGGGTTTCTTTCCAGCCTTGTCGCAGTCATTGTCAGTTTCCCTTGAAGGTCGTCTTCGTAAGCTAAAATACTAACCTGATTGTGGTTGTCAGGACGCTGTCAGCTTCGTGTCAGGTATTTGTCAGGTGGTGTCGTTCCGATTCATGCGGGTATTGGCAACGATGTGTACACCTCGAAACGGAGTCAATCGCATGATTATCAGAAAACTCAGATTGCAGCGTGGTTGGTCGCAGGAGCAACTTGCGCAGATGGCCGACGTCAGTGTGCGCACGATCCAGCGCATGGAGCGCGGCAATCCACCGAGTCTGGAGACTGCTAAAGCGCTCGCTGCCGTGTTCGAGGTGCATGTTGAATCATTAACACAAGGAGCACATGACATGGGCACAGACACCTCAACCCATTCCACGACCAATATCTCAGCCGAACGACCGCCCAGTACCGACCCGAATGCCACCGTCAGCGAGGAGGAGGGCAACGCCATTCAGTACGTGAAGGGCCTGAAAGAGTTCTACAGTCACGCCGGCATGTTCGCGGTTTTCGCGATCGTGGTGGTCGTATTCAAAAGGACCGACGATCCGGCCGTGCTGTGGGCATTCGCCGGCTGGGGCGTCGGGGTCGTGCTACACGGCCTGGTCGCATTCGAGCTCATCAACCTTTTCAACGCGCGTTGGGAGAAGCGACAGGTCGAGAAACGACTGGGACGTAAGCTCTAGGCGACGCCCATGGTGGGCAGCTGATCCCGGAAAATGGTTGCCAATAGGTTGAATTTGTTTTAATTTAACTGAATGGTTACACAAGATCAGCTGCCTTCTGTGTTCTCTGCAATCGCAGAGCCGACACGGCGCGCCATCCTCGATCAGCTGCGCACGGGCGAAGTCGCCGCTGGCGACCTCGCGGCGCGATTCCCGGTCAGCCGCCCTGCGATAGCGCGGCATGTGCGGGTGTTGCGAAAGGCTGGGCTGGTGCGCCAGCGCGTCGACGCACAACGCCGCTTGTACTCGCTATGTCCGCAAGCGCTGGCGGAGGTTGACCAATGGCTGGCGCCGTATCGGCTGTTCTGGTCGGCACGGCTCATGGATATCAAACACCTGGCGGAGGCTTCCGATGACGACCCATCATTATGAATACGACTTTCCCGTGCCCCTGGCGGGCTCGCTCGAAGACGCTTTCAAGGCGCTGACGGATGCCGACGCACTGCGCATCTGGTTCGCGGAGCACGTCTCCGTCGACCTGGCGGTCGGCGGCGATTTCCGATTCTGGGGCCGTCACACGTATGGCACACCGAGCGCCGATCAGGCGAGTCAGAAACTGGTTCGTATTGAGCCGCCTAACGCGTTGGCCTTCTCCTGGCGGCTGCTGGGCCAGGACAGTGAAGTGACGCTGAGTTTGCGCGAAGAAGATGGTGCGACTCGTATCAAAGTCTCACATCAATTCGCCGCCTTGCCTGACATCGACCGTGCGGAAGCGCTGATCGATGATCTCTGGCGCATTTACACCGGCAACCTGTGTGGCTACCTGGCGGGCCAGCGCGATATGTTCCGCGCTGATTTCAATGATCCCAGCCCGGATGTGCGTTGCGAGGTCATGATAGCCGCGCCACCCGCAAAAGTGTTTGCCGTGTTGATTACACCTGAGTACATCAAGCAGTGGTTCCCGGCGCCGGCGCCGGTCGTTGAGCCGCGGGTTGGCGGTGACTATGGTTTCGGATTCAGCTTTGAGATGGATGGCCGCAAGATTGAGCCGCCGCCCATGAAGATTCTCGAGTTTGTAGAAAATGAGCGTCTGGCCATTACCTGGCCCGACTGGCGCATGGACCCATCAGTGCCGGATCAGACCGTTACCTGGATACTTGAGGACCTGGGTGACAAGACGCGTCTGGTACTGATTCACAACGGCTTTTCACGCACAACGGATGTTTCCGACTATCCGTTCGGCTGGCAGGAGTTCATGCGCAAAATTGGCGAGGCGGCGGAGCAGGCGAGCGCGTAGTGCGATATTGCTGAATGGCAGCGTCGGAACAATCGACTGCTCGAGTCATGCATTGTTCTGGTAGCCTTGGGCGCAGTTTTTTGCCCGAGGTATCGATATGTTCAAGCAAGCCTGTATTACTGCGTTCGCGCTGTTGGCGACCCATGCGCCGCTTGCCGACGAGCAGCGGCTGAGTGCGGAGGTCCTCTGGCAACTGGATCGCGTCGGCGCGCCGGTAATATCGCCCGACGGCGATCATGTGGTCGTGCCTGTCACGAGTTTCGATCAGGAGACTGACGAACCCTCCACAAGGCTATGGCTATTGCCAGCCGATGAGCGCGGCACAGCGCGCGCGATCACCGCTGATGGCATGTCTGCGTCGTCACCGGTCTTTGCTCCAGATGGCAGTGCCTTGGCTTTCGTCAGCAAACGAGGTGAGGACGATCATGGTCAGATCTATCTGCTACCAATGTCCGGACCTGGTGAGGCGACGCGGCTGACGCAGATGCCAACCGGCGCCAGTGCGCTGCGCTGGGTCGGTGAGCACATCTACTTCATCTCGAATGTATGGCCTGAACAGTCCCTTGAGCAAATGGCGGAAACACTGGCGGCCAAGGAGGAAGACAAGGTCTCCGGTATGGTGTGGAGCGAGATGCCGTATTCCTACTTTGACCACTATCTGGATGAGGCGCGGCAGCGACACTTGTATCGCGTGCCCGCTGCCGGTGGCGATATTGAGCCCTTAACGATAACTAGCGGTCTGCAGTTGTCTCGTTCGACAGCCGGCACGGACCACTATGATGTTTCGCCCGACGGCAAGACGATCGCATTGGTGGCCAATAGCCAGATTGGCGCGGTCTATCCCAACTACGATGTGTACTTGCTGCCTGTCGGCAGTGATACGACCCAGAACCTGACGGTCGACAACCCGGCGACTGACAGTAGTCCGCAGTTCTCGCCTAACGGCGAAACGCTTGTCTATCTACAACAGCGCATCCCAGGGTTCTATGGCGACCAACAAAAGCTGATGGCGCACGACTTGTCGTCTGGCGACACGGTCACGCTGCATGCTGATTGGGACCGTTCCGTTTCCGGTCCGGTGTGGATGCCGAACTCACGCGGCATGATCGCCGCCATTGACGATGCCGGCACGCGCCGGCTCTACACGATCCCGACGGGTAGCGGCAAGCCCCGCGCGATTACTGCTGCCACTGACTATGGTCAGCCAAGCGTTGCTGATGACGGCACGTTGGTTGCGCTGAATCAAAGTGCATTGAATCCCTCGCGCGTCGTGTTGGTGAATACCCGCAACGGCGCGACAAAACGGCTCGATGCCTTCAATGACGAACAGCTGGCGAATGTGTCGATCGGCACGCATGAGTCGGTCACCTACAAAGGTGCTGACGGCAAGGATATCCAGATGTGGGTGCACTACCCACCAGGGTTTGACAAGGACAAGCAATATCCGCTGATGCTGTTGATCCACGGTGGCCCGCATGGCGCAGTCACTGACAACTTTCATTACCGTTGGAACGCACAGACGTTTGCTTCCTGGGGCTATGTGACCGCATGGCCGAACTTTCATGGTTCTTCAGGTTTCGGCCAGGACTTCACCGACTCGATTAATCCGGACTGGATTACCAAACCGTATGCCGACGTCATCGCGGCCGCAGAATGGCTGATCGACAAGCCCTGGGTTGACGGTGAGCGCACAGTAGCCGCTGGCGGCAGCTACGGTGGCTATTTGTCCAGCATTATTCTTGGCAAAGAGCACCCGTTTAACGCGCTGGTGATCCACGCGGCGGTCTACGATCTGTACGCGCAGATGTCTGCCGATTTTGCTGTGCACGATCAGCGCTTTGGCAGCTATTGGGACAATCCAGAAATCTATCGCGAGATTTCACCGCATTACTTTGCGGACAAATTCGACACGCCCAGCCTGATTATCCATGGTCAGAATGACCTGCGTGTGCCGGTGGGGCAGGGTTTTGAGCTGTTCCGCACGTTGCAGACTCGCGGCGTCGATTCTCGCATGGTGTATTACCCGGATGAGAACCACTGGGTGCTGAAGCGCAGCAATTCGTTGCATTGGTACCAGGAAGTGAAAGACTGGGTTAGCAAATACGCTGCGCCCGGCCCACGTTAGCCGCTAGCGCGGCGAGGCGACGACCAGCCTCGCCGCGCCATCCGCCATTTGGTCGTTGCGATGCTCTGCGCCCTCGATCACGCCGATGCGCCACCGAAAGGGTACGCCCAGTGTTTCTGCGGCTGACTTGCCGGCAGCGTAAAACGCCTGACCGCGCGCAAATCGATGGGCGCCTTGCCGCATGGCCTCTCGCGTGCGCCGCAGGCTCTGGTGCTGCGTGTCGGTATCATCATCGCCCAGCAAGATCCACACATCCTTGCCGAGCGCTTTGGCGATTTGCAGCGTCGTGATGCGTGCACCGGCAAGCCCGTAGGGAAAGTCCACATCGGCGACGGGCATGGTGTACCAACCGGCGTTCGCAGCGATGTAGCGGTGCGCGCGCGGCGCGTCAACAAAGTACATGAACCGATGCACGAATTGTGAGCCAGCGCTATGCCCATACAGCGTGTAACTGGTCTGATCACTGCCGAGCGCGTCGAGTACAGTGTCGAACAGCGGCTCGATCACGCTAAAGGACCAGCGTTTACTGCTATTCGGAAAACGGCTGTCTTTATCAAAGACATTGCCCAGGTTGTACGCCCGCGAGCTCGGAAAGTCGCGACGGCCGAACTCAGGCGCAATAACGACAAACCCATGTTCGCGAGCCGGTCCGCGCCACTCGTCTCGATAGCGATCCGCATCGCGACTGGCGCCATGCATGACGATAAGGATCGGTGCGAGGGCGGCATCGACATCCTCCGGCACATACGTCCATACTGGAATCGATTTGCCGCTCGCAGCTTCAAATACGAAGAGCCCTTCGGGTTGCGACAACGCGGCATCGATTGAGGTCGGTTTCAACCCGCGTATCTCCGCACGCGCCGGCTCTGAGGCGCCTGCGATATGCGCCAGCATAGTGGCCGCCCAACAGACGATGACCAGACGTTTCATGCGATGCTCGCCTGGCTACCGCTGGTGCAGGCGTGTCTGTTGCCGCTGCCGGGCATATAGACCGTCGCGCGGTGCAGAGCAATGGTATCTGGCATACGGGTTCACCTTGGCAGCGACGGGTAGCTCGATTCGGTCTAGAATAGCAGTAGCACGGCATGGGGAGCGAACATGAGCAACGAGAAGATCCGTGAGTTATTCATTCGGTTGCGTGATGAGTTGAAGCAACAGGATGAAACGCTCGACAGTCAGACGCGTGACGTGCTGGCCGAGCTCGACGGTGAGTTACATGCTTTGATGTCCAATTCCGATGAGGACATCGATCTCTCTGTCGAGGAAGCACGCCGGCTCGAGGCGCGATTTGCCGCACAACACCCGACTGCGGCTCGTGTGATTCGTGAGGTTATCGATACGCTGACCAAGCT
>JBCCCC010000130.1:0-9543 GCA_039033695.1 Pseudomonadota bacterium | reverse complement strand
TGGTGCGGCAGCGGCCGGCGTGCCTTCGGCCGGTTGGGCGGAACTGGGTGGCAAGCTGGGCGAGGCTTATCAGGTCGCTGACGATCTGCTTGATGCCTATGCGAGCGAAGCTGATATTGGTAAGCCGGTTGGTCAGGATGTGGCGCACGACCGTCCCAGCGTTGCCCGCGCGCTGAGTTTCGATGCAGCCGTGGCCAAGATGCAGCGTCGCGTCAGTGAGGCGACGGCCTCGATTCCTAAGTGTATTGGCCGTGAGCCGCTCATTCGCTTGATACAGGCCGAAGCCGACGCCGTCGTTGATCGCTTGAGACGTTTGCGACTGGCCGCCTGAGCCGGTCGACCGGAGCCTGAAAGCGCCCAATGATCGATAAGATCAATGATCTGCGGAACAGGCTGTTGGCGAATCCGCGGTTCCGCGCAGCAGCAGGGCGTTTGTGGCCATTCAACCTGATTGCGCGGCGTCGGGCACGCCAGTTATTCGACATTTCTGCTGGCTTTGTCTACAGCCAGGTCATGATGAGCTGTATTGAGCTCGGTTGGTTCGAAAGGCTACGCGGTGGTCCGTGCTTACTGGAAACACTGGCCGCGGATGCCGGACTGGCGGCGCCTGCCGCCCAGCGACTCGCGCAGGCGGCGCATGCCCTGCGGTTGACTGAGGCCCGCAGCGGCGGTCGGATCGCGCTTGGGCCTTTGGGCGCGGCAATGATCGGTGACGCGGGCATCGCAGCAATGTCGTCGCACCACGCGCTACTGTATGCCGATATGGCAGCGCCGCTGGCGCTGCTGCGCGGCGAAAATACCAATACACAGCTCGGCGAATACTGGGGTTATGCGACGTCGACAGCGCCGGAGCTACTTGCGGCAGAACGCACAAAGTCCTACAGCGAATTGATGGCGGCGTCGCAGCCGATGATCGCTGAGCAGGTGCTGACGGCCTTCCGTTTCGATGCGTATGAGCATGTGTTGGACGTTGGCGGTGGCACGGGCGCATTCTTGAGCGCCGTACATGCGCGCTATCCCACGCTCAGGCGGTCATTGTTCGACTTGCCCGGCGTTGTCGCTCACATGGATCCGTCGATGGTGGATGCGCCGGCGACCAAAGGCGGGAGTTTTCTCGACGATGATTTGCCTGCAGGCGCGGATCTGATATCCCTCGTACGCATCATTCACGACCATGACGACGATGTCGTCTTGCGTTTGCTGACTAATATCCGTCGCCAGATTCGCCAGGACGCGACATTGCTGATCGCTGAGCCGCTGGCCGCAACCCGTGGTGCGGAGACAGTAGGAGACACCTACTTTGGTTTCTACCTACTGGCGATGGGAAGTGGCAAGGCGCGTACCCAAGAGCAGATTGACGCGTTGTTGGCACAGACCGGGTTTGCGCCGACACGCCGCCATGGAACCCCTGTGCCACTGATTTGCAGCGTACTGTCAACTAATCCAATTTAGTTGACACATTGTGATGTCCAAATAACTTGACACTTAATGTGTAAAGCGTAAACTCGGACAAAACCATAACTACAAATGCCCCTTGCGTATTTGGTATTTGAACAAAAGGTAGAAGCGCTCAGATGGAAACCCTCGCGGTCGTCATGCAGCAACCTGGACAAGTCTCTCTCAGCCGTTTAGGACTACCCGCACTGGGTGCGGACGAGCTTGTCGTTGATGTCTCATGGAGTGGTATCAGCACGGGTACCGAGCGTTTGCTATGGAGCGGCAAAATGCCGCCTTTCCCAGGCATGGGCTACCCACTCGTGCCGGGTTACGAAACGGTCGGTATTGTGTCGCATGCTGCTGAAGGGCACGAATCAAGGGTTGGCGATCTCGTTTTTGTGTCTGGTGCACGTTGCTACGGGGATATTCGCGGTTTGTTCGGCGGCGCTGCATCCCGCTTGATTTGCAGCCACGACAAAGCCATCACCATTGCCGGGCATTTGCAGGAGCAGGGCATCCTGATGGCGCTTGCAGCGACGGCCTATCACGCGATGCGTGCGGCGCCAGATAAGCGTCCGCCCGAGCTAATCGTGGGTCATGGTGTGCTCGGCCGTCTGCTCGCACGGCTGATTGTCGCAACCGGCCATGAGGCACCCGTCGTCTGGGAATTGGACGAGGCTCGGGCTGGTGGTGCTGTCGGCTATCCGGTACTGCATCCCGATGTCGATAAACGCCGTGATTACCAGTGTATCTGTGATGTGAGCGGTGATGTGCGGGCCATTGACAGCATGATTGCGCGCCTGGCTCGCGGCGGTGAACTGATACTCGGCGGTTTTTACGCTGACCCCGTTAGTTTTGATTTTCCTCCTGCATTCATGCGGGAGACGCGAATCAACATTGCTGCCGAATGGCAGCCAGCGGACCTTGCCGCCGTTGTCGAGCTAACCGGCGAACACAAGTTGTCTCTGGATAGTCTGCTGACCCATCGCCTGCCAGCAGAGTCTGCTGCCGAGGCCTACAACACCGCATTTTCCGATCCTTCTTGCCTGAAAATGATTCTCGACTGGAGCGCTGCTGCATGAGTAACGAAAGCAATGTCACCGAGATTAAGGTGGACCCTCAGATTCGCATGCGCCAGAACGTACGTGCCGAAGCGGCAATGGAGCCTGAGCCTGCGCCTAGTGGTGAGGTGACCAAAGAAACTCAGATCATCGCCATTTATGGCAAGGGCGGTATCGGCAAGAGTTTTACGCTGTCCAATCTCTCTTACATGATGGCGCAGCAGGGCAAGAAGGTTCTATTGATTGGTTGTGATCCCAAGAGCGATACGACCTCGCTGTTGTTCGGCGGCAAGAGTTGCCCGACGATCATCGAAACATCGGCCGCCAAAAAAGCCGCAGGCGAAGACGTTGAGATTGGCGATGTGTGTTTCAAGCGCGATGGGGTCTATGCAATGGAGCTCGGTGGACCCGAGGTCGGACGAGGTTGCGGCGGCCGCGGCATCATTCACGGGTTCGAGTTACTCGAGAAACTCGGTTTCCATGAATGGGACTTCGATTACGTCCTGTTGGACTTTCTCGGCGATGTGGTCTGTGGCGGATTCGGTTTGCCGATCGCCCGCGACATGTGTCAGAAGGTCATCGTCGTTGGCTCCAACGACCTGCAATCCTTGTATGTCGCAAACAACGTCTGCTCGGCTGTTGAGTACTTTCGCAAGCTAGGCGGCAACGTTGGCGTCGCTGGCATGGCGATCAACAAAGACGATGGTACCGGTGAGGCTGCGGCATTCGCCGAGGCCGTCGGTATTCCGGTGCTGGCCGCCATTCCGGCGGATGAAGATATTCGTCGTAAAAGCGCGAATTACGAAATTGTGGGCAAACCCGGCGGCCAGTGGGCGTCATTGTTTGAAGGTTTGGCCGAGCAGGTCGCCAGTGCGCCACCGCAACAGCCAGCGCCTCTGGATCAGGATGGTTTGCTTGGGCTGTTTTCAAGTGAGGAGACGGGTCGTGACATCGTCCTGCAGCCAGCCTCAGCTGAAGACATGCGCGGGGCTAGCTTCACGCCGCGCGAGTCTCTGGAAGTGATCTACGACGCGGTTTGAGTTTCGGCAGTTTTAACTTATATGAGCAACGACACCACAGCGACGACAGACACCAAGCCAGTCGATGGCAAGGGCTGCCACGCCAAAGACGAGATGCGCGAAGCGGCATCGAAGGCCGGCAAGGGCAAGGTGTTAGATCAGTACGCCAAAGACTACCCCATGGGCCCGCACGATCAGCCGCAAAGTATGTGCCCTGCATTCGGGTCGTTGCGGGTCGGTCTGCGAATGCGGCGTACCGCGACGATCTTGTCGGGCTCCGCGTGTTGCGTCTATGGCTTGACGTTCACCTCGCACTTCTACGGTGCCCGTCGCACCGTGGGCTATGTGCCGTTCAACTCCGAATCGTTGGTCACGGGCAAGCTCTACGAAGACATCCGTGACGCCGTGCAAGAGATCGCCGACCCCGAGCATTATGACGCCGTGGTTGTGACCAATCTCTGCGTTCCAACGGCCTCGGGAGTGCCACTACAAATGCTGCCGAAAGAAATCGACGGCGTTCGCATTATTGGTATTGACGTACCCGGTTTTGGTATTCCGACGCACGCGGAAGCCAAGGACGTATTGGCCGGCGCAATGCTCAAGTATGCGCGAACTGAAGCAGAGCTCGGTCCGGTTGCGGCGCCGCGTGAGCGCCGTGATGAGGACTTGCCTGAGGTTGCACTGATCGGTGAAATGTTCCCTGCCGATCCGGTCAGTATTGATCAGTTGCTCAAGCCGATGGGGCTTGCGGCGGGACCGGTCGTACCGACCCGCGAATGGCGCGAGCTATACCAGGCGCTGAATTGCAAAGCCGCTGCCGCGATTCATCCGTTCTACACCGCGTCCGTGCGCGAGTTCGAGACCGCCGGCAGGCCGATAGTCGGCTCTGCGCCAGTCGGCCGCGACGGCACCGAGAACTGGCTGCAGCACATTGGCGAGGCGTGCAATGTGAGTGCAGCGGCGATTACCCGGGCCAAGAACAAAGTATTGCCAGCGTTGGCGGGCGCGATTGCGGCGTCGCCGATCAAGGGCCGCATCACGATGTCGGGCTATGAAGGTTCGGAATTGTTGGTCGCGCGACTGCTCGTGGAATGCGGCGCAGATCTGCGGTACGTCGGCACTGCATGTCCGAAAACCGCCTGGTCCAAAGATGATCGCGAATGGCTCGAAGAGAAGGGTGTTCATGTCCAGTATCGCGCATCGCTCGAACAGGACCTAGCCGCGATGGCTGAGTTCAAACCGGATCTTGCGATCGGTACGACGCCAGTCGTCCAAAAAGCCAAGGAGCTGTCATTGCCGGCCTTGTATTTCACTAACCTCATTTCGGCGCGGCCATTGATGGGTATACCCGGGCCGGGATCGCTCGCTGCGATGATTAACGCTGCGATTGCTCAGAAAGATCGTTTCGATGAGATGACCGCGTTTTTTGAGGGGGTCGGTACCGGCTATACCAGTGGTGTCTGGCAAGACACGCCGAAAAAGCCGCCAGCGCCGCGTAAGCGCCGTGTCGTCAAAAAAGATGTCGCGGAGTCGATTGTCTGATGTTGGTGCTTGATCACGACAGAGCGGGTGGCTATTGGGGCGCGGTGTACGTGTTTACTGCCGTCAAAGGTCTGCAGGTGATCATCGATGGCCCGGTGGGCTGCGAGAATCTACCGGTAACTTCTGTATTGCATTACACCGACGGCCTGCCACCACATGAGTTGCCGATCGTCGTGACAGGGCTGGGCGAGGAAGAGCTAGGTCAGACCGGTACCGAAGGGGCCATGAAACGTGCCCACCAAGCCTTGGATCCTGATCAGCCGAGCGTCGTGGTTACCGGCTCTATCGCTGAGATGATCGGTGGTGGCGTCACGCCGGAAGGCACGGGCATCAAGCGCTTCCTGCCACGCACAATCGATGAGGATCAATGGCAAAGCGCGGATCGCGCGCTGTATTGGTTGTGGACCGAGTTTGGCCCGAAGAAGGTGCGTGCGCGCAAACCTCGCGCCGAAGGCGAGAAGCCGCGCGTCAACATCATTGGCCCGGCTTATGGTCACTTCAACATGCCATCCGACCTCGCTGAGGTTCAGCGGCTTGTCGAAGGGCTCGGTGCCGAGATCAACCTGGTTTTCCCGCTGGGCACGCACTTGTCTGACATCGGCAAACTGGCCAATGCCGACGTCAACATCTGCATGTATCGCGAGTTCGGGCGCTTGCTTTGCGAAGGCCTTGATCGACCTTACCTGCAAGCGCCAATTGGGTTGCATAGCACCACTGCTTTCCTGCGACAGCTTGGCGAGTTGCTGGATATTGATCCTGAGCCGTTCATCGAGCGCGAGAAACACACCACCATAAAGCCGTTGTGGGACTTGTGGCGTTCGGTAACCCAGGACTTTTTCGGCACGGCGAGTTTCGCCGTTGTGGCTAACGAAACCTATACGCGCGGCATTACCAACTTTTTGGAGAATGACCTGGGTCTGCCTTGCACATTTTCCGTTGCGCGATGCCCCGGCGAGAAAACAGACAACGAGGAAGTGCGCCGCTTAGTCCACGAGAAGACGCCGTTGGTGATGTTTGGTAGCTATAACGAACGCATGTACCTGGCCGAGAAAGGCGCCTCCGCTATGTACATCCCGGCGTCTTTCCCGGGCGCCGTCATCCGCCGCCATACCGGTACGCCGTTCATGGGTTACAGCGGTGCGACGTACATCGTGCAGGAAGTCTGTAATGCGCTATTCGACGCGCTGTTCAATATTCTGCCGCTTGGCGTAGACCTCGATCAGGTTGATCAAACGCCATCGCGGATCGCCCAGAGCACGAGTTGGTCACCTGCCGCGAAGGCGGCATTCGATGTGATCATCGAAGAAGAACCGATTCTGGTGCGTATTTCTGCCGCCAAGAGACTCCGCGACGCAGTTGATGCAGACGCGCGCGCTCGAGGCAGCCACACAGTTGATGAAGACGATATCCATCGTGTCTGCAGCAAGACACGCAACGCCGCCGCCTAACGCGGGCGAGGGAGCTTGAGCATGAGAGTAGTAACGACACATTCAGCCAGAGACAGCCAGGAGAGTAATACGCATTTCCGTTTGCTGGTTGCGATTTGTTTTGTCGCGATGTTCCCGGTTGCGTTAATTGCCAGCTTGTCACAGTGGCGATGGCAGCCATGGCCGCCAGGGCGAACCGGTTACCGGTCGGCTTACCGTGAGGCCGTAACCGCGGCCAAGACGTCGGCGGCGATCGCGCTGTCGGTTTGATAAAGCGTTTTGCGATTCGTGGCAACACGCGTCGCGGAAATCCTCGCCGCGCGGGATTGTGCGTGGTAACGGCCGTGAGGCCAGGTCATAGGATAGTGATTGAATATGGCTGTTGATAGTTCAGGAGGTTCTATGTCGGGTCTTACAGAGAAGGGCGCGAAGGAATATCACAAACTGTTTATGGGTAGCACCATCGGTTACGTGATTATTGCGATCATCGCCCATTTCCTTGTATGGAATTGGCGTCCGTGGTTCCCAGGTGTTGATGGTTACACATCATCGCTAACGGAAACCCTCAACAACGTAGCGCAGGTCGCTACGACATTGCTCGGATAAGGGGGGCTTAGCTATGTGGAAAATATGGTTAATGTTCGATCCTCGCAGATCGCTAATCGCCCTTGCCACCTTCTTGGCCGTGCTGGCGTTTTTCATCCACTTTCTTCTGTTGTCGACCGACAGATTTAACTGGATCGAAGGACCAAGTGCGTCCGTGATTGAGCTTGATTTGACACAGTCTGTTGCCCAAACCCGGCAAGAGACGGTACTCGAATCACTCGTTTAGGGTGCAAAAGACAGCCCGGCTGTTCTCTGGCGTCTGCCAGACAACAGTCGTTCAGAGAATAGCTGGGCATTTAGGTTTTTCAGGACACTAATGAGCCGCGACGAGGCCTGTGTCGTTTGGTCCGCTACAGGCTGCGGAGGATAAGAAAATGTCGATGTTAACTTTTGAAAAGAAATATCGGATTAAGGGTGGGACCCTCCTTGGGGGCGACCTGTTCGATTTCTGGGTTGGTCCGTTCTACGTCGGATTCTTTGGTGTCCTCGGTGCGTTCTTTACGCTACTGGGTGTGGCCCTGGTGTTCTACGGCGCAGCGTTAGGTCCGACATGGAATGTTTGGCAAATCAATATTGCGCCGCCCGACCTGAGTTACGGACTTGCGTTGGCACCGCTCAAGGAAGGCGGGCTATGGCAAATCATCACGCTTTGTGCGATCGGGTCATTCAGCTCGTGGGCTTTGCGAGAGGTCGAGATCTGCCGCAAGCTCGGTATTGGCTACCATGTCCCCTTCGCGTTTAGCGTAGCGATATTCGCCTACGTCACGCTGGTTGTCTTTCGCCCGGTTCTGATGGGTGCCTGGGGACATGGTTTCCCCTACGGCATCATGAGTCACCTCGACTGGGTCTCGAATACCGGTTATCAGTATTTACACTTTCACTACAACCCAGCGCATATGTTGGCTGTGACGTTCTTCTTCACAACCACACTGGCGCTAGCGTTGCATGGCGCCGCGATTTTGTCGGCAACAAATCCCAAGAAGGGCAACACCGTGCGCACGGCAGAACACGAAAACTCGTTCTTCCGTGATTCGATTGGTTATTCGATCGGCTCGCTCGGTATTCACCGATTTGGTTTGTTCCTGGCGTTGAGCTCCGGATTCTGGAGCGCGGTTTGTATCATCATCAGCGGCCCGTTCTGGACACGCGGCTGGCCTGAGTGGTGGAACTGGTGGCTTGCGCTACCGATCTGGGGTTAAGGGGAGTCATGCATCATGGCTGAATATCAAAACATCTTTACACGTGTGCAAGTGCACGGTGCCCCGGACATGGGCGTACCGTTGGACGACACACTCTACGAGCGTGGCAAAGCCAGAATCAATTACTGGTTCGGCAAAATTGGCGACGCGCAGGTTGGTCCGTTCTATCTCGGCTGGCTTGGGCTGGCATCGCTGATTTGCGGCTTCATCGCATTTGAGATCATCGGTATCAATATGCTGGCTTCGGTCGGTTGGGATCCAATCGAGTTTGTTCGCCAACTGCCATGGCTCGCGCTAGAACCGCCTTCCGCCGAGCATGGGCTGAGTATCATGCCGCCATTGAACGAAGGCGGCTGGTGGTTGCTCGCTGGCTTTTTCCTGACCACGTCGATTCTGTTGTGGTGGCTGCGCATGTATCGTCGTGCCCGGGCACTGGGCATGGGCACGCACGTGGCATGGGCGTTCGCTGCGGCAATCTGGTTATACCTGGTGCTGGGCTTCATTCGGCCAATCGCTATTGGCTCTTGGTCGGAAGCGGTACCGTTTGGCATCTTCCCGCACCTTGACTGGACCGCCGCATTCTCGATTCGCTATGGTAACTTGTTCTACAACCCATTCCACATGTTATCGATCGCGTTCCTGTACGGATCGGCGCTGTTGTTTGCGATGCATGGTGCGACCATTCTGGCAACAGATCGCTACGGTGCGCACCGCGAAATCGAACAGATCGTTGATCGCGGTACCGCATCCGAACGCGGTGCACTGTTCTGGCGTTGGACCATGGGCTTTAACGCGAGTATGGAATCGATTCACCGATGGGCATGGTGGTTCGCGGTGCTCTGTCCATTGACAGGTGGCATTGGCATCCTCTTGACCGGTACGGTCGTGGACAACTGGTATCTGTGGGGCATGGAGCATGGACTGGTGCCGGGCTACCCAACCTCGTGGGAGCCGGTCACTGACCCGGCAATGACGGGAGGGCAGTAGCAATGACTCATAGGTTCAACAAACTCGCTGCAGTACTAACGTTGACAGCACTAACGGTTGCCTGTGGCGAGCGTCCGCCGGTTGACTCAGAGCAAATCGGTTTTCGTGGCACGGCAATGGGCACAGTGACCAACCCACGTATCGCGCAAGCTGATATGACGGTTCCTGATGCATTGCCGCCAGCATCTGACGCAGGGCCTCGGGCAGGGGAGATCTATCAAAACGTTGAGGTGCTTGGCGATCTCAGTATTGCCCAGTTCACCCG
>JBCCCC010000129.1:0-9544 GCA_039033695.1 Pseudomonadota bacterium | reverse complement strand
GCAGATGCTGGTGGATGCCGTCATCGCATAGGAGCGTTCCTGTCTGAGGTTCGTCATTGGTCTTACTCTTGGTTGGTGATTGATCTCTATAAGACGTCCTCGAGGCACTGATGGTTTAGTTGTGTTTGCACAGTGTTTTTGGCGTTCGCGATATTGCTGTCCACAGCATTGCTGGCATGCTTAGCGCACTGGTCGAAAACCCGCTGCGCACACTATGCGCAGCGGGCGTCGTGTTATCAACTACCGCGGCCCTTACCCAGTTGCCACTTAGACGACAAACGCATCTGGGGCTGATAGTAGGGTCATATCTAAACCATCATCTCTAGACCTGTTGCTTCTGCCATCGTCCACGACGGAAAACAAGCACCGCAAGTCCGCTCAACAATGCCTCCGACAACATAATCGCCCAGGCAATACCGGCCGCGTCGAGACCCGCTTGGTGTGATAACCATGCGGCCAATGGAATCTGGACTAACCAGAAGCACACAAAGTTCAGTGCCGTCGGTGTCATCGTATCGCCGGCACCATTCAGCGCCTGTGTAAGCACCATACCGATCGCAAAGACCGGCAAGCCGACACCAATGATCTGCAAACACTGCACGCCGAAAGCAATGACGTCAGGCTCGCTGCTGAACGCGCTGATCAGCAACTCCGGAACAATCATGAACGCGATGGTCACGATCAGCATAAAGCAGACGTTGGCACGGGTTGCCTGCCACGCAGAACGCCTCGCACGCTCGGGCTTGTGTGCGCCAAGATTCTGGCCGACCAGCGTTGCGGCCGCGTTGCCCAGCCCCCAGGCTGGCAGAAATACAACATGCATCAACCGCAACGCGATGGTAAACCCAGCAACAGCTTGGGTCCCAAAGCTCGTCAAGATGCGCATCATGAACACCCAGCTGGAGGTGACGATCAGGAACTGACCAACACCGCCGACCGACACACGCATCAACCGCCGCATGATCGGCCATCGGATGCGAAGCTCGCGCCAGCCGATTTTGATCCGCCCGCGCGCACCAGTCAGGTACCACAGCTGATAGGCAATACCTGTCGAACGACCGATGGTCGTGGCAACCGCCGCGCCAGTCACACCCATTTCGGGGAACGGGCCCAAACCAAAAATCAGGCATGGGTCCAGCACGATATTGATACCGTTTGCCAACCACAGACTGCGCATCGCAATCGTCGCGTCCCCCGCGCCACGGAACACGGCGTTGAGCAAGAAGATATAGAAGATACTCGCCGAGCCGGCCAGCATGATCGTGGTGTAGCCCGAGCCGACAGCAATGACATCGTCCCCGGCGCCCATCAATGCCAACAGCTCTGGCGCATAAGATCCGCCAATCAAACCGATCAGAATCGCCAGTACGGCACCCAGCCATAATGATTGGCCGGCGACCGCAGCAGCTGCACGTTGCCGTTTTTCGCCGATGCGACGCGCAACCATCGCCGTGGTTGCCATGGACAGGCCGATCGCAACCGCATAGAGGATGGTCAGCATGGCTTCTGTGATACCTACGGCGGACACTGCGGCTGCGCCAAGCTGCGCAACGAAGAAGATATCCACCAATGCGAACACCGACTCCATCGACATTTCCAGCATCATTGGGACGGCGAGCAAGACCAGCGCGCGCCGGATGGAGCCTTGCGTGTAATCACGCTCGGCGTCGGTCAGAGACTCGCGCAGCAGAGACAAGTAGTCGGCAACGCGGCGTCGCGCAGCATTCACAATAATCATGATTGGATTCCAGTCCTGGCGGCGATGCGCCAGGCTCAAGCTATTCAGGTGCCGCGAATCAGGCGGCAAACATCGGCGGCAGGTCGGCCGCGGCGAGGTCTAGCTGGAGCGTCGGAATCGGTTGAACGCCACCGACACCACAGCAAAACACCAGGTCACCGCATTGCGCGACGTGCTGTTTGTGTTCTGCTGCTTCATGGGCTTGTACCGTTCTCGCGACGGGCGTTTCCCGTCAGTGCTGCGCAGGATGCCGCAGCCTGCGGCATCCTGTCAACGGTTTGGCGGAGTCCGTGTTAAGGATTAGGCATATGATGACGACGCAAGTACTCGTCCAGCATGCGAACGCCCCATGCGGAGTAGCCTTCGGGCACCGTCGGTCGCGCCTCTTCCATAAAGTCGACGCTGGCGATATCAAAGTGTGCCCAAACCTGCGACTCATCGACAAAGCTGCCGATAAACGCCGCACCGATGCTCGCGCCCGCTCCTGGGATACCACCATTGATGACGTCCGCCGCGCTCGGTTGGATTCGCTCGAAATGAACGTCATCGAGAGGCAAATGCCAGGCTGGCTCACCCGCTGCTTCGGCGGCCGCAAGCAATTGCGTTGCCAGCGTTTCATGGCGGCTGAACAACCCCGCATAGTCAGGACCCACTGCGCGATACACCGAGCCCGTCAACGTCGCAACATCGATTAGCACGTCGGGTTGATATTCGCGTTGCGCGTAGTAGACCGTATCGGACAACACGAGCCGACCCTCTGCATCCGTTGAGTTGATCTCGATCGTCTTGCCAGACATCGATGTCAGTATGTCGCCCGGCCTAATTGCCGATCCGGACGGCATATTTTCGGCCAGCGCTGCTATTGCCACCACGTTGACTGGCGCTTCGCGACGCGCAGCGGCTAACACCGTTGCCGATACGACGGCAGCCCCCGTCATGTCCGCTTTCATTCGGC
Organism: Pseudomonadota bacterium; assembly: GCA_039033695.1. Lineage (GTDB taxonomy): Bacteria > Pseudomonadota > Gammaproteobacteria > Steroidobacterales > Woeseiaceae > CALBPI01. The sequence goes on along the minus strand of JBCCCC010000129.1, from coordinate 6,851 downwards.
CCATGTTCTGTTTCGGCTTCAGTGAAATACCGCCGGTATCGAACGTGATGCCTTTGCCCGCCAGCACGACTGAAGGTGCACTGCCGCCCGCAAGGTACTCAATGATCAACACACGCGGCGGTCGCGTAGAACCGCGTCCAACGCCAAGGTGCGCGCCCATACCCAACTTGTCCATGTCCTTCTCGTCGAGCACCTTGAAGCGCACACTGCGGACACCATCAAACGCGTTTCGCACGCGATCGATAAACGACTGCGGATAGATCACGTTGCCGGGTTCTGTGCTCAGATCGCGCGCAAGGTAGATAGCATCTGCCAGCATACTGAGGTCGCTATCGAATGCTGCGCCGTCATCGTCACTGACTACAACCACATCACTTAGCGAGTCGGGGTCGAGCTTGTCCTGCAAATAGCGATCAAAATGATAGGCGCCAAGCCGAAAACCGAGTGCGACCCGCGACGCGGTTGCGTCGGCGTCCCGGTCGACGCCTTGCCAGACGATCTGCACCCGGGTGCCACTGGCGCCGTTATTGAGCGCCGCGGCGTTGCCGCCAAAGTTCTCCGCGTCGGTGCGGGTCAATCGTTCGCTACCAACGCCAATCAGATCGATGCGCGTGTATGGTGCAATGCCGAACAGGGAAAGGTTGGTACCCATGGCACCAACAAAGCCAGCCTCCTGGACAGCGACCTCCAGCGCACCATCGGTGCGGGCGTTGACCGCCGACGCAACGCCAGATAGCCCGTTCGCCTCAATGAACGGTATGACGATGCTGCCATCTTCAGGCAACTGACCCGCGACAAAGCTGATGTCTCGCTCTGCAGATATAGGTGCAGACAACAAGCCTAGTACCACTACGCACAAGAATTGACGCATCGAAAAGACTCCTTATGGGTTCGCAGCTATTCTCAGCAATTCATGTGGGGATGGCAAAACGTAATATCCTGACGCTTCAGCGGCAAGATCGTTGCGAGCAACCTGGTGCGGGCCGCTGGCGCGAGTCAATGACTGGCAAACACTGATCTCATTGACCAGAGAATCCGAGTCAGCGCCGGTTAGGTTGCCGCTGGCCAAAGCCAGGCAAAGACGCCAGCAGCGAGCAAGCCGTAGATGATCGCATCGAGCATGTAACGCGCACTGACCGCCCAAGGGTGGCCATACCAGATCGCGAATGGTATCTGCCCCCAGCCGAACGTCAGAAAGCCCACTGCAGATACGAACCGAAAGACGACCATGTAGTCACTACCTGGCGCCAAGACCAGGCTGGCGCAGTAGCCAATCAGCAGCATCCCGAACAAGAAAAACAGGATTTGCTGCAGCACCAGCTTCGGCATTGGCGGCATGCCGTCGTCAAAAACGGTCACAAAACAGACTGGGCCTTTATTGAACTTCTCCTGCATCGACGCAGACCCCATCTCCTTCATGTCGACGCAATAAGGAATGGTATGGATACCCTTGCCCGGTTTGCCGTTACGGATTGCGGTCGCGACTTCGTCCTCATTACTAAGCTGCCGGTAATCCGAATTGTGATACTTGAACACCATGTGCACGAACATACTGGCGACCCAGGCAAGCAAAGTTGCCAGCAACACCGGTAACCACAGCGCAGTGATAGAAGTAAGCATTAGATTCCCCCTTTATGGTCTCGACCGCCGGCCCCCCTTGGCCGGCGTGCTAATTACTATACGCCGCCAGAGCCCCATGATCTGAATTGTCGATGCAACGTCGCATATAGAACCAATAATCTAAGCAGCAAATCAATGACTTAGCGATGAACACGTTACCCTGCCAAAACGGGCTAGACAGCAGCTGACAGCGCTGTCATGATGACCTGCTATGCGAGTCTTTTTCCCTAAGTCGATACGCACCAGGGCACTGGCCTCGAGCGCGTCCCGATGCCCCAGATGGCGCCTTATGGCTGTAGTATCGCTGCAACTGCTGGGCGCCACCGGCTGCGCAGCGGTGTTCACGTCAATTAGCCATGCGGCCGAGCAGCCTGGCGCTCACACCAAGAGTCATTATGCGGCGCCGCAAGCGCTCGAAACACCAATCGTTGACGGGTTGGCAGATGATGCCGTCTGGGAACAAGCCGAGTGGCGGGCTATCAATCACCGCTGGCTGGGCCCTGAATACGCTGCTGAGGATTTTTCAGGCCGCTTCAAAATCGCCTGGGACCAGCAACGCATCTACATCATGGTGGAGATTGTCGACGACATATTGTTTGATGCCCACCGTGACCCCCTGGTTCAGTATTGGGATGACGACTGCCTTGAGATATTCGTCGACGAAGACTTCTCCGGCGGTAACCATCAGTACAACCATAATGCGTTCGCCTACCACATGTCGCTAGACAATCGCGCCATCGATATCGGCACAGACGAACAACCTCGTGACTACACCAGTCACACCGAGAGCCATTGGCGCCAGCATGCCGATGTGATGATCTGGGAGGTAGCGATATCACTGTACCCGGATACATATCAGGATGATGTGCCAGACCAGTCGCCAGTGGCGTTATCGATCGGAAAAACCATCGGATTGATGATCGCGTATTGCGACAATGATGGCAGTGAATTACGAGAGAACTTTATTGGGTCTGAAGCCGTGCTTACCGGCGCGACCGATCGTGGGTGGATCGATGCAGACCTGTTTGGGGCGGTAGAGTTAGTTGGGGGTGAGTAGCGCATGGCTACAGAAGAGAGACGTGTATTTGATGCGACTGCGCGTGCCGTAAGCGGCGAATTTGTCGATATCGGCGGCGAGCACTTCTATGCGATCCGCAACGTTGACCGGATGCAGGCGTTTTTCGTCAGCCTCATCTCGGATTCGGATCATTGGTTGTTTGCGTCATCCAATGGCGCTCTGACCGCGGGCAGGGTATCGCCGGAGACGGCCTTGTTTCCGTATGTCACAGTCGACAAGATCCACGACAGTGTGACGAACACTGGCAGCACGACACTGGTTCGGCAACGGGTTGGCGGCAGCCTCAATACTTGGGAGCCGTTTGCTGCAACCCCAGACGATCGCTTCGAGATCAGCCGCAGCATCTACAAGAGTGTGCTGGGCAACAAGCTGTGCTTTGAGGAAACCAACCGAACCCTACAGATTTCGTTCCGCTATACATGGCTGACCAGCGAGTCCTATGGGTTCGTCCGTCATTGCGAACTCACGAACCTTGGTGCAAGCCATGTCGAGCTCGATCTGATCGATGGGCTGCAGAACATCCTGCCGGCGGGCACACCACGCTTTGCGCAGACCAATACCAGCAATCTCGTCGATGCCTACAAATGGACAGAGCTCGACGAACAGACGGGCCTTGCGTTTTTCACACTGTACTCCGGCATCACCGATCGCGCGGAGCCGTGCGAGTCATTGCGTGCGAACACCGTGTTTAGCCTGGGGCTGCCTGAACCCACGCTGTTGTTGTCTGCGCAACAGCTTGGCGACTTTCGCGGCGGCATGACGCCACAGCCAGAGAACAGAGTTCGAGGCACGCGTGGCGCCTATCTGGCTGCGGCAACACTGCGCGTCGAGCCGCGCAGCACGACCTCGTGGCAGCTGGTTGCCGATATCGAGAAAGACCAGGCGGACGTGTTGAAGCTGCGCAATGAACTCCGTGATGGCCAAGCACTGCTTACCGCTATCCAACAAGATATTGAGCGCGGCAGTGACGCGCTCGCCCGAATCATGGCCAGCGGCGATGCATTCCAGACGACTGCTGAAGACACCGTCAGCGCGCATCACTATGCAAACGTCATGTTCAATGTGCTTCGTGGCGGCATATTTGACGAACACTACAGCGTCTGCACCGGCGACTTCCGGCGCACTCTGCGTTGCTTTGATCGCACGCTTGAGAAAACACATGCCAGCTGGCTCAGCACGCTGCCCGAAAAACAGCCTTTCGCTAAACTCCTTGACCAGGTAATCAAAACAGGCGACCCGCAGCTGCGCCGACTTTGCCAGGAGTACCTGCCGATCCGGTTTGGACGTCGTCACGGCGATCCGAGCCGGCCGTGGAATCAATTTGCAATCGAACTGAAAGACGACGACGGCAGCCGCCTATTGGCCTATCAAGGCAATTGGCGAGACATCTTTCAGAACTGGGAAGCACTGGCGCACAGCTACCCGGAGTTCGTCGAAAACATGATCGCCAAATTTGTTAATGCGAGTACGGTCGATGGCTATAACCCGTATCGAATAACGGATGAAGGCATTGACTGGGAGGTCGAAGAGCCAGACGACCCGTGGAGCTACATCGGCTACTGGGGCGATCATCAGATTATCTACCTGCAAAAATTGCTTGAACTGTCGAGCCAGTACAATCCGGCGAGGCTCGCGGCGTTGCTGCATGAGCCGGTGTTTGCTTATGCCAATGTGCCGTACCGAATTCGTGCGTTCGACGAGACGCTTGCCGACCCGAAGAGCACCGTGGACTACGATGAGGAACTGGCGGCAGTGTTGGCGCAACGTGTCAGTGAGCGCGGTGCCGATGGCAAGTTGGTACTAGATTCGAACGGCAGTGTCTACTTGGTCACACTGCTGGAGAAGTTGATCGTTCCGCTACTGTCCAAGCTCAGTAATTTCGTCGTGCGCGGCGGTATCTGGCTGAATACGCAGCGGCCGGAATGGAATGACGCCAACAATGCCCTTGTTGGCCAGGGACTCTCTATGGTGACGCTATATTACATGCGTCGCTACGTCACGTTCCTACGCCAGCTAATTGCAGGCTCAACGGCAACCTTTGCGCTGTCTCAAGAAGTTGCTGACTGGCTAAATGCAACCGGGTCCGCCATGGCGTTTACGCGCAAAGCGCTGGAGACCGGGTCCATCGACGATGCGATGCGCTACGAGACCCTCGAGCGCCTTGGTCTTGCTGGTAGTGACTACCGGCAACGTGTCTATCGGCAAGGCATGTTCTCGGCAACCTGCGAGCAACCCGTCGGCGCATTGGAGACCTTGCTCGACGACACATTGATCGCGATCGACGACAGCATCAAGGCCAATCGGCGCGATGATGGCCTATACCACGCCTACAATATCGTGGGCTTTGAGGATCAGGCTGTCACAATTCGAACGCTCTATCCCATGCTCGAGGGTCAGGTAGCTGCACTAAGTTCGGGTGGCATTGAGCCAGCTGAAGCCAGCGAAGTGATTGATGCGCTGTTTGCAAGCGACGTCTATCGAGCCGATCAACACTCCTTCATGCTCTACCCGGATCGATCACTACCCGGCTTTCTGCGCAAAAACCGCATCGCGGAGGCTGCCGCTGAGACCATCGCATTGCTACAGAGCATGTTGGCCGATCACGACGAACGTCTCGTCGTGCGCGATCCGGATGGGGCGCTGCGCTTCAATGCCGACCTGGTCAATGCCGGTCAGCTTGAGCGACGACTGGATGATGTCCGGGATGATTACCCAACGCTGGTTGAGCAGGCCCGCAAGCCGCTCAAGAAGCTTTATGAAGCGGTCTTTGACCACCAATCGTTTACCGGACGTTCCGGCACGATGTTCGGTTTTGAGGGGCTTGGATGCATCTACTGGCATATGGTGTCGAAGTTCCTGTTGGCGGTACAGGAGAACTACTTCAGGGCGCTGGAAATCGGTCAAGACAACGCGACGATTGCTCGGCTCGGCGAGCAGTACTATCGTGTGCGTGCCGGCATCGGGTTCAATAAGTCGCCGGAGGAGTTTGGTGCATTTCCCACCGACCCTTACTCGCACACACCGCGGCATGCGGGCGCACGCCAGCCAGGCATGACCGGACAGGTCAAAGAAGAAATCATCACGCGGTTCGGTGAACTGGGCGTACGTGTCAACGACGGCGAGATCTGTTTCCGTCCATCGTTGCTGCGTCGTCGTGAGTTTATTGATGTTCCAATGCCGCTTCGCTATCTGGACGTCGACGGTAACTGGCAACAGCTTCAGGTGAGCGCGGGTGCACTCGCCTTCTCCTGGTGCCAGATACCGGTGATCTACGAGCTAACGGATGCATCCGATCCAACGCTGACATTGACACTTGCCGACGGCCAACGCGAGATCATTGCCGGCGACCGCCTGCCGACCGAAATGAGCCGGCGCGTATTCTCGCGCAGCGGCGCGATACGCCAGATCCTGCTGTCGTTGCCGTCGGCAGTCTTGTTTGATGCTTGAGCCCGCGAGGCAACGCGCAAACCAACGCTAACACTACGAGAACAATTACATGTCGAACCATTACAAGAGAAGCCTGGCGCTGGCTGGCCTCGATTTACGCGGGCACTCCGAGGCGCAGCTACGTGCCTTGGTGCGCGAGTTGCTTGACGCCAAGATCCATGGCTTGTCGTTCAGCCCGTATATTGAAGGGCAAGGCCCCGGGACGATTGTCACAGCCGAGCAGATTCGTGACCGACTGTCGATCATTCAATCGAATATTCACTGGGTACGCACGTTCTCTTGTACCGAGGGGCAGCAGCTCATACCGGCCATCGCTCATGCGCAGGGGCTCAAGACCATGGTCGGCATCTGGCTTGACGATGACCTCGAGCACAACGCAAAGGAAATTGGTAACGCTATTGAAATCGCCAGGGCGGGTCACGCCAACATCCTCGCCGTTGGCAATGAGGTGTTGCTGCGTGGTGAGTTAAGCGAGGATCAATTGCTCGACTATATGGCCCAGGTCAAAGCAGCAGCGCCTGGCATCGAGGTTGGTTACGTGGACGCCTACTTTGAGTTCGAAGACCACCCGCGAATCACCGAGGCTTGCGATGTCATCCTGGCGAATTGCTACCCATTCTGGGAGGGTTGCCCGGCCGAGCACTCATTGCTCTATATGAAAGAGATGTACCGTCGCGCCCAGGCGGTAGCGAACGGCAAGAAGGTC
>JBCCCC010000128.1:0-9579 GCA_039033695.1 Pseudomonadota bacterium | reverse complement strand
GAGTCAGGCGGGACCCGAATCCGCAGCCGAGCTGTTACCACTGACCAGCTTTTCGCCGACCAGGCATGCGAGCCAGGCCATGGGCAAATACGCAACCACCAGGTCCAGCAGAACAAACCAGACTGGCGCAGGAATCATCGTCGCGGCCGCAATGCCACCCGCTAACGTAATGAAGCCAATCACAAACGCCAGTGAGCGTCGATGGCTGACGGCAACCACGAACGCCACTAGGCTGCCGACAAAGGTTCCGAGTGCATGCGCCAGAAACGGACTGACAAAGTGCTTTGCCTCGAATCGATCAAGATTAGCCGAGATACTGTCGATGTCTGTCACATCGACACCTGCTGGCGGTGGAATCACGCTGGGCCCGAACGTCACGATCGCCATGTTGATCATGCCGCCAATCAGCACGCCTAGTGCCAGGGCCAGGATATTGCGAATGGTCGCACTCATTAGCTGACTCGCGTCAGTGGCGTTGCGTCATACAGTTCCAGTGTCGGCGGTGCGGTAGCCAATTTGCCCAGCGCCGCAACGAATGCACCCGACGCCGGCACTTTGAAATGCACCTGCACGGCATCCATGTCCTGCCATTGCTCAAAGAACACGATCCGATTGGGGTCTTCGCTGTCGACATAGGCCCCATGGCTCAAACAGCCCGGCTCCTCGCGCGAACGCCGCACATGCTCGTGGCTCAGAGCCAACGCCGCATCGCGATTCTCATGCGTCGTATTCACACTTCCCCAAATAATGATCATAGCGCCCCCGATAACGGTCATATCACCTCTCGATACTGCACTGGCCACGCAAAGTTGTCACGCGCCGGCGAGGCAGGCCGTGAGCAGCGCATCGCCTGCAGGTGACCGCAGACCAAAATCATGCGCAGCCCGGGAGCATTTTTCTGGCACTGACGGCAAATAGAGACAGTCGCGCAAATTTACATAATCACAATGCAAAACAGGGCTTTAGGAGCAAATCCATCGCAACATCGGGGCAATCAATCAGCACGACTTCGAAAACGCTTGCCCAACTGCATACCATGGCGCCGCATAGGGGCCTCGACGCTTCGCGCCGAGCCCAGCTGATGACTACATGGAGAACATCATGAAGAACAACTCACTGCTGCTTATACTTGCCATGGCTGGCATGCTGGCAATGCCAGGTGCAAACGCTACAGACCTGAGCTACAAGTTTGCTGAGCTACGATTCGTTGACACTGAGATAGACGATTTCGATGGTGACGGCTTCCGGATTGGCGGCTCCTATCCATTGGACGAGAATTGGCTCATCGTTGGCAGCTTCAGCACGCTCGATTTCGATTTTGGGATTGACTCGTCCGTGCTGGAAATCGGTGCCGGCTATGTACATCGTTACACTGACAAGATCGACTTGGTGGGTGATGCGCGCTTGGTTCGCTCTGAGGTCGACTCAAACTTTGGCGACGATACTGACACTGGATTCTCAGTCTCTGGCGGGATCCGCGGACGGATCAATCAGGACATCGAAGGCCGCGCCGCGCTCCGACATGTCAATCTCGACAACAGCGACACCTTTATTGAAGTTGGCGGTGACTTCTACTTCACGCCTGAGTTTTCTGCCGGCCTGACACTGGAGTTTGCCGGCGATGCGGACACGCTGACCATTGGCGCCCGCTGGTTCTTTGACTGACGACAGGCAGATATATAAAGGCCGGCGTTGCCGTCAAGGCGACGCCGGCCGGATACAACTGCCTGGCAGGCTTAGCGCGTACGCAGCTTGTCGAGTTGGGCCCGTTTACTGCGCATCAAGCGATTGCGAGTGTAGATTCCCACACCAATGCCGCCAATGATTGCAGCCGCCAGAAAAGCGAGATGCGTTGGCTCCGTGAACAAATGACCCAATGCCGCCATTAGACCGTTTTCACCATGGTCGCCAACGTGAGCGGATGCCGAGGTCGACAATCCTGCGCCCAGTGCGATCAGCATTGCGCGAGATGTGCGAAGTGTCATTGGATGCTCCTTAAACAAATACAAGTCTATGCCCTGATCTTGTATCAGTGGCGCGCTATTGTCCATCCCTGCAGGCACCTGCAACAGCAAATATTCGTGTACTGCGCGACAACTCAGTCTCTGAGATAGCGATCAATAGCCGCTACCCAGCCAGCCGGGTCTTGATCAACGATATCGATCCCCCCACCTTCCAGTTCCGCATAGGAAAAATGCGGGCACAATTGCCGGGTGAGCTCTGCGAGCGGATAAATCATGTCACCGGTATTGGTCAAGATCAGCGCCGGTTGTGCAAGGCGTTGCATCGCCTCACCGTGGTCGTAATTGAACGCCGCATGGTGGCCGTACCAGAACGGGCCGCTGCCCATCAGCGTGCGAATCGTGTACCGCGAGCACAACGCCAGCGCGTCCGGCATGTCGCGAACCCAGGGCAATCGGCGAACAAACATGTCTGCGAGATGACTGCCGTCAGCTTTGGCCTCATAGGCCCGCTCTTCAGCCACGATGGAATCAATGTACGCTTTGCGCTCTTCCAGTGTCAGCGGTACGGGCCCCGCGAGAATTAGCGATGCAATCCGCGCCGGTGCCGAGAGCGCCGCTTCGGTGATAATCATCGAACCTGTGTGATGTCCGCACAGATGGGCCGCCTCAAGCCCAAGGTGATCCATCACAGCTATGATCGACGTCGCGTAGTCGGCAATACTGGGCGGACCTGGTGGCGCGTCGGACAATCCGAACCCCAGCGTATCGATGCCGACGGCCCGAATGCCGGCTGCATGGAACAACGGGTAAGCCCGTTCAAACTGCCAACTGGTCGCCGGCGCCTGCGACGCCAATAGCAAGGTGATGTCGCCCTCGCCGGTATCCTGATAGTGGATCTGTCCAAATGGCCCGGGGGCATAGCTGCGTTCAGGTGATCCGCTCATTGATATGAAGTCTCATTACCAACCCTGCCAGCATGGTGCACAAATGCCGCACAGCTGGCAATCATCCCTTAGTCGGGTACCGGCCAGTACGCGCTGTCCAGCTCGTAGGTTACGGGGGCACGGTTGACCGGGCATTCAAAACCAATCTGGCAAGCGACCAATTGCAAGTCAACGCCGTCCTCAACGCCGCTGCCATATAGGCGATCACCGACAATGGCATGACCGAGCCCCGCCAGATGTCGTCGAATCTGGTGTTTGCGGCCGGTCTCGATACGCAGCTCCAGCAATGTATTGATGCCGTTGCGGCCGACTTGAATGTGCGCGACCTCAGAAATCGCCGCCTTGCCGTCAAGCGGTTGCTCAATCCGCATCGGCAACCTCTCGCACGTAAACACGCCTGTCACCAGGGCGCGATAGCGTTTGTCGATTTTGCGATCGCGAAACCGTTCGGCAAGTGCTGCCGCCACGGGTTTACTATGTGCCACGATCATCAAGCCAGTGGCGGCCCGATCAAGTCTGTGCACAGTAAACACCGGACGCTGCGGCGTCAGCAGGCGCTCTGCGGCTCGCGCCAGGGTGCAATGATCACCCCATTTGGAGCCTTGCGACCGCAACCCGAATGGCTTGCGCCACACTGAGTAGCCACCGACATCTGCAATCAATTCCGGCGTGGGCGGTATCTCAGCCAAAACGTTGGCATCATAGTACAAGTGCAACGCATCACCGCTCTCAAGTTTGCGGCTGGCGCGCCGTAGTCGACGGGTCGACTTGCCACGGGTCAACCAGACGGCGCCTGCCGTCATTGCCGCCTTAATGCGATTGCCCGACAGTCCGCTAGCCTGTTGCAGCAACCGAACCGCAGACTGCGCTTCGTCGCCGACAGACACCTGCACCTCAAGACGGTCCGTGTTGTTGCTCGTCATGTCCCAACCCATCGCGGCATTCTCAGGTATACCGGCCAGCGCCAACCACGCGCTGACCGCAGCAGACTATACAGGGTTTGGGACGAGTCCCGCCGAGGACAGCGCGCTGGAGCAACATGCCAAGCCAGGCAGGTTGGACGCAGTACGTCGGTTTGGCGCAGAATGCCTTGGTGGATGTCGCAAGATTCAGATTGGGCGCAGCGGTAGTCGTTCTGGGCACTTTGCTAACCGGTTGTGTAACGGGCAACGAGCACTATGACTTGATCATCCGTGGCGGCCTCGTTTACGACGGCACGACAGCAGCGGCCACGATCGCGAACATCGGCATCAACGATAGTCTCATTGAAACGTTGAATGCAGGCAGCGCGGACACGGCAACTCGCATTATTGATGCACACGGATTGATCGTCACGCCAGGATTTATTGACCCACATACTCACGCATTGGCCACGCTATTGGAGCCTGCCACGAGGGCCAGCCCGAATTACCTGTTTCAGGGTGTCACCACCGTGTTCGTCGGCAACGATGGCTATGGCTTGCCTGAGCGAGATGCGCGCTTGGCGACACTTGAGGCCCATGGGATCGGCCCAAATCTCGCCTTTCTGTCGGGTCATGGACACGTTCGGCGCCAGGTAATGGGGCAAGCTGATCGACCCGCGAGCAAGCGCGAACTCGACGCAATGCGAGAATTGGTGGCGAACGATATGCAAGCAGGTGCGTTCGGTTTTTCAACTGGGCTGTTCTACGCGCCTGGCAGTTACGCGAACGTTGACGAGGTGATCGCCCTTGCACGGGTTGCCGCAGATGCTGGTGGCATTTATGACACGCACCTGCGCTCGGAAAGCAGCGCTGGCGATGGCTTGCTCGCCGCCATCGACGAAGCGCTGCTGATTGGACGCGAAGCAAACATTCCCGTGCATGTTTCTCATGTCAAGGCGCTGGGCAGTGATGTCTGGGGCCAGAGTAAGGGCATAGTGCAACGCATCAATGCCGCGCGGAAAGCAGGGCTGAACGTCACCGCTAATCAGTATCCGTGGGAAGCGTCCGGCACTCGATTCAGCAACGCGATCATTCCTCGCTGGGTCATGGCCGACTCGCGCGCAAAGATGCGTGAGCGGCTGGCCGATCCGTCACTGCAGCAGCGGCTGAAGAACGAAATGAACAATAACCTTCGCCTTCGCGGTGGCGCCGATGCCATGTTGGTCACTCATGCGAACAGCCCCTACGTTGGCATGACGCTAGCAGAGATCGCTGTAAAGCTAGACTTGCCTGCCATCGATGCTGCAGTGCAAGTCGTCTTGCAAGGCGACCCCTCGATCGCATCATTTGTGATGCAGCGTGAGGACATTGACTATCTAGCCGCACAACCTTGGGTCATGACCGGTTCCGATGGTTCATCGGGGCATCCGCGTCTATATGCGAGCTACCCAAAGGCGTGGCAAGACTTCGTCATCAGCCGCAAGCTGCTTAGCCCGGCGCAGTTTGTACATCGCAGTAGCGGACTCGTTGCGGACACTTTTGGTCTGTGTCGGCGCGGTTACCTGCGGCCGGGCTACGTCGCTGATATCACCGTGCTGGATTCCGGCCGATTCATACCGAACGCAACGTATCGAGACCCAACCGCGCTATCCAGCGGTGTCGTGTACCTGGCCATTGGCGGCAAGCTTGCGATTGACGACAGCAAGGTGAGCGCGATCAACGGAAGAATTATTAGAAAGACCGACTGCGCCGAGCGCTAGCCGGTCGCATACGAGGCGAACACCGATGTCTACACTGCTACGAAGATATGCCTGGGCCATGTTGCTATTGTTTTGCATCGCGACGGCCTGGTATGCGGCGAGGCTAGACCCGGATGTGCTTGCCGCACAGGGGCACTATGGTGCATTAGCGCTACTGCCTGCGCTGGCGACGCTCGCGATTTGCTTCATTACGCGCAATGTCATCTTTGCGCTATTCATGGGCGTCGTGCTGGGCGGCCTGGTTTCAGGCTCCTACAATATCGTGCGCGAATTCTTGATTCCCAGCATTGGCACAACGCGATTTGCGGAAATCCTGCTGGTGTACCTGTGGGCACTGGGCGGATTACTCGGCATGTGGAATCGCAACGGAGGAGCCTGGTACTTCGCCAAGTACATCTCGGAGAATCACGTCAAATCGCGGCGGTCGGCATTGTTCTTTACCTGGTTGATGGGTGTCATTTTTCATCAAGGCGGTACGATCAGCACTGTGCTGACCGGCACCACCGTGCGCCCCGTCGCTGACCGCGAAAAGGTATCGCACGAAGAACTGGCCTATATCGTCGACTCAACCGCATCACCGGTGGCAACGGTCATTCCGTTTAATGCATGGCCGGTTTACATTGCAGGCCTGATCGCAATTCCATCGATGAGTGCCGTCATTGCGGATAACGATGCCGCGGTCGCCATGTTCCTGGCCGCCATCCCGTTTAACTTCTACGGCATCCTCGCAGTAACGTTCACGCTTCTGTTCGCGTTCGACAAGCTGCCATTCGTCGGTCGCGGCATGCGCAAGGCACAGCGCCGAGTTCGTGAACGCGGTCAGCTGGATGCGCCGAACGCCGCGCCGATGATTTCGCGAGAGCTTGCTACGCTGAACATCGCCGAGGGATACGAGCCGTCACTGCTCGATTTTTTCGTACCCATTGTAACGTTGCTTGGTATGGCGATCGTCCCCTGGCTGGTGCTCGGAAAACTGATGATTTTCGAGGCCTTTGGGTTGGCCGTCGTCAGCTCAATGGTGTTATCGATCGCACGCGGCATGAGCGCAGAGGACGCTTTCGAAGGGCTGCTGGACGGCATCAAGGGCGTCACGGTGGGCGCGGTCATCTTGGGTCTGGCGGTCACGTTGGCGAGCGTCTCAGAGACTTTGGGCGCGTCGGGCTTCGTGATTGATGCCACGTCGCAAACACTCACCGCGATGCCATTTATTCTACCTGGCCTGCTTATGCTGATCTGCATGGTGGTCGCGTTCTCGATTGGTTCGTCATGGGGCACGTACGCCGTGGTATTCCCGATTGCACTACCACTTGCGATCACGCTATCAACAGATCCTACGTTTCTGACACTGACGTTCGGCGCGATTCTGGGTGGCGCGGTGTTTGGTGACCAATGCTCACCGATCTCTGATACGACCATTCTCGCGGCGCTGGCCTGCGGCTGCGATCTCATGGACCATGTTGTTACCCAATTGCCGATGGCGCTGACCGCAGCTGCCATCTCGATTCTGCTCTATAGCGGCATCGCGTTGAGCATCCTGTGAGTCGGTTGACGTCCATAGCCTGCAGCGACGCCAGGCTGCCTATGCTGCGAACACCGCGCGTATCACAACTGGTGATTGTTTTGGCGCTCGCGGTGATCAGTGGCTGCGCAGCTCCCTGGTTTCAGGACCCGCAACTGGCCGTCACTTACACGCGTGCAGCGCAAAGCGACAGCCCCGACCGGAATCCGGTCGTCGTGATCCCCGGCCTGCTCGGCACAACGCTCGAACATCGCGACACGGGCGAGGCAGCCTGGGGTGGGTTTGACCGGATATCCGGCAACCCCAGAGACCCGGAGGTCTTACGTTTGCTCGCATTACCATTTGCGCCAGGCAAGGATGGGCAGTTGAATGCACAAGATGAACTGATACCGGCTTATGTGCTCGAACGCGCCAGCGTGAAGCTGCTCGGATTGCCTCTGGATCTGGAAGTCTACGCAGGGATTCTTAACGTGCTGGGTGTCGGTGGCTACCGCGACGAATCGCTGGCATTGGCTGGCGCTGTCGACTATGGGCCCGGACACTTCACGTGTTTTCAGTTCCCTTACGACTGGCGACGGGACATAGTCACCTCCGCCCAGGAGCTCATGGCCTTCATGAGAGACCGCCATGCAACGGTCGCCAAGGCGCTCAGAGTCAATGGCACGCCGCGCGAAACACTCAAGTTCGATATGGTCACGCATTCCATGGGCGGGCTGGTCGCCCGGTACTTCTTGATGTATGGCGATCAGGACCTGCCCGCGGATGGCTCGCTGCCAGTGCTTAATTGGGCGGGCGCTGAGTTCGTCGAACGCGTCATTCTGGTGGGCACGCCGAACGCAGGTTCTGCGCTGGCGTTTCGTAACCTGGTTAACGGCTTCTCGTTGGGCCCGTTGCAGCCGGAATACCCACCCGCTTTACTGGGGACATTCGCGTCAACTTACCAGCTACTGCCGAGGAACTCGCAATCTGCCGTCGTCTGGCAGGACAGTGGGGAACCGGTCGATGACCTCTTTGATCCAGTCCTGTGGCATCGCAATAACTGGGGGATGCTCGCTGACGATCAGGACCGACTGCTACAAGACCTTCTGCCGCAAGCCCGGACCAGGGCCGCGCGACGAGCCGCAGCCACAGCTCTACAAACGCGCATGCTGGCGCGAGCCGCGCACTTTCACCGCGCCATCGATCGTGATGCGCCCATGCCACCCGGGCTGGAGTACTTTGCGGTCATTGGCGATCAGACACCCACGCCGAGCGTGTTCGCCGTCGCACCCCAAGACAACGATCTGGCGGTCAAGGAGACGGGCTACGGCGATGGCACCGTGTTGCGCTCAAGCGTCCTCAACGATCAGCGCACGGACGATAACTGGACGCCCCGAATCCAATCGCCCATGCGCTTTCGGTCAGTGCTATTCCTGCCAGAATCTCATGGCGGCCTTACCCGCAGCCCCGTGTTTACCGACAATATGTTGTATTGGCTGCTGGAGGACCCGCGTGCCTCTGCTCGATGACCTGGGTTTGCGCAGTCGAGTTCTGGCTTATGCCAACGCGATCGAAACCTGTCGATAGGTGGCAGGCAGCGCGGTGGGCCTCGTGGAGGCGGGCTGCACCGACTACAGATACTTCAGTCGGCGCAGCCGCGATTCGTCAGTCGCTAATTCGCACCTCGCCCGCGATATTGCGGTGACGCACACTACCTGAGCTATCGCTCATCACCGTGAAGTTACCGCCAACATCTGTGGCAGAAATACTGCCGGATCCGTCTCGACCCACGTAGACGTCGTTGGTTATTTGAGAAGCCGTGATGGAGCCTGAGCCGTCTTCCGCGATGCGAACACTTCCTGCACGCACGACGCTAATACTACCGCTACCGTCGTCCGTGATATCGACGGCGCCAGCTACGTCCTCGACCTGGATCGATCCTGACCCATCCTCGATCTCCACCGACGCAACATCACTGACTGCCATTGACCCACTGGTGTCGACTATTCTGATCGGATAGTTGTTCGGGACATTCACCTCAAGATCCAATCGAGCGTAGTTGTTACCCATCCACGACTTCGAGACTCGCGGGATCACGGTGCGAATGACAAGCGTCGCGCCATCTCTACTCGATTCGATGGATATTTGCTTAAGATCATCTTCGTCGGAGGCACATGCCACGCCGGTCACCAGCGCGCTGGTCAGACCCGCCTGACCGACTAACTTCAATTTGCCTGCATCGGCTTGGACGGATATTTCACTAATGCCGCCCAAGTCGAGCTCCTCAGAGATCTCCATACTCTGACGACAGTTGTCGTCCGCCCTCGCGGTGGTGGCCAGCATCGAGGCAAGCAGCATCAGTAGTGCTGCGCAGATGCTGGTGGATGCCGTCATCGCATAGGAGCGTTCCTGTCTGAGGTTCGTCATTGGTCTTACTCTTGGTTGGTGATTGATCTCTATAAGACGTCCTCGAGGCACTGATGGTTTAGTTGTGTTTGCACAGTGTTTTTG
>JBCCCC010000127.1:0-9674 GCA_039033695.1 Pseudomonadota bacterium | reverse complement strand
CGGCGGCAAAGGCACAGAGAACCACAAGGCTGCAGTTGTCGGCGATACGGTCGGCGATCCATTGAAAGATACGTCTGGCCCGTCGCTGAACATCTTGATCAAGCTATCTGCGATTCTGTCGCTGGTGTTCGTACCGTTCTTCGTTCAGTACGGCGGAATCCTGCTGAAGTTCATGTAAGCCGGTTACGACTGAGTAACGAAAGAAAGCCCGGCCTTGCGCCGGGCTTTTTTTTGGTGACGAAGAAGCGAAAATAGGGGAGACGAATGCGGGCAAAACTGGTTCGGCCCCGGGAGCCAACTGAGACTCGATACAACCGCGTGAGTGTGCTTCCGAAAGTGAAACACGTCGAAAGTGCAGCGAAGCCACCCCAAAGCCGTGGTTTGCGCCGGGTCGAAAAATCCACAAGGTAGTCGAGAAGCTAAAGTCGTTCGCGTCCGCACCAGGCGCTTGTCACGGCGATAGTCCTCCCGCCGCGATCGCATGTAGCAGCGCGGCGCGATAGTCCGCCTCGTTGTCATGGATACGGCCTTCGGGCCCCGCGATTGAGACGACCATTGGCCTGCCGTCGTGCTCGCAGTTGACGATACTGGCCAGCGCCGATGCGCCTTCGAACACGCCCGAGTGCACAATGGCGACGCCGTCGTTACGCACGTCGGAGACTTGCGCAAGCACCTCGTCGATAGGCGGCAGGCCATCCAGTCGACGCCGGTCTTTTTCCCAGCGGGCCGCAATCTGCGAATTGCTAAGCGATGCCAGATAGGCTGCCCCTACAGCAGATGACCATAGCGGCAGTCGTTGGCCGATCTCGGCGACGAACGAGATCGCAAGCCGGCTGCGTTCGACCCGAATGATCTCCATTTCGTTTTCAAGCGGCCACGACGCGGTCACCGTTTCGCCGCAATCGCGCTGCAACGACGCCATGACCTCTGCCACGTGCGGCGGAAAATGGGCGGGATCGGTCAGCCAGGCACCAAGCTGCGCGAAACCCAGCGTTGGCAGATAGGTCAATGTGCGCCGATTCAGACTGACCATGCGCAGCTCAACCAGCGCCTTGAGCAACGCCGCGACACTTGAACGCGGGGCCTGCAGATGCTCTGCGATCTCCACCGCAGTTAGTGCGGTACGCCGATCGGCAAACAAGCGAAACACATCGAAGCTACGCACGACAGACTGGCTTACGGAGGTCATATAACGAAATCCATGTTTATAGACTTCATAATCTATAACTAGATTTCATTGACTAGTCAATACGGACTGCGTTACCAATAAGCCATGCCAAAACACCGCGAGGGGGAAAGCTGATGGCAAAACTGGCATCGCTGGGCCGTGAAAACGCATTGTCGATCTACAGGACCATGGTTCGCATCGCTGCTTGTGACGAGCGGATCCAGCAGGGTCTCGCGGCAGGCGATTTGCAGTTTCAGTACTACCCGGCTGGCGGCCAGGAAGCGATTCCCGCGACGATTGCGTCGTTGCTGGAACCGGACGATCTTGCGGTCACGACATATCGCGTCATCCACGACATCGTTGCGAAGGGCACGCCCTTGCGGGAGATCATGGCGGAGATGTACGGCAAGGTCACTGGCACGTGCAAAGGCAAGGGCGGACCTATGCATTTGACCGCGCCAGACTCGGGGTTGATGGTCACTACCGGCATCGTCGGCGCGGGTGCGCCAATTGCGGCAGGGCTCGCGTTGGCTGAAGCTATGCAAGGCACGGGTCGCGTAACGGTCTGCAGTTTTGGCGACGGTGCGGCCAACATTGGCGCAGTACATGAGGCCTTGAACATCGCGGCGCTGTGGTCACTGCCGGTAATCTTCGTATGCCAAAACAATGGGTACGCCGAGTACACAAGTTTCGCCGACTCCACGGCCTCGGCGTCTATTGCCGGCCGCGCCGAGGGCTACGGCATGCCGGGCGTTCGTTGCGACGGTACTGACCCGGTTGCAATTCACGCGGCCGCCAGCGTGGCGATTGAACGTGCCCGCAACGGCGACGGGCCGACACTACTCGAGTGTGTCGCACCTCGACTGCAGGGGCACGCCTTCGGCTCGGAAACAGAACACATGGACCAGGCGGCACTGGATGCAGCAAAGCGCAACGCACCCATCGTTTCCGTACGCCGGCGCCTGATCGATGAGCAAGTCGCGAGTGAGGCAGAGCTCACCGCAATCGAGACCGAGGCGCTTGCCGAGGTCGACGACGCGCAACAATTCGCTGTCGACAGTGCCGCGCCCGGCATTGAAGAGCTCACTACGGACGTCTTCGGTGATTCGGGCGATCTGCCCTATGCCACGCGCAAAGCGCCGCGGCAAGCGACCGCCCCAACGGGCGAGCAGCGCAACATCACTTTCGGGCAGGCGGTCAACGAGGCAATGGCTGTCGCGCTTGAACGCGACGAGAGCGTGTTCCTGCTCGGCGAGGATATTCACGACCCGGCTGGTGGCATCGTTAAACAAACCGCCGGTCTATCGACACGTTTTGGTATCGAGCGCGTACGGCCAACGCCGATTTCCGAACAGGCCATCGTCGGTGCGGCGATCGGCGCCTCGATGCGTGGCCTAAAGCCGGTAGCCGAAATCATGGTCAATGACTTCGCCATGGTGGCGATGGATCAAATCGCCAATCATGCTGCCAAGTTGCGTTACATGTCGGGCGGCCGCACGCCGGTACCCCTTACGATTCGATCGCTAAGCGCCGGCAACGTCGGCAGTTTCGGTGCGCAGCATTCTCAGTCTCTAGAGGCCTGGTTTGCCCATACCCCGGGCTTGAAAATTGTTGCGCCGTCGAATGCCTATGATGCCAAGGGACTGTTGCTGTCCTGCATCGACGATCCCGATCCCTGTATCCAGATTGAGGCCATGCGCTGCTTCTTTGTGCCGGGCGAGGTCCCCGACGGCTACTACACGGTGCCACTGGGCGAAGCGGCTGTGCGCCAGGAAGGCAGCGACATCACCATCGTGTCCTACAGCTGGGGCATGCAAGAAGCAGAAGCTGCGGCAGGCGAGTTGGCGACGTTGGGACACAGCGTGGAACTCATTGATCTGCGGTCGGTAGTGCCACTGGACTACGAGACCGTTCGCACTTCCGTCGAAAAAACAGGTCGCGCGCTGATCGTACATCCTGCGGTGGAGTTCGGTGGTTTCGGCGCAGAACTCGCGTCGAAACTGCAGTTTGATCTGTTCGATACCTTGAAGGCACCTGTCGGCCGGTATGGCGCGCCGTATACATCGATCCCGTTCGCACAGCAGCTCGAGGCTGCCTATTTCCCCGCCGCGGCCGGCATTGTCGAGCGCGCCCAGGCGCTGTGCGCACGCGGGGCCTGATCGATGCAGGTGACGCTGAAGATGCCAAAAGGCGCCGTATCAATGCAGACCGGCACCATCGTCGAGTGGCTGGTGTCGGACGGCGACACCGTGCACAAAGGACAGCCGATCTACTCCATCGAGTCGGAGAAAGCCACCATAGAAATCGAAAGCCCGTTCGACGGCGTGATTACGCCAATCGCGAACACTGGAGAATCGCTCCCGGTCGGTGCGCCGGTCGCGACAATGAAGACCTGAGGGGGTCATTGATCATGAAAAGATTACCGAGCTTGTTAGCCGCCATCGCGACCGCTTTTCCGGCCGCGGCGCTGGCACAAACTACCGACGCCGATTCCCAACGTATAGACGAGATCGTCGTCACCGCCGAGCGCCGCAGCGAGACGCTCCAGGACGTGCCGATGTCGATCTCAGCAACAACCGGTGAGGCACTGGCTGAATCGAGCATCTTCGATACGGAAGCGCTCGCATCGACGGTGCCCGGCCTTGTCCTGCAACGCGACGTCGTTGGTAAGGCCGTTATCCGTGGCATTGGTACAGAGAACTTCACCGTCGGCGGCGACCCTGGTGTCGCGGTTTATGTTGATGGCGCCTACATGGCACGCTCATCAACTGCGATTTTCGACTTCTTCGATGTCGAACGCGTTGAGGTGTTGCGCGGCCCGCAAGGCACGCTTTACGGGCGCAACGCAACCGGTGGCGTCATTAACGTCATTTCGCGTGCGCCGACAGAGACATTTGAAGGCAACGTCAGCCTCAATGTGGGTGACTTCGGCATGGCTCGCGCGGAAGGCGCAATCTCCGGCCAGTTAGCGGAAGGCGTGCGGGGCCGCATCGCGGGCCTGTACTCACAACGCGACGGCTTCACCGACAATATTTTCCCGGGCGCCGGTGGTCGCGATCTTGACGAATTGGATAGTAAAGACTTGTGGGCTGTGCGCGGGCGTCTTGATATCGATTTGGGCGAACGCGCCATGCTCGAGTTGATTGCCGATATCTACCGCGACGACTCAAATCCCCCCGCGTTCTGGTACACCGACGACACGCTGCCGTGGCAATCACCTGGTTCACAGTTCCCGCGCGACTTTCGCACCGTGAGCCAAGGCTATGAAGCCGAGGTGCCTGGGTTCACGTCACTCGCGGTCGGCAGCGCCAACCGTCAGGACCAGACCGGTCTCACCGCGCGTCTGACCTGGGAGGGTGAGCGGGTTTCGGTCACGTCGGTATCCTCGTTCCGTGACATTGAGTTCGACTGGATCAACGATGGTGATGGCATCTCGGATTTTCTGGTCGTCTATTTCCAGCGCGATGAGTCGGAACAGTTCAGCCAAGATATCCAGATCGCCTCGAACACCGACAGCCCGTTCCAATGGATCACAGGCCTGTTCTACCTGACCGAAGACTCGGAGGGCTTGTATGCGATCCCGTTAGGGCCGGCGTTTGTCCCGCCGGGCGGTTTCACCGTGGTGTTCGATGGCACCAACGAGACCGAGGCGTTTGGCGTATTCGCGGAAGGCTCGTATGACTTCGGCGACTTCACGGTGACTGCAGGCGTTCGCTATTCCGATGAATCCAAAGATGCGACGCTGGCGACGCCGCTGTTCGAAGGCGATACCACGTTCCCCGTGCAGCGCCAGGACGACAGCTTCGATGCGATAACGCCGCGCTTTGTCATTGAGTACCGGGCGGCGGACAACATCAACCTCCATGGCTCGGCGACACGCGGCTTCAAGTCGGGCGGCTACTCATTGCTAGACAACCCGATTAACGCGTTCGACGAAGAAACTATTTGGGCCTACGAGGTTGGTGCGAAAACGCAATTCGCGCAGAACCGTATGCGTTTCAATGTGTCCGCATTCGTCTATGACTACGAAGATCAGCAACTCAGCCAGGTCACCAACCTCGCAACCCAGACCAGTAACGCCGGTTCTTCGTCAATCTGGGGCTTGGAGGCAGAATTCTCAGCGCTTGTCGGAGACTATCTGCGTCTTGACGGCAACATCGCGTTTCTCGATACCGAGTTCGATGAGTTTTGTACCACCGATACGCGAAACACAGCGCTGGCACTCGATCCCGGCAACTGTACGTTCGATGATGGCGCAGGTGGTACATTCGTGACGCCTAACCTCGCCGGCAACGAACTGCCTCGCGCACCTGACCTCACGGCGTTCCTCGCCGCCACGTATGAGCGCAGTCTCACCAACACGCTGGATGGTTTCGTGCGCGCGGAATGGCAGCACACGGGCGATCAGTTCTTCTCGGTCTTCAACCGGCCGAACGTTGCGCAGGACGCTTATGACCTGTTCAACGCCAGCATCGGTGTGAGTGCCAGCGACGGCCGGTGGAATGCCCGTTTGTGGGTACGTAACCTGGCCGATGAAGAGTACTTTTCCAACCTGTTTGAGTCTGGCGTCACCGATGCACTGGTCATTCCACAAGGTTTTGCCGGGCCGCCACGCACTTGGGGCGTGTCGGTTGGGTTCAACTTCTAGGTGAGGAACTGGCATGGCATACATCGAAGCTGACGACGGCACGCCTATCTATTACATCGACAGCGGCAGCGGGCCGGTTATCGTGCTGTTGCATGGGCTGATGCTCACCGCGGACGGTTTTTGGACGCGGAATCTTGGGCCGCTCGCGAAACGCTGCCGCGTAATCGCAATGGATCATCGTGGGCATGGGCAATCCGGCAAGCCACTCGGGCCCTACACCATCCGCCAGTGTGCGGCGGACCTTAAGGTGCTGCTCGAGCGGCTGGACCTTGACGAGGTCACCCTAACCGGCGTGGCGTTTGGCGCAATGGTCGCGCTTGAGTACCGACGCCACTATGGCAATGCGCGCACCGCCAAACTGGCGATTGTAGAGGCGCAAGTGCGGTTGACCAATGCCGAGGGTTGGGAGCACCCGACATTCGGCGACTTTCCGGCGGAGGCCGGTGCCGGCTTCATTGCGGCTTGCCAGCAAAGCCGAGAGGCGCTCACGGGCTTTTTGACCGGTGCGTTCGGGACGCCGCCATCGGCCGACGAGATGGCCCGCATGCAGTACCAGGCCTGGCTCACACCAACTCAGGCAGCCATCGCGTTCATCGAGGATATGGTTGCGGCCGATTATCGGCCCGACCTGGCAGACATTGATCTGCCAACCTTGCTGATCTATGGCCGACACAACAATGTACCCATCCCGACCGAAATCGGACGCTGGCTGGCAGCGCAAATCCCGGGCGCGCGGCTTGAACGATTCGAAGATGCCGGGCATTCGCCGTTCTACGAACAACCCGACCGTTTCAATGACTTGATCGAGGCATTCGCTCATGAGTGAACAAGCAGCCTGGCTCGTCATTCGGTCGTTGGCGCCCGATGCGCGGTTCCGCGCATTTGTCGAGGCGTTACCGAACGATATGGTCAAGATCGCGTCTGCGCGCCTGTTTGAGGTCGAGTGCTTCGAGCCGGGCACGCAACCTGCCCACACCCTGATCCTCGAGTTCGCCAGTCGCGACGCCGCCCGCTCTGCCTGGCACGCGTTCGACACCGCGCTGTTGACGCAACCGGCGCCACCACTGGTGCTGCTCGCGGGCAAAGTACCGGCGTCAGGGTTTGATGACCCCGCGATTCCGACGCAAGCCAATGCGGCCTCGGTAACAGATACCGACCCAGTGCTGATGTTGATCGAAGGTTCCGCCACGGACCAGGACCGAATGGATGTCTACCGCGGCATCATTCTGCCGCAGATGTTCGAGCGCAGCGCTTACTACAGCGTCTTTGAACTGGGCGGCGATGTCGAGGTGCTGTCGGGTGATTGGGATGAAGCGATCTTCGCGATCAGTCGCTGGCCCAGTCGCAGTGCGGCCCGTGATTTCTGGCACAGCGATCGCTATCAAGACGACGCGATCCCGCTGCGTATCGATATTGGGCGGTTCGAAGTGTCCATCATCGATGCCAGTAGCGGCTGACTGTTTGCGCATGCCAAGCGAAACAAGCCAATGA
The DNA here is from genome assembly GCA_039033695.1 of Pseudomonadota bacterium. Taxonomy (GTDB): domain Bacteria; phylum Pseudomonadota; class Gammaproteobacteria; order Steroidobacterales; family Woeseiaceae; genus CALBPI01. The sequence continues at coordinate 2,367 of JBCCCC010000127.1, read as the reverse complement.
CGCCCGGCGCCATCGATATTGTTGTCAATCCGTTCACATCCGTGGAAGTCGACAACGGGCAAACCGGCTATGACGAAGCATTCATGGCGCAGGTGCGAATGCCTGCCGCGATGCGAACCGGGCTAAGCATCGAGGCGCATCTGGCGATCATGGATGAAGCTAACGTCGACCATGCGCTCCTGATTGCCGTGCGCGCCGGCGATCCGTTGAGGCGCGGTTCTTTCGAGATCCCTTACGCGCAGATTGCCGATTACGTGAGTGCGAACCCGACGCGATTCTCCGGGCTGGCGGGTGTAGACCCAACCCGCGGCATGCAACAGCTCTACGATCTTGAAAACGCGGTCAATGAGCTGGGCTTTATTGGCGCACACAGCTACCCGCACTGGTTCGCGCTGCCACCCGATGCGCCGCAGTGGTATCCGATTTACGCCAAGTGTTGTGAGCTGGACATCCCGATCATGATGCAGGTGGGTCAGAACCTGATCTACCAAAAGGATGTGCGCCTGCCGTCTGTCGCCAGGCCCATCCTGCTTGACCAAATCGCCATCGACTTTCCGGATCTCAAGCTCATTGGCATTCATGTCGGTACGCCATGGGCTGACGAAATGATTGCGATGGCCTGGAAACACCAAAACGTCTATATCGGCATCGACGCCTATGCGCCGAAGCATCTGCCCGCGACGTTGATTCACTACATGAACAGCTACGGCAGTCACAAGGTATTGTTTGGCACCGACTGGCCGGTCATCGACCCGCGCCGCGCGCGTCGCGAGCTCGACGATTACGGTTTGTGCGAGGAGGCGATGCAGCGCGTGCTTCGCGACAACGCACTGGCCGTGTTCCCATCGCTCAAACAACGGATGGGCGCCGACTGAATGGTTACCAGCGCCGACACTGCGATGACCATCGGGCGCGGCATCCGTTGCGTGGCGGCCGGCCACGCGGACAAGCTCGCACTCTCTGATAGCCTGGGCCAGTCGCGCACCTATACGCAGCTAACCGCGCGCATGGATGCGGTTGGCCGTCTAGCCACCGCGCATGCACTGGGTAAAGGTGATGTCGTTGCCCTTATCGCCCCGAACTGCATCGAGTATGCGGAGCTGGTTTGTGGTTTCTCCGAGCGCGGTATTGTCGTTGCGACGCTAAACCCGATGCTGGCAGCCGAAGAGCTCGCCCGAATTTTTGACGATTGTAACCCGCGCCTGATCATCGCTGCCGCCTCTGTCGACGTACCGGCTCACGATCGGCCACTTATTGAGCTCGGCGAGCAGCTGGAGTACGCACTGGCGCAAGCCAGCGCCAGCACCCAACTGCCACAGATTGATGAGCGTGAGACCTTCGCAATCTCCTACACGTCAGGTACGACGGGCTTGCCCAAAGGCGTCATGCTCTCGCATCGCAGCCGTTGCCTGATGTTCTATGCGATGGCTACCGAGTATGACTGCTTCGGTCGCGATGACCATTTCCTCGGACTTGCGCCCATGTGTCATGGCGCGGGGCTGGCATTCGCGCTGGCGCCACTATTCAATGGCGGTCGTTGCACGCTGCAGTACGCCCAACAACCGGAGGACTTGCTCGCCGCGATTGATCAACACCAACCCAATGGCATCTTTGTTGTGCCAACGCACCTGCACCGAATCTTCAGTGCACCGGCCGCATTGCGTGCCGCGTATCGAGGTCGGCACAGGTTGCGCACCATAATTTCCAATGCAGCCGCACTGTCGCCAACACTGAAACGCGCGGCGGTCGACTACTTTGGCGACGGATTGTTGCACGAGACTTATGGCTCGACCGAGGGCGGTATCGTCACCAACATCCGCCCTCAGGAGATCCTCGCGAAACCACGCAGTGTCGGGCCGGCGTTCTCGAACATGGAGATCGAGCTTCGCCGGGATGATGGCACGATAGCAAGCCCGGGCGAGCCCGGTGAGCTTTACAGCCGCAGCCCCTTTTCCTTCAGCGGCTACCTGAACCGTCCCGAGGAAACGGAGCAGGCGCTCGCTGACGGATGGGTGACCGTCGGCGACATCGCCACATGCGACGAAGCCGGCTACATCACCATCACGGACCGAAAGAAGGATATGGTCGTGTCCGGTGGCATGAACGTATACCCCCGCGAGGTAGAAACCATCATTGAGGCGAGCCCCGGTGTCGTGGAGTGCGCAGTCGTCGGAGTGCCCGACGCGGAATGGGGCGAGCGCCTGCATGTCTTTGCCGTAACCGGTACCGATACCGACATTGATGCCAACGAAATACTCGCGGCATGCCGAGGAGCGCTAGCGGCGTACAAGGTGCCCAAGGGCGTTACCTTCATTGATCAGCTGCCGCGAAATCCCGCTGGCAAACTCATCAAGCGAGAGCTGCGCG
>JBCCCC010000126.1:0-9677 GCA_039033695.1 Pseudomonadota bacterium | reverse complement strand
CTGCCATGATGCGCGCGGCTTCCTGGGCAACGCTCAGTCTCGAGCGATCGTTACCAAATGATTGCGTCATAGATTCTTATTTGGCGTTTGTTGTTGCGAATCGTCTAGTTGATTAACTCAGAAAAGATCCTGTTCATCAATTTCTGGTTCGGCGTCATTGTACGGGTCTGTCAGGCTGTCGCGGAACTCCTGCTGTGGTTCGGTGCCAACCTCGAACGTCTCAAAAATAAAATTGGTGTCGTTCGCACCGGCAAGCTCTCCCGTCTCCGGTGAAATGCGCACCGTGACCAGCCCGGGCGGCTGCGGATAACTGCGGTTGGGTGCGCCTTCCAATGCGTCGCGCATGAAGTGGATCCACATTGGCAATGCCGTGCGGCCGCCCTCCTCGCCAGCGCCAAGCGGCTCGTCACTATCGAATCCCACCCAGGCTACAGTCGCAAGATCGGGGTTGAAACCGCCAAACCAGGCATCGCGCAAATCGTTGGAAGTGCCGGTCTTACCCGCAAGGTCGGTCCGCCCGAGTGCGCGAGCACGGCGGCCGGTGCCGCGCTGGATGACATCTTGCAGCATATTTTGAATGAGCCAGACATTGGTCGCTGGTATCACGCGAGCTGCCACGGTCTCCGGCCCCCACATTTCAGCCAGTTCTTCGCCGACAGGTTTTCCGCTAACGACATTGCTAAGCGCCTCAATGCTATCGGGCTCGTCGTCACGCTGCGGTGTGCCGGGCTCGCAATCACGGCACACGCGTTGCGGTGTGGCAATTTGCAGCAGCTCACCGTCCGACAACTCTACGCGATCGATGAAGTAGGGCGTCACGCTGTAGCCGCCATTGGCCAGCACGGCGTAGTGCTTCGCCATGTCCAGCGGCGACGCTGCGCCACTGCCAAGCGCCAGCGACAGGTTGTTCGGTAATGCCTCATCGTCGAATCCAAAGGCGCGAAGATGTTCTCGTACCGGACTCACGCCTATCTTCAGTACCATACGCACCGACACAAGGTTCATGGACCTGACCAGTGCTTCACGAAGCCGCGTTTCACCATAGAATCGCCCAGTGGAGTTCTTGGGTCGCCAAGTGCCTTCATACTCGTCAGATGCGATCACTACCGGTGCATCATTGATGATGGTCGCGGGCGTCAAGCCGTTGGCCAATGCTGCAGAGTAGATGAATGGCTTGAAGCTCGATCCGGGCTGGCGCTTCGCTTGGACTGCGCGGTTAAACTTGCTCGCGGCATAATCAAAACCGCCGGTCAATGCGGCGATGGCGCCGTCTTCCGGGTCCAATGCAACGATTGCGCCTTGTGCTTCGGGGATCTGAGCCAACGCATAGCTGTCGGACACCGTCCGGATCACGTACACCAGGTCACCGGGCAACAGCACCTCATCCACTCGCTCGGGTCTGCCGGAGATACGGTTGCGATCGATGAATTTTGCGGCCCAGTTGATACCGGTCCAGGGAATTCTCGCTTCTTCACCGCCGGTCAATCGGATCTTTGCACTGTTGGTGTTCTCGTCCAGCGCCATAACCAATGCAGTCTGCAGACGTCCCGGTGTTGCGAAGTCGGATAATGCCTGCTCGATTTCCGGGTCTCCCACCGCTCCTAGATCCAGCTGCTGCAGTGGCCCGCGATAGCCGTGCCGTCTGTCATATTCAAGCAGGCCGTCCCGCACCGCGTAGTTGGCGGCTTTTTGCATCCGGCTGTCGATCGTCGTGAACACCCGAAAGCCACGCGACGTGATATCGGTGCCGTAGGTACTGATGAGTTCACGCCGAACCATCTCCGCCAGGTACGGTGCCGACAATTCGATATCGGGCCCGTGCAAGCGCGACAACATGGGGTGGTCGGTAGCTTCCTGCCACTCGTCTTGATTGATATAGCCAAGCTCGCGCATGCGTCCCAGCACGTAGCCGCGGCGCCGTTTGGCAAACTCCGGACCGTTGACCGGGTTGTAACGCGACGGTGCCGGTAGCACGCCCGCCAGCGTTGCCGCCTCGGCAATATTGATGTCAGCCAGTTCGCGCCCGAAATAGACCTGTGCGGCGGCGGCCACCCCGTATGCACGCTGTCCAAAGAACATCTTGTTCAGGAACAGCGCCATGATCTCTTCTTTATTGAAGTCCTGCTCAATCTTGTAGGCAAGGAACGCTTCGCGCAGTTTGCGTTGAATGCTGCGATCACGCGTCAAAAAGTAATCGCGGGTCAGCTGTTGCGTCAGGGTGCTGGTGCCGCGAACTCTCCCGCCCTTGAACAGGGCTACAGTCGACGCCCGCAGGATTGCTAACGGATCAATGCCATTGTGCTCGAAAAAGCGCTGATCTTCGGCGGCGACGAACGCTTGGACAACATGTGCGGGGATTTCTTCATAGCTGACCGGGATACGGCGTCGCTCGCCAATCTCCTGAATCAGGCGACCATCGCGGCTGTACACGCGCAGGGGTACCTCAAGCGGTATATCCCGCACCGTTGCAGCCTCTGGCAGACCAGGAGCAGCGTAGTGATAGGCCGCTAAAATGGCTCCGGCTACCGAAATACCCAGTGCGATTGCCAACGCTGTGCCCAGCACCGCCAGGCGTAAAACAAGTCTAGTCTTCAAATTACTGCTCAGTTCCTTGTCGCCGCGGGACGTATTATGCATATTGACGCCGGGCCACGGGGAACAACTTTTATAACGGCCCCGAACCACTTCAACTGGGGTGTTCCGGATAAGATCCTGTTCAACGGTACGTAGTTCACAGAATTCACGTTAAATGCTGGTCTAGCATAAGAAATGTGAAAAGCGGAACCTAGTCACATTTTATTTAACACTTCATTGATATATAGTTAACTTCGTTTCCTCAGGCGTCCGGCCACAAAATAAACGTAACTCAACGATTTTTAAGGAAAAATTGAGTGATATTCGGCAAAAAAACACGCACTTTGCTCGGCCTCGACATAACGACCTCGTCCATCAAGCTGGTTGAGCTTGCAGAGGCCGGTCGCGGCTACCGCGTTGAGTCGTTCGCAGCGGAACCAACTCCTGCAAACTCCATCAACGACAAAGCCATCGTTGATGCACAGGCCGTTGGCGAGGCAATTCGCCGAGCAGTCAAGCGCTCTGGCAGCAAATGCCGCGAGGTGGCTATTGCTATCAGTGGCGATGCAGCGATTACCAAAACCATCCAGATGGCCGGCGGCTTGTCCGAGGCTGAAATGGAAGGACAAGTCGAGATTCAGGCCGATCAATACATCCCGTTCCCGATGGAAGAGGTCAGCCATGACTTTGAGATCATCGGCCCGAACGAAGCCGATCCTGAAATGAACGATGTATTGCTGGTCGCAACGCGAACCGACAATGTCGATCAGCGCGAGGCGGCGGTCGCTGCCGCTGGCCTTAAGAGTTCCGTGGTCGATGTCGAGGCATTTGCGCTCGAGAATGCTTGTCGCCTGCTGAGTCACCAGATTCCCAACAATGGTATTGGCCAATCCGTCGCGGTTGTTGATATTGGTGCCAGTAACACGACCTTTGGCGTGTTGCGCGACATGAAAGTCATCTATACGCGTGATTTCGCGTTCGGTGGCCAACAGCTCACCGAAGAAATCATGCGTACTTACGGTTTGTCGATGGAAGATGCCGGCCGCGCCAAGAAAGAGGGCGGCCTGCCGAGCAACTATGAGCCGGAAGTGCTTGATCCGTTCATTGACGATGTCACACAACAGGTTAGCCGCTCATTGCAGTTTTACCTTGCGTCCGGCGGTGGTCGCGAGCAGCCCGACCTGATTATTGTTTGTGGCGGTTGTGCAAACATCCCCGGCATCGCCGATGTGATTGCCAGCCGTGTTGGTATCCCGACGGAAGTTGGTGACCCACTTGGCCAGATGAAGGTTTCTTCACGCGCCAAAGGACAAGGTATCCAGCGTGATGCCAACGCACTACTCACCGCGTTTGGCCTGGCCCTCAGGAGCTTCGACTAATGCCAAGAATCAATCTGCTGCCCTGGCGCGAGGAACTTCGCAAGGAGCGGCAAAAGAACTTTCTTATCGCGGCCGGTGTTGCCGTGCTCGCAGGCATTGCCGTTATTGGTGCTGTCAATCTGGTGTACTCGGCCCGGATAGATCATCAGCAGGCACGCAATAACCTGCTGACGAACGAAATCAAGATCTTGGATGAGAGCATCCGTGAGATTGATGGCATTGAGCGCCAGAAAGAGCGACTGCTCGCGCGCATGGAAGTCATTGAAGAGCTGCAGCGCAGTCGCCCGGAAGTCGTACATCTTTTTGATGAACTGACGCGCACGGTACCGGACGGCGTTACGCTCGATACGGTCATTCAGACAGATCGTGCGATTCGCATTAGCGGTGTCGCCCAATCAAGTACGCGGGTGTCGTCCTACATGCGTAATGTGAATGGTTCCGAATGGATTGGTAGTCCGGATCTGACCAAGATCGAAACCATTGACCGCGGTCAAAGCCGCGAGCGGTTCTCCTTCACGCTAACAGCCGTGCAAAGAAACCCGAATGTTGAAGAAGACGAAGGAGTTGGCCAATGAGTGTCATCGACGATCTTCGTAACCTTGATCCGAACGACGTTGGCCGTTGGCCGTTCAGCGTTCGCGCCGTGACGATCGGCATCTTATTTGTCGCAGTCTGTGCCCTGGGTGTCTACTTTACGATTGTCAAAGACAAGCAGCTTACGCTTGAGCGCGAACAGGCGCGTGAGCAGGAGTTGCGTGGGACATTCGAAACCAAACAAAGCAAAGCAGCAAACTTCCAGGAATATGCCGACCAGTTGGTCGAAATGGAGCAATCCTTCGGTGCGATGTTGCGCCAGTTGCCTGGTGAAACAGAGATCGAAAACCTCATTATCGATATTTCCCAGACTGGCCTCGCGGCCGGGCTGGAAGAAAAGCTATTTCAGCCGCAGGCCGAGATCACCAAAGAATTCTATGCCGAGAAACCAATCAGGATTCGTCTGACCGGCAGTTATCACGCGTTTGCAAACTTCGCGAGTAGTGTCGCGGCGTTACCGCGGATTGTGACTCTGCACGACATTAGTATTTCCCCGGAGACTCGCGGGAGCGATGCTGCTGACCCTAACCGGTTGACACTGGACGTAACGGCCAAGACTTACCGCTACCTGGAAGATGAGGGCTAGACAAGAATGAGCGCCATGCAAGACATGCATCCGATAAACAAGACGCGCAGCGCTGGCCGCAGTTTGGGCCTGTTGGCTGTTGCGGCCTCATTACTGCTGGCCGGTTGCGGTGGTGGGATGAGTGACCTGGAAGTCTATATCGACAAGACCAAGAGTCGCCCCGGCACGCGCCCAGAGCCGCTGCCGGAGATCAAGCCTTACGAGACTTTTACCTACGTAGCTGACACAGAGGACCTGCGCTCTCCGTTTGAGGCAGATGTGCCGTCAGTGGCGGGCGGTCCTGGCGGTAGCGCTGTGCGGCCTAAGGAAAACCGCAGCCGCGAGTACCTGGAGGAGTTCCCGCTGGACTCTTTCGATATGGTCGGCACGCTGCAGATGGCAGGCAATAACTACGGCTTGCTGCGTGCTCAAGATGGCATTGTGCATCGTGTGTTGCCCGGGAACTACATTGGACAGAACGATGGCCGCATTATCGCGATCACCGAATCTGAAATTCAGCTGACAGAAATTGTATCTAACGGTATCGGCGGCTATGTCGAACGCGAAGTGGCAATCGCCCTTGCGAACTGAGCCTGAGAGTATGGCATTGGGAGTAATTAGAATGATGCGCACTACAAAAGCGGCGCCCCTTATTCGGATGTGGCAAACCTTAGCCGCCACGACTGGCACAGCAGCCGGTATTGTCGTCTGCGCCTTTGCGTTGCTGGCAACACCGGTGCATGCACAAGACGCCGAGCCGAGTAACGGTTTGCAGGATATCCAGATTCAGGCTTTACCGAATCGCGGCGTGGAACTGCGCCTGATCATGCGTGAGGCGGCTCCCGAACCACTGAGTTTTACCATTGATAACCCGGCCCGTATTGTCTTGGATATCCCGGATTCAGCGTTGGAGATGGGCACGCGCCGTCAACAGGTTGATCTTGGACCGCTGGACACCGTGTTGATGGCTGAGGCCAACGGCCGCACCCGTGCCGTGCTTAACCTGCAATCGTTGGTTGACTACCAAACGTCGGTTTCAGGCAACGCGATTATTGTTACGCTAAGCGGTGGTGTTGGCAGTTCTGTTGCGCAGTCGGCCAGCTTCTCCGGCGCCGCGGCTAGCGCCGGCACATCGTCTGCGCCGGCCTACAGTGGTCCACGTGCCATCGACAATATCGATTTCCGTCGTACCCGTGAGGGTGGCGGTCGCATTATCGTTAGCCTGACCGATCCGTCGACGCCCGTCGATATTCGACAGGAAGGCGGCCGCGTTGTTGCTTTGTTTAAAGACACCCAGTTGCCTGATGATCTGTTACGCCGACTCGACGTGCAGGACTTTGCAACTCCTGTTACGACAGTTGATGCGGTACGCGTCAACAATGATGTACGCGTTTTGATCACGGCTGATGGTGCGTATGAGCAGCTTGCCTATCAATCGGACGGCTTGTTTGCGATTGAGATTAGCGAAGTCGCGGAAGACGATTCTGCTGGCAGCATCTTCTCTGAAGAAAAAGAGTACTTTGGCGAGCGGGTCTCTCTTAACTTCCAGGATATCGAGACGCGCGCTGTGTTGCAGGTATTGGCGGAGATCAGTGGTCGTAACATCGTTGTATCCGACACGGTTCAGGGTAGCCTGACTTTGCGTTTGAAGAACGTCCCATGGGATCAGGCGCTGGATATCGTCATGACCACCCGCGGTCTGGATATGCGTGAAAACGGCAATGTCATTATTGTCGCGCCTTCAGCAGAAATCGCTGCCCGCGAGCAGGCTGACCTTGAGGCGCGTGCTGCTATCCAGGAGCTAGAGCCTATTTTCTCGGAGTTCCTGCAGATCAACTACGCGAAGGCAGAAGATATGGCGGCGCTGGTCGAAGATGGCGTGCTCACTGATCGCGGTACTGTATCAATCGATGAGCGCACTAATACACTGCTAATCAATGATACCGCCGAGAGTTTGCGCAATATTCGACGCCTGGTTACGACACTGGATATTCCTGTGCAACAGGTACTGATTGAGTCACGTATTGTGTCAGTGAACGATGACTTCTCGCGAGAGCTGGGTGTGCGTCTTGGTCTGACAGCGGTCGAGGCATCCAGTAACGATGGCTTGTTCGCGATTACGGGCACCAGCGCCAATGCGGGTGGTATCGTATCGTCAACACTGGAGAACATCGCAGATACAGGACAGCAGTTCCCGGTTGATGTTGGCCCGATCGACGGTCGCTATAACGTCAACCTGCCTGTGTCCAACCCGGCCGGCCAGTTTGCGCTGGCGATCCTTGAGTCCGACTACATTGTTGACCTTGAGCTGTCTGCATTGCAGGCTGAAGGGCGCGGTGAAATCGTATCAAGCCCGCGGGTTGTAACCGCTAACCAGAAGGAAGCGGTCATCAAGCAGGGTGTTGAGATTCCGTTCCAGGAGGCTGCGGCCAGTGGTGCAACTGCTGTACAGTTTAAGGAAGCGGTGCTTAGCCTGACGGTTACGCCACAGATTACGCCGGATGGAAATATCGCGATGGACCTGCGTGTTAGCCAGGATACGGTCGGCCAGGTATTCACGGTCATCGGTGGCGGTGCGATTCCGAGTATTGATACTCGCGAGGTAGAAACACAAGTATTGGTTCGTGATGGCCAGACAGTCGTGCTTGGCGGTATCTATGAAACCGAAATGCGCGATGTCGTTTCCAAGGTTCCGCTGCTGGGTGATATCCCGGGCGTAGGTAACCTGTTCAAGAGTACGCAACGGATCAATAACAAGTCCGAGCTGCTAATCTTCGTGACGCCGAAGATTCTTGAGGAAGGCTCTATCGTTACGCAGTAACACGCTGTCGACAAACGGTTCCGCCGTCGTCACTTAGTCAGTACTATCTGGCTGTGACGGCGGCGTTTTCGTTTTTCTGGGTAACGAATTTCTTGACTGAACGCATTTTTCTAATCGGCCCGATGGGTGCTGGCAAATCCGCTGTTGGCAGGCGATTGGCGCAGCGGCTGCGGATGACATTTGCAGACTCTGACGCCTATATTGAAGAGCGCACGGGGGTCGATATTGCGTTTATCTTTGAAAAAGAAGGTGAGGCAGGCTTCCGTAAGCGAGAGTCCGATGCGATCGAGCTGCTGACTCATGAGCCGAATATTGTGCTGGCGACCGGCGGCGGCGCAATCCTTTCCGAGGCTAATCGAGATTGGCTTCGCGCACGTGGCACAGTCGTCTATCTGCACGCTAGCGTTGACCAACAATACGAGCGTGTTAGGCAGAGCCACCATCGACCGTTATTGCAACAAAATGATCCGAAGTCAGTGCTGCAGGCGTTGTTCGATATTCGTGACCCGTTGTATCGCTCGGTGGCGGATATCATCGTTGCAACAGACGGCGCGCGCGTCATTGATGTTGCGCAGACAATTGCCGGGCAGTTGACGAGCGCGCAATCGCAGCATGACTGACTTGCGATACGACAAATACTGTATGCTGCGCACAGTCAAATCCGATACCCCAGGAGCTCCAGATGCAGCCCGTTGAGGCATTGACTGTAGCGCTCGCCGACAGAAGCTACGACATTCACATTGGTCAGGGACTGCTGCGCGAACACGCCTGTTTCGCCGATGTAATGACGAGCGACACCGTGGTCGTGGTTAGCAATGATGTCGTCGCCCCATTGTATCTGGATACCTTGCAGGTGGCGTTGTCCGACTATCGCGTGATTACGCATCTGCTACCGGACGGAGAGCAACATAAGACGCCAGCGTCCATGCTTGCTGTTATTGATACAGCACTGGCTGGCGGTGCGGCTCGAGATACAACGTTTATTGCGCTTGGCGGGGGTGTCGTTGGCGATATGACAGGATTTGCGGCGGCCTGCTTCATGCGCGGCGTGCCGTACGTGCAGGTACCCACCACACTGCTTGCGCAGGTCGATTCGTCCGTTGGCGGCAAGACCGGTGTTAACCATGCCGCCGGCAAGAACCTGATCGGCGCATTTCATCAACCGGTGCGCGTCGTGATTGATATCGACTCACTGGCTACATTGCCGCCGCGCGAGTTCGCAGCCGGACTGGCCGAGGTGATCAAGTACGGTGCCATTGTTGACCGCGAATTCTTCGACTGGCTCGAGGAGAATATGCCGCGCCTCGTGGCGCGTGAGCCGGCTGCACTTCGGCATGCCGTCCGGCGTTCCTGTGAGCTCAAGGCGGCAGTGGTTGCCGCAGATGAGCGTGAACAGGGCAAGCGCGCTTTGCTCAATTTTGGACACACATTTGGACACGCGATAGAGGCATGCAGTGGCTATACGCAATGGTTGCACGGCGAGGCTGTGGCGATTGGAATGAAACTGGCCGCTCAAATGAGTGGTATCGATGTGGCCGATTGCACGCGCTTGGAGTCGCTGCTGTCGGCCGCGGGCCTGCCGACTGAGACGGATGCGCACCGCGCGGATGACCTGCTGGCCGCTATGGGGCACGACAAAAAGGTGCTTGCCGGGCGTATTCGACTGGTGTTGCTTGAGTCATTAGGTTCTGCCTATGTCACTGCGGACTATGATTCTGCCCGTCTAAGGCAAGTCCTCGAGGGT
>JBCCCC010000125.1:0-9766 GCA_039033695.1 Pseudomonadota bacterium | reverse complement strand
GCGAATCGAGCCACCGGTATCCGTTCCGGTCGCAGCGCCGACCAATCGCGCGGCAACAGCCGCAGCAGAACCACCTGACGAGCCTCCGGGAGAGCACTCCAGGCGCCACGGGTTGTGGACGTTACCAAAGTAGCTGGTTTCGTTTGACGAGCCCATCGCGAACTCATCCATGTTGGTCTTGCCAAGCATGATGGCGCCTGCCGCGGCCAGCTGTGCGACAGCGGTCGCATTATAGGGCGGCTCAAAATGCTCGAGCATGCGCGAGCCGCAAGTTGTGCGAACACCCTTTGTGCAGAAGATATCCTTGTGAGCGATCGGCAATCCGTCCAACGGCAACGGGTTGCCCGCTTGGTAGCGGGCGTCAGCTGCATCGGCGGACGCCAACGCAGTGTCAGCGACGAGCGTCAGGAAGCTGTTCAGCTGGCCATCCAATTGGTCGATGCGGTCAAGCTGATGCTGGACTAGCGCTCGAGCTGTGAAATCGCCGGCCCGCAGTCCGTCACGCATTTGCGACAGTGTCATCTCATGCAGCGCCGTCATTCGATAACCCTCGGCACGAGATACAAGCCCTCTGCGGTCTCGCTGGCGCTGGCCTGCAGCGCATCACGGTCAATATCCGGGTCTGCAATGTCGTCGCGCAACGGCTGCACCTGATCGTGCGGATGCGCCATGGGCATGACGTCTTCGGTGGCCGCCGCCTGTAACTGATCGACGAAGTCAACGATGTTGCCCAGCTTCTCGGTGATATCCCCGAGCTCGTCTTGTTCGAACTGAAGCCGTGACAAAACGGCGAGCTTGTTTATGTCGTCACTGGTAATACTCACCAGAGTCTCCTCGAAATTCGTGCTTGAGGCTATCGAAACTGTCCCTGGCCCGGCGTCCGGCAAGCGCCGCGGGCTGCGGGTTTAACGCATTTTCCCGCCGCATCCAGGCAGACCCGCAAGAATACACTCAGCCTTGCTGATTGTCCCCCCCGTTGCTAGAGTTGCAGGAATTTATCGGGCCGGACCCACCACACCATGCTCAAAAACCTGCTCGGGTACTTCTCTCACGATCTCTCGATCGATCTTGGCACTGCAAATACGCTTATTTTTGTCCGCGGCGAAGGCATCGTTCTCGATGAACCGTCGGTGGTCGCAATTCGCGAAGAATATGGCAGTGGCGGGCGTCGCGTCGAAGCCGTGGGGCAAGACGCGAAAAACATGCTGGGACGCACACCTGGCAACATCACCGCAATTCGCCCACTAAAAGACGGCGTGATCGCCGATTTCACGGTGACCGAGAAGATGCTGCAGACTTTCATTAAGAAGGTCCATGGCAACCGATTTTTCACACCGCGCTCGCGCGTATTGATCTGCGTACCTTATGGCTCAACACAGGTGGAGCGCCGCGCGATTCAGGAGTCGGCCGAAGGTGCCGGCGCCAGCAAAGTCATTCTCATTGCCGAGCCAATGGCTGCGGCGATCGGCGCAGGTATGCCGGTCCACGAAGCGCGCGGGTCGATGGTGCTCGATATCGGCGGTGGCACATCCGAGGTCGCGGTCATTTCACTCAATGGCATCGTCTACGCCGCATCTGTGCGTGTTGGCGGCGACCGGTTTGATGAAGCTATCACCAACTATGTCAGGCGTAACTACGGCATCTTGATTGGCGAGGCGACCGCCGAGCGAATCAAACACGAGATCGGCTCGGCATATCCTGGCGCTGAAGTGCTTGAGATTTCTGTCAAAGGCCGCAATTTGTCGGAGGGTGTGCCGCGCAGCTTTACGCTCAATAGCAACGAGATTCTCGAAGCGTTGCAAGAACCCTTACAAGGCATCGTGGGTGCAGTCAAAGAGGCGTTGGAACAGACGCCGCCCGAACTCGGCGCGGATGTCGCGGAACGTGGCATTGTGTTAACCGGTGGCGGCGCGATGCTGCGTGACCTCGACAAACTGCTGATGGAAGAGACTGGCTTGCCGGTCGTGATTGCCGACGACCCGTTGACCTGTGTCGCGCGCGGCGGTGGACGTGCTCTGGAACTGATGGACGAATACGGACCATCCGTATTCGGGCTGAACTAGGCCGGCCCACGCGCCAACGCCATGCCGGCAAACACTACAGGCGTACACCGAATCCACAATGGCCGAGCGCTCGGTTTGCGGACGTTTATTGCCGCCGTCGTGTGTGTCGCTGCGATGCTTACAGACCAGCGCACGTCATGGGGCGAACAGCCGCGCGCGATCCTGATGAGTATGGTCTATCCACTGCAGCTGGCAACCGAAACACCGGCCCGCCTACTCGACTGGAGCCAGGACTCGACGCGTTCGCGCGCCGATCTTGCGCGCGAGAACGCACGCCTTAAACGCGAACGCCTGCTGGCCGATGCGCGCCTTCAACAGCTCAACGCGATATCCGCGGAGAATGAACGCTTGCGCGCAATGCTGGATGCGAGGCCGCGGGTCGGCAACGACGTTCGTGTTGCCCAGATTCTATCGGTGGATAACGACCCATTTCGCCATCGCATTGTGATTAACAAAGGCGCCGATGATGGCGTGTTTCAACGCCAGGCATTGGTCGATGCCACCGGTGTCGTGGGCCAGGTAGTTGATGTTGGCAAGCTCAACGCAAACGTGATGCTCATCAGCGATCCCGGACATGCGATACAAGTCGAGGTCGTACGTAACGGACTGCGCACAGTTGCGTTCGGTGCTGGCGAGTTCGATCGACTCGAGATTCGATTCCTGCCAAACAATGCCGACATCCAGGTTGGCGACTTACTGGTAACGACTAGCCTCGGCGGCGATTACCCGGCGGGCTACCCGGTCGGCGAAATCATCAGCGTTGAGCAGCGGCCGCGACAGGCATTCGCCCAAGTTGTCGCGAGTCCAGCCGCAGCGTTGACGCGTATGCGTGAAGTGTTGCTGCTCACACCGGATACGCCCGCCGACGGGACCACTGATGGCGGTTAAGCGCGAGCGTTTCTGGCCCGGTGTGCTTGCCCTGATACTGGCGTTGGCACTGTCTGCACAACCGCTGCCCGACTGGGCACAGGTATGGCGGCCTGACTGGATTGCGCTAGTCATGATTTACCTTGCCATTCACTCGCCGCGCCAATTCATCCTGGGCAGCGCACTGCTCGTCGGCCTGTTGCTCGACGCGCTGTACGGCACACCGTTGGGGCAATATGCGCTCTCGCTGATCATTTGCTGCTACCCGGCATTGAAACTGCACTTGCGCCTGATGCTGGTCCCGATTTGGCAAACCACACTCAGCGCGGTGCTGTTTACAGCGCTCTATCAGTTCATGCTCTTCTGGTGCAATGGCGCGACTGGCAACGATCCCGGCGCAGCCTCCTACCTGGCCCCACTGCTCAGCAATGCAATCGTATGGCCTTTGGTTCTCGCTGCGCTGGATCGTCTGCGTCTCGGGCCGCGCACGAAGTCCTGAACCCACCAGACGTTTGCCCCTATAATGCAGGGGATTACGCAACCAGTGTGCAGTTATGGCCTACTTGCAGGCGATCAAGGACACCGCAGCAGAACAACGCATATTCCTCGGCCGGCTGCTGCTGGCGGTGTTGGTTGTGGTGCTCGCAAGTGGCGTCGTTGTCGCGCGCTTGACGCAACTGCAAGTATTTGAACACCAACACTATAGTGAGTTGTCGCAAGGCAATCGCATTCGCATCGAAGCGGCGCCGCCCACGCGCGGGCTGATTCTGGATCGCAACGGCGTCGTACTGGCCCAAAACCTCCCCGCCTACCAGCTGGAAATGATCCCCGAGCAGGTGCCCAATACAAACGATGCGCTCGAACGACTGATGCTGGCAGGCCTCATCGAGTCCGCGGAACTGGACGGGATTCGCGAACGCATCGGCGCGACCGCAAAATTCAACCCGGTAACGCTGAAATCACGCATGAGTGACGAAGACATAGCGCGCTTTGCGATGCAACGACCCTATTTCCCGGGTATCGACATCCGCGCCAGGCTCGTACGCAACTATCCGCATGGCGCTCTGGCTGCGCATGTGATCGGCTACGTCGGCGGGCTGAGCGCGCGCGACTTGCAGCGTGTCGACCCAGTCAATTATGCCGGCACGACACAGATCGGCAAGACGGGTATCGAGCTGACCTATGAGTCGGTGCTACACGGACAAGTGGGCCACAACGAGGTGGTCACAACTGCTGAAGGTCGTGCTACAAGCTTTGAGCCGCGCGAAGAGCCGCTCCCGGGCCGCAACATACACTTGACGCTGGACATCGAGTTGCAGCGACTGGCCGAGGAGCAGCTCGCCGGTCGGCGCGGCGCGGTGGTTGCGATGGACCCCAATAGCGGCGAAATCCTCGCGATGGCGAGCGCGCCCGCGTTTGACCCCAATGCCTTTGCGAGCGGCATGAACAATCGGACCTTTGCAGCACTGCAGAGTAACCTCGACCAGCCATTGTTCAACCGCGCAATCTCTGGCCGTTACCCACCCGGCTCAACGATCAAACCGATTCTTGGGTTCGCGGCGTTGGACAGTGATCGGGTCAATGAAAACCATGTCGTGAACTGCGAGGGTTACTTCAGTTTGCCGGGCAGCACACACCGGTATCGAGACTGGAAACCGGAAGGGCATGGTCTGGTTGATCTTCTCGACGCTGTCGCCGAGTCCTGCGACGTCTATTTTTACGAACTCGCACAGGACATGGACATTGACATCATGCACGACTACCTCGTGCAGTTCGGCCTGGGTGAGAAACTCGGCATTGAGATACCGGGCGAGAAAGATGGCCTGATTCCATCGCGCGCATGGAAACAACAGAATTTCTCTCGGCGGGCAGATCGCGTCTGGTTTCCGGGTGAGACCGTCATCGCATCAATCGGTCAAGGCTATATGCTGACCACCCCGCTGCAATTGGCCCATGCAACTGCCGTCATTGCGATGCGCGGGCAACAAGTCAAGCCGCGCTTAACGCTTCGCACGGAGGACCCATTAACGGAAAACACCGAGGCAGTCTTGCCCACCGTGCTCGAAACCGTGATTGGCGATCAGCACACCTGGGACCACGTCATCCAGTCAATGCAGGATGTACTGCAGGCGGCCAATGGCACCGCCTATGCGACGGGTCGAGATGCCAAATACAGCTTTGCGGGCAAGAGTGGCACATCGCAAGTGTTTAGTGTGGCGCAAGAAGAGGAATACGATGAGCTCGAGCTGGATGAGCGACTCAAAGACCACGCGTTGTTCGTATCGTTTGCACCGATCGAACTGCCGCAGGTGGTTATAGCGGTCATCGTCGAAAACGGCAGCAGCGGCAGTAGCGTCGCAGCACCAATTGCGCGCGCGCTGACTGACGCCTGGCTGGCACGATGATCTTTCGGGAGGGTCAGCAGCTCGAACGCAGTCAAGCGCCGTCGCCCGCCGCCGTGTTCGCGCGCTTTCATATTGACCTGCCTCTGCTGACCGGCCTGTTGTTATTGTGCGGTGCGGGCCTGTTCGTGTTGTACAGCGCGACCGGGCAAAGCGTTGCACAAACCACGGCACAGGCGATCAGGCTCGTCATCGCACTGATTGCCATGGTCATGTTGGCACAAATACCTCCGATCGTATTCCGGCGCTGGGCTTGGGCTGGCTACGCGCTCGGCTTGGCCTTGCTGATTGTCGTCTTGATCGCTGGTGTCAGCGGCAAGGGTGCACAACGTTGGATCGACATCGGGTTTCGGTTTCAGCCCTCGGAAATCATGAAAATTGCGGTACCGATGATGGCCGCTGCGTATCTGCACAGCCGCACTTTGCCGCCAAATTTCCGCACGCTGGTTGTACTTATTGCCATCATTACGATGCCTGCCGTCCTGATAGCGCGACAACCAGACCTCGGCACGGCCATCCTCATCTCTGCTGCGGGATGCATCGTCATACTGCTGGCCGGTTTGCGGATGCGTGTCATCGTCGGGATGGCGGCACTGGTGGCCGCTGCCCTGCCCCTGTTGTGGCAAAACATGCGCGAATATCAGCGCCAGCGCGTTCTCACGTTGATCGATCCGCAGAGCGACCCACTGGGTGCCGGCTACAACATTATTCAGTCCAAGATTGCGATTGGCTCTGGTGGGCTGTTCGGAAAGGGTTGGACCAACGGAAGCCAGGGCCAACTTGAGTATCTGCCCGAACGCAGTACCGATTTCATCTTTGCCGTCATTGGCGAGGAGTTTGGTCTGCTGGGATTACTAACGTTCATTTGTCTGTATCTGTTTGTTGTCGGCCGTGGCCTGTATATCGCCAGCCAGGCAGGGGACACGTTTACTCGCCTACTTGCCGGCAGTATCAGTCTGACGTTCTTTGTGTACGTGCTCGTGAACACCGCGATGGTCACCGGCTTGATTCCGGTCGTCGGCGTGCCGCTGCCATTGGTCAGTTACGGCGGAACATCAATGGTGACCCTGATGGGCGCTTTCGGTATTCTGATGTCCATTCACACCCATAAACGATTGTTGCCTCGATGAGGCGGGAGTAAAACTGATGATTCGTCTGCTGTCAGGAATCCTGTTAGCCGCACTCTCACTGTCTCAAGCAAGCTATGCGAGCAACCTGGATGTCGACCGCGACATCGTGCGCGAGTTTGTTGACGAGTTGGTCAATGAGTATGACTTCGATCGCGATCAGTTGTACTCGCTGCTTGCCGGTGCCAAGACCCAACAGAGTATTCTCGATGCCATCAGCCGCCCGGCCGAAAAGAGCAAACCCTGGCATGAGTACCGCGACATTTTCATCCAGCCCAAGCGCATCGATGCGGGCGTTGCGTTCTGGAACGAGCATGCCGATACAATAGAGAGCATTAGTCGGCAAACCGGCGTACCGGGCGAGATCCTTGTCGGCATCATCGGTGTCGAAACCTATTTCGGCCGAATTACGGGCCGCTATCGCGTTCTCGATGCGCTAACCACACTCGGTTTCGATTACCCACCTCGTGCGACGTTCTTCCGTAAGGAGCTGCGCGAGTTCCTATTGCTGGCCCGCGAGGAACAAGTCGATATCGACACGGCGTTGGGCTCATACGCCGGCGCCATGGGCTCACCACAATTCATACCATCCAGCTATCGTGCTTATGCCATCGATGCTGACAACGACGGTCGACGTGACCTGTTTGCGAGCTGGGACGACATCATTGGCAGCGTGGCTAACTATTTCGTGCGTCACAAGTGGCGCGAGGACGGTGCGGTGGTTAGCAACGCCCGGTTGTCGGATGGATTTAGCGGCGAGATTCCTGCGCGCAACTCACTCAAGGCCGACAGCACCGTCGGCGAACTGAGTAACGCCGGAGTCGCCATAGAACAGCCGCTGGCGCCGGATGCTGCGGCCCGGCTCATTGCATTCGAAGGCGAAAGCGGTCCCAGTTACTTCGTGGGCTACCACAACTTCTATGTGATTACGCGCTACAACCGCAGCGCGATGTATGCGATGGCTGTCTGGCAACTTGGCAATGACATCGCCGCAGCGAGAAGCGCTGCGATGACCGCGGAAGCAGGCCGGCCATGATTAGGTTGCTGATGGCGGGCGCGCTGCTGGTCTCATTGGCTGGTTGCGTGTCGGCGCCGGTGCTCAATGATGGACCGCCGAAACGCAGCAAGCCGGTGCCCAATGCGAACCAGCAACCGACCGCTGAGGCACGCAGCCGTTATGGCAACCCCGCATTCTATGAGGTCTTCGGTCAACGCTATTACGTGATGGATTCGGCTGCGGGCTATCGCGAGCGCGGCATAGCCAGTTGGTATGGCAAGAAGTTTCATGGCCGCAAGACGTCCTCGGGCGAGCCATACAACATGCATGCGTTCAGCGCTGCACATAAGACTTTGCCGCTACCCACCTGGGTCCGCGTGACTAACCTGAAAAACGGACGCTCGCTCAACGTGCGCGTGAATGACCGCGGTCCTTTCGTGGACAACAGAATCATTGATCTGTCGTATGCGGCTGCAGAGGCGCTGGACCTCATCGAATCAGGTACCGGCATGGTTGAGGTCGAAGTCATCGATGTCCACAACTCGGAATCACCGGCGACCCGCGCCCGTGACGACACGAGCCCGTTGTTTATCCAGGCCGGCGCATTTTCCCAGCAAGGCAACGCTCAACGTCGCCTCAACGCATTGCGCGAATCCGGCATCGACAACGCCTTTGTCAGCCAGGCTGGCAGTGACCGAGACCCGATCTGGCGCGTTCACATCGGGCCGGTCGCCGATGTCAGCCTGTTCGACGCACTCGTTAAACGCTTGACAAGCCTTGGCATCAACGATGCGCGCCTGGTCAGCACCAGCGAATAGCAGACGGGCGCAACTATCTAGGCGCAACCCTGTCACAGCCTTTTGAGCGAGTCCGGCGCGCAATTGCTGCCGCGCCCGTTTGGCTGTGAAATAATGCAACCACCATCTATCGGATAATCTCTATCTTATGCATCTCGTCCGTACCCGTATATTCGTTTTGCTCGCCGTGTTCGCGCTCGCGCCGAGCGCCTTTGCAGCACTTCCCATCCCCGCACCGCCAGCCCTGCAAGCATCCAGCTATATGGTGCTGGATGCCAACAGCGGCCGCGTGGTCGCGTCGATGGCGCCAGACACGCAAGTCGAACCGGCAAGCCTGACCAAGCTGATGACCGCTTACGTTGTATTCCAGGCACTCGCAGCAGAGCAGATCAAACTGACCGACATGGTGCCGATCACCAGCAACGCACAAAGCACTGGCGGCTCGCGCATGTTTATTGAACAAGGTAGTCGCGTGCCCGTAGAGGATCTGCTGCAAGGCATGATCGTACAGTCCGGCAATGACGCGAGCGTTGCGCTTGCGGAGTATGTGGCCGGCACTGAAGCGGTTTTCGCCGACTTGATGAATGCCTATGCGGTGGAACTCGGCATGCTGTCCACGAACTTCCAAAATGCCACGGGCCTGCCGGGTGATCAGCACTATTCAACCGCGCGCGATATGGCCACGCTGGCCCGCGCCATCATTACTGAGTTCCCGGAATACTATGCTTGGTACAGCCAGAAGAGTTATAGCTGGAACGACATCTCGCAGGACAATCGCAACCGCTTGCTATGGCAAGACAGCACCGTTGATGGCATGAAGACTGGCTATACGCGCGCCGCGGGCTACTGCCTGGTGTCATCGGCAGTGCGTAACGACATGCGATTGATCTCGGCGATCATGGGTACCGGCAGTGCGAAAGCACGCATCGACGCAAGCCAGGCACTACTCAACTACGGTTTCCGTTTTTTCGAAACCCGCAAGCTGTATGCCGACAATCAGGAGGTCGATACGGTCCGCGTCTGGAAAGGCGAAAATGACCAAACTCGACTGGGTGTTACCCGCGATATCTTTGTTACCGTGCCGCGGGGTTCGTGGGACGAGTTACGCCCGGCAGTCGTGCTGCGTCGCGAGCTGTATGCGCCGATTGACGCGGGCACCCAGGTGGCTCAGCTCAGTGTCACGCTGGACGGTGAAGAACTGGTCAGTGAGCCACTCGCCACGCTCGACCCGGTTGCCAAAGGTGGCCTATGGAAGCGCATGACGGACGAGGTCAAGCTATGGATGGAGTGACACCGACGGTGCGTTGCGATGGCTGATGCACTGCCATTTGCGTGGCATGGTGACGCTCTGCAGCCGATCTCAGAGGTTACCATTTCTCCGCTCGATCGCGGTTTCCTGTTCGGTGACGGCGTCTACGAGGTTGTGCCAGTGTATGGCGGCAAGTCGCTTGGCATGGACCGTCATCTCAATCGATTAAAACGCAGCCTCAAAGAAATCGCACTTGTTCCACCG
>JBCCCC010000124.1:0-9908 GCA_039033695.1 Pseudomonadota bacterium | reverse complement strand
TGCATCTGCGCAAGATAAAGCCGCCGGGTTACCGGGATCAGCAGCAACGGCACGATGCCCCAGACGAACGGCACCGATGCCATCGCCAGGTTCAGGTTTTCTTCACCAAACACGCGAGTGGCCAGCGTGCCAACAGTGGTCGGGCCCAGCCATAATCCGGCCATACTGATGGCGATGTAGTAGATCGCGACGACCTGGCCGCGAATCGGCGCTGGTGTAATCATCAGCAAAGCGGTAACGCCGACCGCGGAGACCATACCAATCCCAATGGTGTTCACACACAAGACCGCGAACGCGGCCACACCGTTGGGCATGAACATCGGAATGATTGCGGTGGGTACCATGATGAGAAAACCGATCACCAGTAATCTGAATGGCGCATCCTTGACCCCCGACTGACTCCAGCGGTCCGAGATAAAGCCCATCGCAATGACATTGATAGGGCCGATGATCAGCAACGCGACCGCGTTCACGAACGCATAGTTTTCCGCCTGCCATCCAAACGTGCGCACGAACGTCGACGGCATATAGCTTTGCGAATAGGCAATGATGGTCATCACGCAAATCAGCGACACGAAGCCTGCATAGGTACCTGCATGACGCCAGACATAGCCCAACGCATCTCTCATGCTATTGCCTCGCAGGCTCGCATCCGTACCTACCGCAAGCCGACGTTCCGGCTCACGGATATAAAAGAAGAACAACGCCAGTAAGATTCCCGGCAACCCAACCGCGAAGAACGCCAGTTGCCACGGTGCCGCGAGACCAATGATCGGTAGCTCAATACCCTCGTTGGTCTTAGCCCACACCAACACCGCGCCACCAATCAGCGATGCCAACCCTGCGCCGACCGTCAGCGCGGCGGTATACACCGCGATTGGCTTGCCTCGCCGCTCCGGAGGGAAGCTATCGGCAATCATTGAAAAAGCGCTGGGACTCAAAGTCGCCTCACCGGCGCCGACACTCATACGCGCAACGAACATTTGCCAGAAATTCTGTGCGAGCCCTGAGACGGCCGTTGCCGCCGACCAGAACGCAAATCCGATACCAACGATCCACGTGCGCCGCCAACGATCAACAAGCCAGCCGAGCGGCAGACCCATCGTCGCGTAGAACACGGAGAACGCAGGGCCGATAATCCAACCGATCTGCTCATCCGTGAGGCCGAGGTCGGCTTTGACCGGCTCGATTAACAAGCCGAGGATATAGCGATCAACGAAACTGAACACGTAGGCGATGGTCAGCATGGTGACCAGGAACCACCCCGCACTTGCGGGCGGATAGGGCTTGGTCGCGGGGTTGCCCGGCTCGCTCAACGCGTCGCCTCGTCTATCCGATAGATCACCACCAGGTTGTCATCGAAATCAACGATGCCGATTTCTCGCCCGATTCGGCCATCGTGTGTCTCCAGCCGTTCTTCGGGATACACGGTCAAGCCCAGTGCGCGAGCCGCATGCATGACAGCGTCCGGATCGGCAATCTCAAGTACGATCGCCGCTCTGCGTGGATGAGGAATGGGCGGAAGATCAATACCGGCGACTTCTGTCAGCGCCATCACACGCACCTGATCGGAAGTGCTGAGCGTACAAAACCGAAGTGTCGCCGGATCTGGAATAGCGAACACCGGAAACGAATAACTGTCGGGGTTGTGCCCCTGCTCAAAGGCGACGACAAACCCAAGTACGTCTCTGTAGAACGTCAGCGCGCGATCCAGATCAACAACGACGAAATTGGCGCGCTGAAAACGTATCGGCGGTTTACTACTCACGAGCCTTGTCGCCTCCATCGCGTTGCCGCACATTGGACAAGGTATTCGGGCGGTGCATCTTCAGATCCAATCATCAACCTCACCACGCACGACACACAACTGTTTACCCGTATTGCTGCCATCATACATCCCCGCCAGGGCGGCAGGCATATGCTCGAACCCATGCGTGAGGTTCTCCACTGGTCGCAGTTTACCTGCCTTGATCCAGTCAGCCATTTCGGTCATTGCCCGGTGCCAGTCACCGAGGTGGTTGTACACGAAGAAACCGCGCATGCTCGCATCGGTGCGGCGCAGTCGCGTATAGCCAGGCAGCCGGTAGGGCGTCGCCGCAGTGTACTCGCTGATCGATCCGCACAATACAATGCGCGCACCATGGCGCAGGTGATCCATGCAAGCATCAAGAATATCGCCACCAACATTATCGAAATACACATCGAGGCCGTCTGGGACAACTGGCCGCAGTTGATCTGCAACGCCGCCAGCTTTGTAGTCGATGGCAGCACGGCAACCAATCGTCTGGATGAACGCGCACTTTTCGGCGCCGCCCGCAATACCAACGACTTCACAGCCAACAATGTTGGCCGCCATTTGGGAGACCAGCGAACCAACACCGCCCGCAGCGCCAGACAGCACGAACACGTCGCCAGGCCTCGGCTTTGCACAATTGAACAGACCTGCCCAAGCCGACAGCCCCGTCATGCCCAGCGCGCCGAGGCCGAGACTGGCCGGCAGCCCATTGGCAGGCATTCGCCGCATTTTCTCGTCAGCACTCATGCGCGAGCACTTATAGGTCTGCCAACCGATCTGACCTTGCACCACCGCGCCCTCGGGCCAGTCAACATGCCTGGACTTCACGACCTGGGCGACACCGCGGCCGTGGATCACGTCGCCGATGGCTAGTGGCGCTTCGCCAGCCATTGGCTGGCCGGTCATGTAGTCACGCATGACCGGTGCAAGACTCAGGTAGAGCGTCTTTAACAGCACTTCGCCGTCACCGGGCTCGGGAATGGGGCCTTCGAACCAGGCGAAATCATCAGCGACAGCGTTACCCACAGGCGGGCGGGCAACACGCCATTGTTGCTGACACTGCTCGTCCAGCGCTTTTCCGGCCGCCAGCGCCAAGAACTCCTTCGATGCGCGGGCCCTCACGCGTCGCGAACTCTGACGAGCTGATTAACCTCGTAAAAGTAGCCGTCCAAATCCCAGAATGAGCAACCAATCATGTCTTTGATCGCGCCATCCGCGCCGGTAACCGTCCAATCATGAGGCTCACAATGAATCCGTGAGCCAAGTTCGCGCGCGCGCTCGAGCGATGCCTTCGCATCCTCTGCAGCCACCACAAAAATGGGCGCACCAAACTCGATGCGTGTGGGTAACTCGGCCGGTGCGGGCATCTTCGGCGACAACCATTCGAGCAGGCCGATCATGCCGAGTAGATCGTGATTCGCCTTGAGGATAATCAGTCGTGTTTGATCGCCTTTGCTACCGGCGGCGAGTTGCTCGCCAGACAGCGTGAATGGCGTGTCCATCCAACGGCTCATCCCGAAAACGGTTTCATACCAATGGGCAGCGACATCGCCATCGCGCACCATCAGCGTTGTCCGCTTTATGTCGTCTGTCATCGCGCGCTCCCGTGGCAATGGCCCATAGTGTAGCGCTAGATGGACAAGTCGGGCAGATCGAACCTAGATCGATATCGCGAGCGTCATGGCGACGAACAAACCGGCCGTGGTCAATAGGCCGCCTGCGCACGCACTGCCCCAGCGGGCGACAGCGGCAAGCTGCGACGGTGGCAGCGACATCAAGCCCGATCCGGTCGACACTACCGCAGCAGTCGAGAGCGCGAGCTGCCGTGTCGAACCCATCATCGACTGCGCGTAATCGCTCGCGTGCGCGGCCGGAAATCCGTCAGCGATGGCAGCCTGTTCGATATCGCAGCGATGCTCCAGCCACTGCCTCGCGATACTGCGAGCATCAGCGCGCGAAACACCTTGCTGGCGCAGTGCTGTGACCAACGTTTGGAGATCATCACGCGCTTGCATTGGGCACCTCGGCAAGATCCAGCGCACTTCGGATACGCGACCATTCGGTTTCCAGCTTGGCGAGGCGCTGGCGCCCCTTGCGAGTGGTTTCATAGTAGACGCGGCTGCGCGCACCCACGTCGCGGCGTGTCGCCTTCAGCGCGCCCGATTTCTGCAAGGCATGCAGCATCGGGTAAATCACACCCTCGCCCAGTTTGATCGTCTCGCCCGTGACCAGTTGCACTTGCCGAACCAACTCGTAGCCATACATCTCGCGTTGCGAGAGCAATCGCAGCAACAGAAGCTCCGGAACGCCAGTCATGAATGGCGGGTTAGTCTTGGCCATACGGCATCTCCACTAATCGATCGACGTTACCTCGTGATTATAGGTAAAGTCAATATATACCTTGTAGTTAAAGGCATATAGGATTACCTAGAACTTAAAGGTATAGGAGATAACCACATGAACACGCGCTATTCCGCAGCCTTTGTCGTCTCGAGCGGCGTGACCGTCAGTCTGTTTCTCGTCATGACAGCGCTGATCGTGACTACCAGTAACCCATCCACACCGCCGCAACCGCTGGCCCTGGACCGCGCCGCGGCACCGCCACCCACGCCACCAACCACGCCAAACACCGAAGCACCGGAACCCCTCATTCAGCCGGCGCGTACACCTTCCCGGGCACCCAAAACGCCGGCGTTGGAGCTCGCTTTCGCCCCCAGCCCACTGACGCAAGACATTGGTGGCGCCTTTATCAACAGTCCCCCTCAGCTCGGCACAATCGGTGTGGCACCGGTCAGTGACCAGGTGCTGTTTGAGGTCATGCCGGTCAAGCCAATGTACCCGCCGAAGATGCTCGCGCGCGGTATCGAGGGCTCAGTGATTGTCATGTTCGATGTCACTGCTGCTGGCAGGGTCAGCAATCCACGTATCGTATCCAGCACGCACCGCGGTTTCGAGAAGGCCGCGCTGAAGGCGATAGAGCGGTTCCGATTCAAGCCGAGGGTAGTAGACGGCGAGCCACGATCTTCCGAAAACCTCCGGAAACAATTCAATTTTGAGTTGGAGAATTAGGATGCCCGCGTGCATCCGAACGGGGAATCGCGTCGAAGTGTAGAATATCGCTCCGAAACAAAAACAAAACCGAAGGCGCCGCAAGCGATGATCTCAACCTCGAACCTGGTCAGACGGTTCCACGTTGGCGACACCGTGGTGCACGCCCTCGACCATCTAGACCTCGAGATTCATGAAGGCGACTTCGTTGCCGTCATGGGCCCGTCTGGCTCGGGCAAGTCAACGCTGATGAACATTCTCGGTTGTCTGGATACGCCGGACGAGGGCGATTACCACCTGCTTGACCAGAACATCTCACATATGGACGATGAGGCGTTGTCGCGCATCCGCAATCACCATATCGGATTTGTCTTTCAAAGCTTCCACTTGTTGCCTCGGATGACAGCATTGGACAATACGCTGCTGCCTTTTCGGTACAGCGACGCCGATGTGGCAGGTGCGCGCGAACAAGGCATAAACATGCTCAAGCAGCTCGGGCTGTCCGACCGCATGGACCATCGGCCTAACCAGCTTTCCGGCGGGCAGCGCCAGCGAGTGGCCATTGCGCGTGCGCTGGTCAACTCGCCACCACTCTTGCTGGCTGACGAGCCAACCGGAAACCTTGATAGCAAAACCTCGGTCGAAATCATGGAGCTGTTCACCAAACTCAACAGTGATGGTCAGACGATCCTGATGGTCACCCACGAAGAGGAAATCGCCGCGTATGCGCGACGCGTCATTCACATGCGCGATGGGAAGATAGAACGTGATGAAGAAAACACTTAGCACGCTCGCCATGATCACGCTGGTTAGTGGCGCCCTGTATGCAGAACCATTGCTTACGGGCGTGATCGAGGATGTGGAATCGCAAACCATCGAAATGCCCTCTTTGCCGGGCGCCTGGCAACGCAGGATCGAATGGATGGCCCCCGAAGGCAGCGAGGTCGATGTTGGCGACCTTGTGGTCCGGTTGGACCCCGGCAACCTGATTTCTGAAGAAGAGAAGGCACGCACGGACCTCGAAAAGCAGCGCTTCACGGCTGAGCGTGCGGTCGATGAGCTCAAGCTGGAAGTCATGGACGCCGAACTCGCGCTCGCGCAAGCCGAATCAGATGTACGAATGGCCGAGCTGGATGCCGTGATCCCGGTCGAGACCATTCCGCGACTCGACTTCGAGCGCTACCAGCTGACGCTGGCTACAGCCCAGCAAACGCTGGCCCGGACCCGCAAGGAACTCGTGAACAAACGCGCAGAACTCAGCGACCGGCAAGCGCAAGCCAAACTCGAGCTCCAACAGGCGGAAACCAACTACCGGCGTATCGAAAGTGCATTGGCCGCAACAGAGATAAAGGCGGATAAGGCAGGCTTTGTGATTTACGCCGAAAACCCGTTTACCGGCCGCAAGATTTTTGCGGGGGATACGCTGTTCAGTGGCCTGGCAGTCGCGTCCATTGCCAATCGTGCCGATTTACAGGTGCGCTTGTGGATACATGAGGCAGATTTCCTGCGCTTTCAGCCAGGGCAAGCCATGCAAATTGCCGCCGACGCGCAAGGCATCGCCTCGTTCGAAGCGAAGATTAGTTGGCGATCCAGCCAAGCCGTTGAGAAACAGGACTGGGGAGATAGTGGCTATTTCGAGGCACTTGCCATTCCGATCAACGGCCTGCCAGACGCTATCATGCCAGGTATGAGCGTGCTGGGTGTGCGCGCGACAACGGAGCGTCAACGATGAGACTCATGGTCGCTGCACTGCTGATCGCAGTATCGAGCGCTAGCTTTGCACAGCAATGGCAGCCGGTCGTGCCAGAAGACCGGCCGATTACCGTCAGCGCCAACGGCGTCGTAACGCCTCGCGAAGGGCTTCGCTTCGGTCCGCCACCATCGCAGAGTTGGAGAATCACGATCACCAAGCTCGCAAGAGAGGGCACAAGGGTGAATGCGGGCGATGTGTTGGCAGAGTTTGATGGCTCGGCGACGGATGACCGAATCAAGACCAAGCAGGCTGAGCTTTCCACAAAGCAATCGGAGCTCGCATCGTTGCTGGAAGAACAGGCGCGCGAAATCGAGGAAGACAAAGTCCGCCTTGCCGAGGTCGAAAGCGACGCGGAGAAGGCTGCGCGCAAAGCGGCTGTCGATGTGAATGTCTACGCCGGGCTGGAATACCGCAAACTCCTCGAAGAGAAATCAATTGCCGAAGAACGCTACCGCCGCGAGCAACAGCGTGGCGCTCTGGTTGAACGGGTTCGCACCTCAAAGAAACAGGAGCTGGAAGCAGACGTTCGCCGCCTGCAAAGCGAGTTGACGGCAGCACAGCGCGAGCTCGAATCGTTTACGATCAAAGCGCCGCGAGCGGGCCTAGCAATCGTCGGTACCAACGATCAAGGCGAGAAACTTGACGTCAATGATGCCGTCAACCCGGGCATGACCGTCATCGAAGTCATTGATGACTCTGACTTGGTGATCGAGGCCGCAGTGCCGGAGTTTGCGGCTGCCAGTATCGCGGTGGGCCAGCCTGTTAAGCTGTCGCTGGATGCCGCTGGCGGCAGCCAACTTTCAGGCACCGTAACGGCGGTGGCCAGCATCGTCCGGCGCCAGTCGAAATTCTCACAAGCCATGGTGCGCGGTGTCACGATCGAATTTGATGACGAAGGTGAGGCTCAGCTGCGTCCCGGCATGTCGGCCAAAGTTATTGTTGAAGTGGACACGGTACTCAGTGCTTTGGCTGTGCCGGAAGATGCCATTCAGTATCGTGATGGTCAGCCGGGCCTCATGGTGCGCGGCGAGGGCTGGCGCCAGGTTACGCTGGGCAGCACCAGCGACGGGCTGCGAATCGTGCGCGACGGCCTGCAACCCGGAACGGAGATACGGCTATGAAGTTCACAATGATTGGCATGCTCGCAGTCTTGGTTGGTGGCACAGTCGCTGGCTGCAGCGGCGAGACCCGCCGCTTGCCTACCGTCATTGCCGAGACGCAGGCGCTGGAGTTTCGCGTACCAGCACGCGGCGAGCTGATTGCATCTGAATCACTGCCCGTGTCACTACCGCCAGGTATCCGGATGGGCTTCAACATTTCGTGGATGGCGCCCGAGTTTTCCGAGGTCAAGGCGGGTGACATCGTTGCACGTTTTGACGACACGCAGATCATTGAGACACGACAGAGCACTGCGCTGAATGTCGCCAAGTCGGATTTCAAGCTAGCTGACATTGAGCGCATGGGTGTGCTTGAACAAATTCGCATCGATCATGAAACTGGTCGCGTCGATGGTGAGCGCGACATCACGGAAGCGTTTGCCACAGTGGATGAGCGCCTGCTCAGTCGCAACGAAATCATCGATGCGCTGTCGGACGTCGACTACCTCAATGTCGAAGCATCGTACCTGGAATGGCAGTGGGAGACATTCGACCAGCGCATGCAAGCCGAGCAAGGCACGATTCGCGCTGAGCGACAGGGAGAGCTCGCGAAACTGGCCAAGCAAGACCAGGCGCTCGGCATGATGGTTCTGCGCAGCCCGGCCGACGGCACATTCATTTATGCCAGGACACCGTGGGGCGCGAAGCTTGGCAAGGGCAAACGCGTGTTCCCAGGTATGCCAGTGGGCCAGCTGCCCGTGCGCGGCAAGGTACGCGCGCGACTGTATGTTGCCGAAACCGATGCGGTAGGCATCGAGGAGGGGCAAACGGTGCAGCTGGTACTGGACTCCGCGACCGAGCGCGAGTTCTCGGCAGAGGTTGTGTCGGTATCGGCCGTGGCAAGCCCGTTGAAGCGCGAGGAGCCGCAGAAGTTCTTCACGGTAGAGGCTGACATCAATGACATTGACGTGGACCTGATGCGGGTTGGCAGTCGCCTGCGGGCAGAGATTGTGACCGGCACCATCAACGACAGCGTTATCGTGCCGGCACAAGCCGTCTACGGTGACGGCAATGATGCGTATCTGTTCATTGCGAGTGGCGGTGCGCCAAGTAAACGCAAGGTCACGCTGGGACAGCGCAGCCCTGACCTGATCGAGATCGTTTCGGGTGTCGAGCCGGGTGAGCGAATCGTGCTCGTGATGCCGGATAATGCGGGATGAGCATTAAGCTCGAAGGTCTGTGGCTGGACGTTCGCCAGGCGCTCAGTCAGCTCTCACATCATCGCCTTCGTACGGCGTTGACATTGCTTGGCATGGTGTTCGGTGTTGGCGCCGTCATTGCCATGCTCGCCGTGAGTGAAGGCGGCAAACGCGAAGCGCTCGAACTGATCGAGGGCATGGGCCTTCGTAACCTTATTGTCGAGTCAAAGACCATCGACAATGAGTCGTTAAAGGAAATCCGAAAGTTCTCGGCGGGTCTTAGCATACGCGACGCCGAGGCGACCGCGACCACGTTGCCATTTGTCGAACAATGGGCGGGCGCACGCGAGTTCAGGACTTGGAGCCTGTTTAGCCGTGAAGGCGAAAGTCGCGCGAAAGTGATGGCCGTAAGCCCTAGTTATTTTGAACTGTCGAGCCTGGCCGCGGATCGCGGCGCACTGTTTACACGTGAGGACGACATCGCGTTCCGGCAGGTCGCCGTGCTCGGCAGCGTCACTGCACAATCGTTGTTCCCCAACGGCAATGCCGTTGGCAAGTTTTTCAAGGTCAACCACTTGTGGCTTGAGGTTGTTGGCGTTCTCGAAGATCGCCAGCTCGAGCAAAGCGAGTTCCAGGGCAGATCCGTCGGCGGCGAAAGCGACCTGGTTTACCTACCGTTGCAGACCGGCCTTGCCCGCTTGAAGCGCGAGCCCTTAAGTGCGGAACTGGATGCCATCAAGATTCGACTAGGCGCTGGCATCGAGCCTGATCAGGCCGCAACCGCTATTGCGCACTTGATTGATCGACGCCACAGCGACCAGAACGACTACGATATCGTGATACCGGCCCGGCTCCTGGCGCAGCATCAACAGACCCAGCGTATCTTTACCGTTGTCATGTCGGCGGTCGCAGGCATCTCGCTGCTGGTCGGCGGCATTGGCATTATGAACATCATGCTGGCCAGCGTCATGGAACGTAAGTCAGAAATCGGGCTGTTGCGCGCCATCGGTGCGCGT
>JBCCCC010000123.1:0-9949 GCA_039033695.1 Pseudomonadota bacterium | reverse complement strand
TGCTCAAGGTCGAAATCGGCAACCCAGACTTGCAGCAAGCCTCGCGGCTGATCTGCAAACGGGCGATCTGACGTAAAGACAATCTGATTCCCATTGGGCGTTAGCTTCGCACCAAACTCAGCATACGGTGTATTGAACTCGTCGCCCAGGTTTACGGGCTCACTCCAACCCGATGATGTCTTGCGAGAAACGAACAGGTCTGCGTCGCCAGCCCCGCCCCTGTTTGTATAGGTCAGCAGCATCAGTGTCTCGCTGGCATTGACCCACACGCCATCGTCGCGCTCGAGGCTATTCACTGGCCCCGCCACTGGCACAGCGACCTGCCGAACACCATTCTCGCCCATGCGCGACACGTAGATGTCACGTTCACCAATGCCGTCCGGCCGCTCAGTCATGAAATACAGTGCGCCAGTGTTTGTCAGCGACGGGTAGGCTTCGTTGTGCATGTAGCGCAGCGTCTTCAGCGAGCCTGCACGCGGTCGGTTGATGTCGCCATCCATGATTGGCAACGGAACCGCAGCGTTGCTCGTCAAATCCAAGGTATACAGGTCAAAGTTTTCGCGGATATCAAGCGTCGCAAGATCGTCACGACGCGCGGACCAGGCAAACACCAGCGTCTCACCATCTGGTGACACATTCGGCCAGTCGACGCGCCCGTCAGCCGGCAGACGAACATCCTCGGCCGCACTCCAGCCTGTCTTTGTCCTGGTTGATTTCTTGAGCGTCTGTGGACACGCCCAAATCGGTGTACACGACGATTGCGCAAAGTACATTGTGTTGCCGTCAGGGGTGAAGCCGGGAGTCAGCGTAATGCGCCCATCCTGGCCCAGCTGCTCCGGTGCCAAACGTGTCGCTTCGGCATGTGCCGGTTGACGGGTGAGCAAAAGCAGAAGTGCCGTCAGCATCAGTGATCGCATGAGGTGTCCTTTCGCAAATCGCATTGAGCCGCATAGTTCGAGTTATCGATTGCGACTTGTTGGTCACGATTTCGAGCAAAGGCGACTGGCAGATGCACGAACGCGAGCCGTTGCGCGTTGCTGACAGCCCGCCCGGGCGCATCGCCGATGTCCAGGCTTGCTATAAGGACTTACGCATTCTGATGACGGTGTTGTCCGAGCCATTTTCGCCAATATGTGTTTCGCGGCTCACCTCGACATAGCCGCGCGCAAGGTAAAGCGGCTCTCCGGGAATGGTCGAACCCAATTCGATCGTCTGAAACCCGGCGTCGCGCGCTGCAGCCTCACCGAGGTCGAGCAGCAGCGTGCCGATTCCGCGGCGCGTCCAGTCCGGGTGCGTGTACATTGCCCGAATACGCGCAGGCTCGGTCGCAGGATCACTAAACGAGTCGTCACGGCCTGCCGTATGGTTGCCGCCGTATAGCGTTCGGCGCTTGCCCCAACCACCGCACGCCACAATGACCGTCTGGTCGTTGACCGTGGTTTCAATCAGGAAGTAAGTGCCGTCGTCAATCAAGGTCTGATCGACGCCCATGGTTTCCTTGGCCGCTTCGATTTCTGCTGCAGAGAGGAACGCTTTCATGTTCTCTTCGATGGACGCACGCATTAACCCGACGATGTCGTCGACATCATCAGGGCCTGCTATTCGGTGAGTAAAACGCATGATCCGCCGCAATCCGAACTATCGTTGCTCGATCGGGCTATTGGCTAACGTGTTGAGCGCTCAGGTGCCACAGGTAAAGAAAATACGATTCCGGTCCGACGCAAAGTCCTGGAACAATGACTGCTGATCGGCTGTCGCCGCTTCGCTGCTCGAGAGTCTGCGACCATCTTCAGCAACAATCGTGTACCCCTCGGCGCCACAAGATTTGCCGGCTTTCTCGAGGCAGTAGTTGAGGCCGCGCGCCGTGCCGCCGCAATCAATGCGATAGGCGATCGTGCCATCGGCCATGGTTGTTTGCATCGGCCCGGCACAGCCGACGGCGAGTGCGGCGCAAACAGTCATCATGGCGGTTTTCAATAAACTAGCGGTGCTCATCATCAGATACTCCAGGGTCAAAAACTAAGGCGCTATTTCTCTTCGTTAATGTAGCGCTCGACCTCGGCCTCGAAATGCCGCACGCGTTGTTCCTGCTCACAATACAGCGCGCCACGGAAGCCGCGCGAGCGGACACCTTTTTGCAGTACTGGCAGTAGCTCAGCATCCTGATCCAGCACCTCACCGAGATCCGGCAATACGCCAACCGGCACATGAATCACCTCCGGCCTATTCTCGCCAGACGCATCAATGCCCTCCGGAAGGCCCATCCAGGCCGGCACCTTGTAGTTGGGGTCATCGACCGGGCGGTACAGGATCATCGTTTCATAGTAGAACAGCTCCGGATCGTCTGCATCCGGCAGAAAACGCATGATGAAGACACCTTCCGGGTGCATGCCCATTTGCACGTTGGGAAACAGGCCGGTCGCCCAGCTATCAGTGAGCTGGTTGTCAGTAAAATTGTCGTAGTGCGCAAGGCCAGCCGCGCGAGCGCGCTCACGCTTGGCCTGTTGAACCGCTTCGCGCACTTCCTGGGCAGTGCCGCTGAATGTCTCAGGATCAATGCCCACCTCAGCCAGCATGAAGGCCTGATACGGGTCGACGCTGTCCTGGTCTTCAACACGATGCGACTTCGTACAAATCGGCACAATCATGCGCGAGGCGCCATTTGGGTATAGATCGTTCTGCGAGAAATCTTCCATGACGCCTTGCGTTTGTGGATGCACGTGCGGCAAGTGATAGGTCTCGTAGAACGCATCAACACCGATCTTCCAGTTCGCTTTCCAGGCGCTGCGCACATGATGAATGACCTTCATCTTGTCCACTTCATACATCTCGATGTAGCCCTCGGGCAAGCCGAGATATTCCTTGAGTGGCGGCGCCTTGCCGTCCATGTTGACGAAGACAATGCCGCCCAGCGTATCGCACCGAACCTCACTCAGGCCTGGTCGATGGGCAACGACACGCGGGTCGAAGGTCTCCTCGTCAGTAATACTTTCGAGCTTGCCGTCAACGCCGAAACGCCAGCCATGAAACGCACAAGTGAAGCTGGCAGCGCTG
Source organism: Pseudomonadota bacterium (assembly GCA_039033695.1). Lineage (GTDB taxonomy): Bacteria > Pseudomonadota > Gammaproteobacteria > Steroidobacterales > Woeseiaceae > CALBPI01. The sequence goes on along the minus strand of JBCCCC010000123.1, from coordinate 6,895 downwards.
CCGCGGTCATTCAGGCACACGCGGTTACCGCGGTGCGGGCAGACATTATGAAACGCTTTGATGCTGTCGTCTTCCTGGCGGACGATGATCATCTGTTCGCGACCAATCTCAAAGGTGAAATAGTCGCCATCTTCCGGGATATCCGAAGTCACACCCGCCAGCAACCAGACGCGCGGCCAGAGCTTGTTTGTCTCCTGCTCCATGAACTCTCGGGAGTAGTAGCGCGAGGGATGATAGACATCGATTCCATTGTCGATATCGGGTTGCTTGGCCTCCAGCGAATTAGCTGGTGCACCCAGGTCCATCGGCCATTTAGCTTCGTACTGTGCGCTCATCGACTGTCTCCGGCTGGATCATTGCGACTCAAAATACTAGCACGCTGGCTGCTAAAAACAATCAGCTCTGACTGTTTTATGCATCGGCGGGGATTTCGGCAAACACCTGCCCATCCTCGACCGTAGTCGCAAACGTGCAAATTGGCTCGGTCGCAGGTGCACCGAGCGGCTTGCCATCACGCATGTCAAAAGGCGCGCTGTGCAACGGGCAAAAAATCTTGTGCCCGCGGAGTTTGCCGCCGGTCAAGCGTGCCATCGCATGCGAGCACTGGTTCTGGATCACGTAGTAATTGCCGGCCGAGTTGCAGACCAGCAGTTTGTGGCCGTCAATGGTCACGGGCTTGGACTTGCCGGGCTCAACGGCATCGGCTTGCATGACGAATTGCTTGGTCAAAACGGCTCTCCAGAACATCCAGCCGGTAGGGATACCATCGCCGCGAGAAAAAAGAAACAGTTCTGACTGTTTTTTTTAAATCTGGAGCGTTATGCTTGGCGACTGTCCAAATTCTCGGGGGAGTCCAATGGCCATCGTCTCATTTCTGTCGCGCATGACAATCCACGCAGACAAAAAGGAGCAGTTCGTCCAATGCTGCACAGAACTGACCGAGAAAGTCCTGGCCCATGAACCAGAGTGCCTGTATTTCCGCTTCTACAAGTTACGCGATGAACCGCTCGGCTACGCAGTGTTTGAGTCTTTCCTGAACGACGACGCCGAAGAAGCCCACATGAAGACCGACTACTTCGAACGCATTGTGCCCGGGCTGGTTGAGTGCCTGGATGGTCCCTACGTTCGCGAATACCTCGACCCCCTCGACAGTTAACGGCCGCCAGCATGAGTACCGAACAAGCACGTGATAACCGTATTCGGGTGACGACGCTGGGCGACTTGCTGTTGTCGGCAGCTGACGAACATGCCGACTCGCCCGCTATTGTCTTCCCCGACTTTCGCCTCACCTATGCGGAGCTGCGCGATCGCGCGATGCACCGCGCGCGCAGCCTGTTGGCGCTCGGCATCAAACGCGGCGAGCATGTCGGCATCCTGCTGCCAACCTGCCACCAGTTCCCCGAGATCTTTTTTGCCGTGAGCCTGTGTGGCGCTGTGCCAGTACCCGTCAACGCGCGTTACCAGGCCCATGAGCTGGCCTATGTCATCGACAACGGCGACCTGGTCACCGTCATCACGACCGATGAAATTGCAGAGCAGGTCAATTTCGTGGAGCGCATGTCACGCGGTCTGCCCGATATCGTCAATGCCGGCGATCCCGCAAACATCTCGATCAATGACGCACCCAGACTCCGTAGCCTCGTGCTGCTTGGCCAGAGCGCGGCGCCGGGCTTTTTGACAGAAGCGCAGTTTGACGCGCTGGCTGACCAGTTTAGCGACGACGATGTTCACCGGCGCCGAATGAAGGTCAAGGTGCGCGACCCAGGACTGATGTTGTATACGTCAGGCACGACGGCCAACCCGAAAGGCGCTGTGATCAGCCACGAGGCCATGGTGCGCAATAGCATCGCGCTGGGCCGGCAACGCTACCAGCTCACGCACGAGGATCGATTCTGGTCACCGCTGCCAATGTTCCACATTGCCGCGATACTGCCAATCGTCAGTTCGTTTGATGTCGGTGCAGCCTATCTCACGATGTCCTACTTCGATGCAGGCGTGGCGCTCAAGATGCTCGAGCAAGAACGGGCCTCCGTGACCTACCCTTGCTTTATCACCATCATGTCGGACCTGATCAATCACCCGGACTTTGCGAGCACCGACCTCAGTGCGGTCCGATTGATGAACTCGAATTTCGCCGTACAGCCACCCGGGATCGCGGAGGCAATGCAAAAAGCCATGCCCAACACCGTTCAAGTCGGCACATTCGGCATGACGGAAACGGCTGGTACCGTTTGCACCAGCGAGCTGGACGCGCCGCTCGAGCGGCGGACCACTCGCCTCGGCACGCCGCTGCCCGGCATGGAAGTGCGCATTGTCGATGCCGATACGGGAGAAGACCTGCCCCAGGGCGAGCGCGGCGAAATCTTGGTGCGCGGTTACAGTCTGTTTGAGTATTACTACAAGGATCCGGTAAAGACAGCCGAGGCCAAGGATGACGAGGGCTGGTACCACACCGGCGACGTCGGCTCGCTCGATGACGACGGCTCAATCATGTTCTACGGGCGCACCAAGGACATGCTCAAGGTTGGCGGCGAAAACGTTGCTGCCGCCGAAATCGAGACCTACCTCGGTCGTCATGATGCGGTCAAAATGGCACAAGTCGTTGGCGTGCCCGATGCACGGCTTGGCGAAGTCGCGGCCGCGTTTATCGAGTTGAAAGAGGGCGAAAGCTGCGACCCGGACGCACTGATCGACTTCTGCAAAGGCGAAATCGCCAGCTTCAAGGTGCCGCGCCATATCCGCTTCGTCACTGAATGGCCGATGTCGACCAGCAAGATCCAAAAGTACAAACTCAAAGATCAACTCACCGCTGAGCTGGAGAAAGCATCATGATGTCATTCGTCGCCACACTGCCCGTAAAACCCGAGCGCGCCAAGGAGTTCGAAGAGCTGCAGGCGAAACTGGCCAAACTGGCCTATGAGCACGAGCCCGATCTCATCAGCTACCATGTCGTTAAACAACGGGAAGCCGACAACATCTACATCGTCTACGCGGCCTTCAAGGACGAGGATGCGTTCAATCACCATATGCAAATCGACTTTCATGACGAGTTGGTGCCACCCATTCTGGAGTGCCTCGCTGGCGAGATGGATCTGAAGCTGTACGACAGCTACTAGCGCCTGCGCGGGATCATTGCGAACCGCAACGCCATTCGTGACCGGCTATCGCACAATCGACTGTGGTGACTACGATTTTATCGAGATCGCCTGTCTTGATCGCTACCAGGTGCAACTCACCCTGACCGATGGCGACGTCACGGGTGTGGCGGCCGGGGTCGCATCGCGTGATGGCGGCGAGTTTATTGAGCTGACCACGCAAGATGGCAACTCAAGCTTCGTGCGGCTCGACCGAATCCGCGTGCTGACCGTCATGTCACGACCGGCGCGGTTTTTGCAGCACACATTCTCCAACGATCATTCAGGCGAGTAGTCGATAAGGCGGCTGCCAACCATTGAGTTGGCTGATTCGAGTGAGCCAGCCAGCCACGTGCGCCGGCACGGCCACTTGCGCCTCATCGGCATAGTGCAAGTAAGCAGACAACGAGAAATCGGCTATCGTCGGGGTATCGCCGACCACAAAGCCTGGCTGGTGTGCCAAGTGTTGATCGAGCAGCCCCACATCGTGCTCGTAACGGCTCAACAACCACGCGCGCGCGCCAGGGTCCAGTCGCATGTCGGCAAACCGTTGGTGACCGCGCAGTTGCGGGAGACACATGCCGATCTTGTTAGCCTCCCACATCAGCCACTCGCGGCACGCTCGCAAACGCGCCGCGTCCTGCCCGCCCCACTGACCGGTTCGCTCAGCCAGATGCAACAAGATGGCATTCGACTGCGTGTAAGCGGCGCCATCGTTCACGAGCAACGGCACCTCACAAAAGCGAGCGAACTGCCTGAACTGCGCCGGCCTTGAATCGCGCGGCGAGAAGATATCGATGACGGTGTAGTCATGCGGGATACCAGCAACTGCCAGCATGAGCTTCACTTTGTACGCGTGGCCAGAATCAGGGTGTCCAAACAGTTTCATCACACTCTCCCAAAAAATGCTTACAGCAGCACCCTGCAAACGCATAGACTCGGGCACTCGGTGTGTTGGCATGTTACATGCCGACGTATCCTGAGCCGCACGTGAGGACCCTGCCATGATAACTGCACAACACGCTTTATTCCCGGATCCACACACCCGATCGTCGATCGATAGGCATGTGACAGAGCGACTGTCTCAGGCGTTGCTGGATGTCAGTAATGGCGCCGTATCGCCAACCATCGATGTCGATGCGTTTCGCGCTGAATTGGCTGAGATGGACTTCGGCTCGCCGCATGCTGCGAACGACATGATCGATTGGGTCATCGAAAAAATGACGACCGGCCAGGTGCATATGACGCATCCACGTCATTTTGGTCTGTTCAATCCAGCACCGACACACGCCGCTGAGTGCGCGGACCGTATCGCTGCAGCATTCAATCCACAGATTTGTGTGTGGTCGCATGCGCCCGTGGCCGTAGATATCGAGGCGCACGTTATTGCCAGATTCGCTTCGCGCATTGGGCTACCCGGGTCAGCAGGCGGGCATTTTACCAGCGGCGGTTCCGAGGCCAATCATACAGCGCTTATCTGCGCGCTCACGCGCGCACACCCCGACTACGCCGCGCGCGGTGTGCGCGCCCTTGACGGCCAGCCTTGCGTCTATGCCTCGCGCGAGAGTCATCTTGCATGGCTCAAGCTGGCTCACGAAACGGGCATCGGCCGCGATGCCGTCAGACTCATCGACACCGACGGTAACGGGCGGATGGACCAGCGCATGCTGAGCAGCGCGATTCAGAGCGATTTGGCACAAGGCAACGTGCCGATCATGATCGCGGCCACAGCCGGAACGACCAATGCGGGCATGGTCGACCCGCTACACGACTGCGCCGACATTGCGCGGCGACACAAACTTTGGATGCACGCGGATGCTGCCTGGGGTGGCGGGCTGATCGCGTCCGAGCGCTTGCACAGTGAGCTCGCTGGCATTGAGCGCGCAGACTCGATAACGATTGACGCGCACAAGTGGTTTGCGACAACCATGGGGGCCGGCATGTTTCTGACCCAGCACACGGACCTGCTTGCGAATGCGTTTCAGGTCAGTACGAGCTATATGCCATCCAACGACCAGTCGGTCGATCTGTATGTTAATTCAATGCAGTGGTCGCGTCGGTTCGTCGGCTTGCGGTCGTTTCTCGCGTTGGCGATCGCCGGCTGGCAGGGTTTTGCCGCGCATGTGGAACGCGGCGTTCAACTCATGGAGCGACTCACGGGGACAATGCTCAATCACGGCTGGCAGGTCGCGAACGATTCGCGGATGGCCGTCGCATGCCTTATACCGCCAACCGCGAGCCGGCCAATTACCGACATCGTCACGCAAATTGTCGACGACAATCAGCATTGGATCTCACAAACCCGCTTCGAGAACACGCCGGTGATTCGGGCGTGCATCACCAATGGCCGCAGTGACGAGGCAGACATCGATTGCCTTGCTACCGCGCTCGAGGCTGCCAGACAGCGCTAGACTCCATGTTGCCCGTCGCTAGTGTTGTTCGCTAGTCAAGAAACCCCACCATACGCTTGATGCGACCATCCGCATCAAAGTCGGCAAAATAGCAACCGCTGGCGAACTTGGCTTTCTCGCGTTGTAACTGAAACCGAAAGTACGCATGGGATTGATGCGATTGAACCAGACCCTCGAGCGCCATGGTCGCGTTTGGCACGCGATCGCGATATATGGACAAGAACTCAGCGAATTGCTCGGCACCGATGATTGGCGTTTGCTGATGTGGATCGCAATAGTAGAAGCTGTCATTCACCGTCGACGCGAGCACGGCCGCGCGATCAAATGCGAAGTTGATGTTCCACGCGCTGAGCAGGCGCTCAATGGCTTGCTGGCGAGTCATTAGTCACGTCGGCGCCGAAGCCCGGCCAGAATGCCGAGCATCAGCGTCATCCATAAGTTCACGGCACCACCTGAACTACCCAGCGGCGATGGCGGGTCGTCCGGCGGTGGTGGCGAAACGACGGGCAACGCCATTAGCGTGGTGTTGCCGGTATCGTAGGTAAGCTCGGTAATGTACTCAGCGCCTTGTGCTACCTCATTCAAAGGGTTCAGTGTCACGATGTTGTTGCTATTGCGAATGCTGCCCGTTCCATCCGCATTCAGCTGCAGAAGGGCCGGATGAAATCGGCCGTTGTCGATCTCGCGTGCGTTGAACAACAACACCAGTCCGCCGCCGACTAGCTCTGCGGCCTGAACGCCATCCTCGAGCACTGCGTTCGCTGCAATTTCGAAACTAAGCGAACTCCCTTGTGCGTAGAACTCCTCACCGGTGATCTCACGCACCAACGCAAAAGAGGGAAACCCGGACGGCGTCCCCATTTCGAGATCGCCAGTCACTTCGTAATCGACGCTGACAATCTGCGGATTGTTATAAACACCAACCTGCAAAGGACTTTCAATCTCTACCCGAATTGCGAATGAATCAACGTTGCTAAACGTCGGCGACACAGTGTAGTCATCACTGCTGGTTGAGAAGATAAATGTCGTCGGCGTGGTCTGGGCCCACGCAGTTGGCGCCAGGAGGGTCGTCATCAAGGCTGCCAGTATCGAGATAACCGCACGCATTTTGATCACCTTTTGATCACGATCGATACGTATGAGCATACTGAATACTCGCTGGGCTGACAGCCCCTCGACATGCGCTGAGCGTCGCATTCGAGCGACAGCGCCCGTCAAACCCAATGCTGACAAGCGCTTTGCTCATCCGAGCGTTGCGCGCTTTCTGTCAGCCGTTTGCCAGTGAGCAGAATAGGCCAGGAATTGCCGGGAGACTCTTCGTCCAAGTCCAGATCAAATAGCGGCGCCAGC
>JBCCCC010000122.1:0-10019 GCA_039033695.1 Pseudomonadota bacterium | reverse complement strand
TGATTCCTGCCTTGACGTCGTCAGCCAGACCATAACAGTCCGCTCAACGCCGGCTTGATGTAATCACCAGGTATCGGGCTAGTGCTGCTTGCCGGGTCGGCTGCGACGTATGCGGCCCGCCATCACCAAGGTTAGCGTTTGTATGATCAGCTCGCGGTCCCACAGCGCGCGCCGGACTGAAAAACCGGTGTCTACGTGACAGCTGGCAGTTAGTTGTCTTTTTGGCCCAAGCCCAGTACACCGGGATTCATCCGACCATCGGGGTCAACTGCTGCCTTGATCGCCTGTAGTAGCGCATCTGCGCCGGGCTGCATGTCCTGTCGGTAAGGGTAGTGTTTGCCGATCTGGAAATGCGTTGCACCCAACGTATGCAGTTTCGCCGACAAGGCATGACGAAGTTTGTCGACCAGCGCCCGTGCTTTCAGGTCTTCAGGGAAGTTGGTGAGATTACTGAGGTAGTCGTCGTCCAGGAAGCGCTGATGAATCGGCATCTGTGCATCCTCCCAGTACAGGCAGGGTTCAACGAGGGTCGCCGAACTACCGATTGTGCACATCAGTACCCCCGTATCCATCTCGTGCTGCCCCATTTCTTCGGCGTGTTCTGCGAACACCGCTTGCGCTGCCTCATAGGCTTCTTGCGCTCGACTCATCGCAAAGATGCCATGCACGGGTGCCCAGCGCTCACCACCTGGCCCAAGTAGTGAGTTCACATTGGCGAACGGGTCTGCGCGCATGACCTTGGGCATCGTGGCTTCCACCTCCTTACCGGTATCTCCGACGATAGCGCGCACCGCCGCGAGTCGTTCGTCTGCGTCAGCTGACGAACGCGATTCGATCGTCACATGCATGGAGAAATCCAGGCCTTTGAGAAAATCCCGCCCGGCCGCGATGACCTTGGCGCCGGCCTTAAGCCCGCCGAGCAGCGAGCCTTCCGACTTCATGACCCGCCCAAGTGATTTTACGTCTTCGGTCATGCTGGAGCGTTTCAGGCGAATAGCCTGCAGGCCGGGATCAAACGCGAAGCACTCGCTCACCAAACCTTGTCGCGCAATCTCATTCATCGCCGTCATCTGTGCGGCAATACTGGTAAAGCCGAACGACGCATGTCGCTCATGCGGCAACGTTCGCATCAGCGGCAACGTGGCGACGACCTTGATGCCCAGCGCCCCGCAGTCACCCGTGAATAGCCCGGTCAGGTCGGGTCCGTAGTTTCTGTAGAACGGCGTGGCGTGTGTGTTCACGGCGGAGCCGGTGCGAACCAAGGTGCCGTCAGCCAGCAGTACGTCCATGGATTGCACGTTATCGGCAGCCGATCCGTGCTGACCGGAGCCCAGAAAGACGCTGCCCTGTGAAAGCGCGCCACCCACAGTTGCCCGCATGCCAGATAACGGGCCCCAGTAGGGTGTTCTTACGCCGTGCGGCTTTAGCGCATCATTCAGTGCGCGCCACGTGCAGCCGGCTTGTACCGTGACATACATATCCTCGGTGTTGATATCGAGCACTTGATTCAGCGCGCCGATATCAACCAGCAGCGTCTCGTTGGCGGTCGCCAGGAAACCGTCGGTATAGGACATGCCACCACCGCGGGCGATGACCGGCACCTGGTGGTTCGCTGCCAGGGTCAGCGCTTGCTGCAGGATGTCGACAGTGGGCGCGCGCAAGACCGCAGCGACAGTTTTCCCGTGCCGATAAATATCCTGCGAATAGAATTCGCGTTCGGCTTGATCAGTGATGACGGCATCGCTACCTGCAAGAGCCGTCAGCGCGCTGACGAACGTTTCATTTTGATTTGCATGGGCATGCATCGCTACTCTCCTGTTGCGGCCCAGATCTGTTCGCTCTGGATCAGGTTGCTGGTTTGAGCGCCGCTACTTGATACCGCGCTGTCGAATTGTCTGTGCTGTGTTGATCACACATTCTGCGCTTTTGCTAACCAAAGCGACGCATTGGCGCCAACTCCGGTCTACAAAGCGGGTTTAACCGCGGCGACAGCCGCCGCGGCAATCAAACTTATCCAGATCAAGATCACAAAAGGCCGCGTCCTACGCAAGCTCTCGTCGATCGTCTGTTCAATCTCTGGCGTCGAACCGCTGGTTACCAACGCACCGAACGCCGGCCCGAATGGACCGAAAAGCTTGCGAATCATAAGCCCGCAGCCAATCGCCACAGCAAAAATCAGCATCTTGAGCGCGACCCAGTCGGACGCGACTGGCCCGCCCATATCCAGTAGCTGCCCTAGCGCGCCTGCCAGCAGCGCAGCGATCACGGCACAGCGTACGATGCCATCAATGACTTTCAGCTTGGCATCATGCGTGGTTTCGATACGCCACAGCATCACTAGCCAGATCAGGCTGAATATCCAAAGTGCCGCAAGTAAACCGCTACCAATCGCGATTTGCTGCATGACTGCGGCCAGACTGACGCCGACCGGCAGCATCAGGATCAGACACACCCGCGGTGCGCGATCCAGCGCAATGAGGATGCTGGCGGCCGTTTGACGTTCGGAGACACTGCGTTTCGGGTCGGCGACCGTATAGCTCGAGTAGAACACGCCGAGATCGCCGCCCAACCAATACGCAAACAGCAGTAGGTGGGCGATCAACAAAGACGCGTAAGCGGTCATTCGATGACCACCAGCTCTTTACCGAAATTCTCGCCACGCATCAGCCTGCAGAACGCTTCTGCGGCCTTGCCAAGGCCGTCGCTGCGCACCTCGCGATGACGTATGTCGCCATTGCGAATCCAGTGACCGGCATCCGTCGAGAACTGCTCCCATAGATCGTAATGATCGTAGACAACCAATCCTTTCATAATGGCGCGGGCGCCAATGACGGGACCAAGGTTCGGGCCGGGTGGCGTCTCGCTCTTATTGTATTGCGTGATCATCCCGCACAATGTCACCCGCGCACCCAGCGCCAGGTGCCGCAGCACAACTGCCAAGGTGTCACCGCCGACATTATCAAAGTAGATATTGACCTTATCGGGACAGTGTTCGCCCAGTTTTTCGTCCAGGTCTTCCGTCTTGTAATTGATACAAGCGTCGAAGCCCAGCTCTTCAACCACCCAGCGGCACTTCTGTTCAGATCCGGCGATACCCACAACGCGGCAACCCTTGATACGTGCAATCTGGCCAACCATGCTGCCGACCGGGCCCGACGCGGCAGAGACAACAACGGTGTCACCAACAGCGGGTTGGGCTAATCGCAGCAGACCGGCATAGGCTGTCAGGCCGGGCATGCCGAGAACACCGACGCGCAGCGACAACAGGTCCGCATCTGGATCGACCTTGCGAGCCGTCTCGGCGGGAACTGCCGCGTACTGTTGCCACCCGCCATCGCACACCACGAAATCGCCGGCGTTGATGCCCGGCTGTTTGCTCTCGAGAACTTCAGATACCGTATTGCCAGGCATGGTGTCGCCGGGTTCAACTTTTTGCGCATAGATCTGTCGGCCGCTAATGACGCCGCGCAAGAACGGGTCAAGCGACAGGTATCGGTTGCGCACGAGAATCTGACCGTCGCCGGGTTGCGGCAGCGGTGAGGTATCCATCGCGAAATCGTCTTCTACCGGTACGCCATCCGGATAGCGCGCCAGCGCGACGCGGGTTTGCTGCTCAGGTAATGACATGGCAGCGTCCTGGCAGTGTCGCAATGATCACGTGCGGCCGCTCGCAAGCTGCGGCAGTCTTGTCAGAGGTTGGGCTGACAACGAAGGCGTTTTTAGAAGGCAGGACGTATTGGGGCTCAGCCACGAGACTCTCCGGCAGCACAGATGACACTGCCGGATAATATCATAATGTTATAATTATGGGACAACTTGGCCGGTATGCTCTCGCAGCACAACCAGCCCTTCGTCATTGCCTTTTTGTTGTCGCTTCATGTAGCTAATCAATGCTTCCAGTGGCATGGGGCGGGCGAACAGGTAGCCCTGCGCGTAATCGCAGTTGATTGCCTGCAGGTACTCAAGCTGTGGCTGATGTTCGACGCCTTCAGCAATCACTGGCAGGTCGAGGTTGTGGCACATGTCGGTGATCGCCTGAGCAACGATACGCTGGTTCTTGCCCGTCGATATACCGTCGACGAAATCGCTGTGGATCTTGATCCCACTGATGGGCAGGACATCAATGTGCTTCAGTGTCGCGATGCGCGTGCCGAAGTCGTCAATCCAGATGGCGACGCCAAGATCGGCGAGCTTGCCGGTAGCCAAGGCTGCACGCTCAAGATGACGCATGATGCTCTTTTCGCGGACTTCAATACGCAGTCTACTGCCGTGCAAGTTGTGGTGATCCAGGCGCTCGGCGATATGCTCAATGATCATCGGGTCCTTGTGATGCAGTGAGGCGATATTCGCCGCTGCTTCCAGGCGCGTGAATCCGGCATCGTTCAGATCGCGCAAATCTGCGGTCAGCTGGCTGATCACGAACTGGTCCAGATGCTCGATTTGCCCTGACTGTTCAGCCAGCTGAACGAAACGCGAGGGTTGTACGTAGCCGAGCACCGGATGGTGCCAGCGGCACAGCGCTTCAACGGCAACGACTTCACCCGTAGCAGCACGCACAATCGGTTGGTATTCCAGTTTGAGGTCATGGTTGTTCAGCACATCGCGTAAGTCAGCTTCAAGCGACAGCTGCCGGGTGGCAGTACCGTCCATCGACTTATCGAACTGGCAGTAGGTATTGCGGCCGCGTTCTTTGGCGCGGTACATCGCGCGGTCGGCATTGCGAAGCAGTACGTTGAGGTCGTCGCCATCGCGCGGTGATAATGTGATCCCAATACTCGCGCCGATCGCGAAGGCATGGCCCTTGGCTTCGATCGGCTCGCTCAGCGTGCGCAGGATCGCAGCCGCCAGTTTTTCGGTTTCTGCCGCATCGCGCACGTGACGCATGACGACGGTGAACTCATCGCCGCCCAATCGTGCCAGCGTTGCGCCGCTATCGTTGGCATCGTTCCAGACCGAGAGGCAATCTGTGAGCCGGCTGGCAACCACGGTCAGGAACTCATCGCCGGCCTCGTGACCCAGCGTGTCGTTTACCTGCTTGAATTCATCCAAGTCGATGAACAGCAATGCCAGCATCTGCTCGTCAACCTTGCTGCGAGCGATCGATTCACGCAGCGTGCGTTTGAGCTGCGCCCGGTTCGGCAGTCGCGTCAGGCTATCGTGATAGGCCAGGTATTCGGCTTCACCTGCCGACAAGCGTAAGTCCTCACTCATGGCGCCCAGGCTTTGTGCCAGCATGCCAATCTCGTCAGCGCGCTCACGCGCCGGCGGCGCGTCGCGACGGCCGTGCCCAACGTCACGAGCGTAGTCCGCAAGTTGCCGAATCGGCCGTGCAAAACGTCGTGCGATCACGGTGGCTAGTAGCAAACCAAGTATCAGCATTACCAGCGAGTAACCGATGACCTCAACCACAACATCGCGGATGCGGCTGTTCATCAGCGTTGCTAATTGATTGTCGATGGCCATCCCCTCGGCCATTGCAGACTGCAATGAGACGCCAATGTGAATAGCGCCCAGTTGCTCGCCCGCCAATGCGATGGGCGTGCGCACTTCATGCACACCGACCAGTTCGAGGTCTGCGTGCAATTGCAGAATGGCCACCTGCAACGGGCGGCCATAGGTTTCGATGTGACTGGTGCCGTCATGCACAACGTTGTTGTCGTTGTCGACAACGAAAGCGTAGGCCACGCCTTGCATGTCCTGGGTTTCTTGCAGACGGATCAGCAATGCGCGCATATCGAGCGCGTACAATGGATTGACCATACGCTCGGCCAGCACGTCGGTGATGCTCTGGCCATATTGATCGATTTGTTGCGTGAGGCTGCTGTGCAGCGCAGCAGTACTTTGCTCACGAATGTCGTGGCTGGTGCTTTGCAACTTGATCACAAACAGCGCGCCAAGCACGATGATGACGGCCAGCATTGTGCCGTTGATCATGAGCGCATAGCGCGCAGTCAGGCCGAGTCGACTAAGCATTAGGGGAACTGCTCCGCGAACGCTGGGAGCGATTCGCCAATGCTCGCAAGGGTTAGGCGGTCATCCTCGCTAAGCTCGTCGAAGCGCGTGGTGTTGTGATAGGCCGCCAGGGCGTCGGCCGCCTCCGGATCGGTATGCATCGTTTGCAAGATGTTGCGCAACCTTGCGACCAGTTCGGCATCCAGATCGCCCCGTACCACTTCTATTGCACGCGGCAGTTCGTCGGATCGCGCGAAGACTTTGAGGTCAGCGATTATCTCTGGTGCGATCATCGAGGTGTTTTGCCAATCGGTATTGCTCAGCACACCGGCGTCGACCAGTCCCTTGTGAACCCAGATCGCCGTGTTGTATTCGTTGCCCGAATAGACATACCCGAAGCTGCCATCGCGAGGCGTCTCTCTTGGCGTCGACAAGCTCTCGAGTGGCAGGCTCATGCTGCTCATGATCGACGCTGGCATGAAAAACGCAGACGTTGAGTTGCGATGCTCAAAAGCCAACACGCGGTCCCGCAGGTCGATGATTTCGTTAACTGGTGAGTCCTTGCGCGCGAAGAAGATGCTGCGGTAGGTCGCCGCGCCGTCTTTCCATTTTCTGGTCAACAAGCGCGCGTTCGCACGTTCCTGCAGGTAAATCGCGCCAAACGCAGTCTCACTGACCCAATCGATGCGCCCGTCTCGCAACAGATTGATCATCTGGTTACGATCGGGAACAACCAGTACCTCGACGTTCTCAATGCCGGTGCTGGCAAGTGCGGTCTGGACGTAGGCTGCCATGGGTTTTAGCCGTGCGATGTCATCGCTTGGGTTGTCGCTGATGACGCCCATGACCAGTACGCGCGGCATTGATGCCGCGGACATGGCAGCAGCCATACACAGCATTAGTGCTAGCAGTTGGCGCAGCAGCAGGCGCGGTGGCAAGCGCAAGGTAAGCAGTACTTGCTTTGGCATCGGTGAAAATCCTCTTCCCCAATCAGAATTATTTCATACTGGTCTTATGAAAGTGCAAAGCACGTCACACTTGCTAAGATAAACTGCATCAATACAGCGTATCCGGCACGGCCGAACGCTACGCATAGGCGTGGTTAGCCAATTATGGCCGAGCTGTGAAATGGTCTCGCGACATGATGCCGCCTTGCCCGCAATGGAGTGATTCATGAAAGATCCAATCGACCCGAAAGTCATTGCCTTGTATGACGAGTATTGCCACGGCTTCATTGACCGGCGGGAGTTCTTCAAGCGCGCAACTGCTATCTCAGCAACTGCTGTCGCTATGGCGCACGGGCTGCTGCCGCGCTATGCCGAAGCGCAGCAGGTGTCTTTCACGGACCAGCGAATCAAGGCGCGCTATGTGAATTACGACTCACCGGGCGGCAACTCCGGCAAGATGCGCGGTTATCTTGTGGCTCCGGCTGGTGAGGGGCCTTTCCCTGCGCTTTTGGTGATACATGAGAATCGCGGACTAAACCCTCACATCGAGGACGTCGCGCGTCGTTTCGCGCTGGACGGGTTTCTCGCCTTGGCACCGGACGGTTTAGCACCTGTCGGTGGCTATCCTGGCAACGATGACGATGGGCGCCAAATGCAACGCGCATTGGATCAGGACAAGTTGCGTGAAGACATGTTCAACAGCGCACGCTGGCTGTCTGCGCACGAACTTGCCACCGACAAGCTCGGCATTACCGGGTTTTGTTGGGGCGGCTTCGTTACTAACTACTTGTCGGCGCGCATGGGTGATACGGTTGCTGCAGCGGTCCCGTTTTATGGCAGCGGTGTGCAGCCGGAGGCGGTTGCCGGTATGCGTGCGCCGCTGATGATCCAGGCTGCTGAGAACGACCCTAGAATCAACGCCGCATGGCCGGAATTCGAGGCTGCGTTGATCGAACACGATGTCACGTATGTGCGCTATGTCTACCCGGGTACCAACCACGGCTTTCACAACAATTCCACGCCGCGTTACGACGAGGCGGCCGCCAAACTCGCTTATGAGCGCAGTGTTGCGTTTCTCAAGGATCAGATGGGCTAGATCAATTTGTCGCGTTGCAGCTTGGCAATACGTCCCTGCTGCGCTTTGATGAAGTGCGCCCGGTCTGGCACGACCGGCTGACCCTTGCCGTCGAGCAGCGCGTTGCGGCCATGATCATCGCCATACACGCCTGCGAAGATGCCCGACTTTTGCCGCGCGAGCATATTCTGCATGCCAGGCCGCCGGCGCCAACGCCGCAATGCGCCGAGGTCCAGCTCAGCATTGGCAACCATGGTCTCGCCGTAGCCAGCTTCGCACTGCACCAGACCGTTGAAATCAACGATCTTCGACATGCCGTCCGTCGATGCTTCCGGGATCGCAATGCCTGCAATGCCGGCCGAGTTCGCTGACACCAGGTACGCATTGTTTTCGAACGCGCGGGCACGTTTGCCGACATCTTTTGGTGTCAGTGTCGGGCTACCGACTTCGCTTGTGGAATGCAAAAAGACTTCGGCGCCGCGTGCGCCAAGTGCCCGTGCGATCTCTGGGTAGAGAATCTCCTCCGAAGCGATGGTGGCCAGCTTGCCCAGCTCAGTGTCGGCGACCGGGAAGACACCATCCTCGCCGTAATGCTCGAGATAACGATCCCAGACGTCCCATGGACTCGGCGCGAACAGCGACTGCAGCCTGCGGTAGCGCAGCACAATGTCGCCGGAGTCATTAATGATAAAACTGGTCTGGAAGTACAAATCCGGAAAATGCGGATCGACCTCGTATGCATTGCCGGACAGAAACACCTTGGCGTCCTGCGCCACTTTGCCAAGCGCTTCGTATTCAGGGCCATTCTGTTGCAGCGCGGCCAGCGCCGACCATTCCGGTATCGACTCGCCCATCGGGAAGCTGGTCAGGAAATACTCGGGTAACACGATGAGGCGCGTATCCTGACCCACGAAGCCTTTCGATGCCATTACCTGCCGCCCAATGCGCTTGATCGATTGTTGCATCTGCTCGCGGGCGGCATCGACGCCCAGCCCGTTCACAGCATCGCATCGTGTTTGCAGCGCTAACGCGCGGTAGGCGGGAGATTGCTCGGTCATAGTGGTTCCGATGGCGCTGCCGACAGGGGTCAGCGATATATGTTATAGGTTTAGGTCAACTGATTGCGAGTGATAGGGCGTCTCGATGAAACTGATCCGTTGTGCGACGCTGAGTGTAGCTGACCTTGATCGCGCCCAGGAGAACTACTGCCAGTGGCTTGACTACAGAATGCTGGAGCATGGCAAGCTCGACCCGACATTGGCCGCCAGTTGGCAAGCACCGGCATCCGCCGGCGCCCGTTTTTGTGTATTGCAGCCTGCCAGTGGCCGCGATGTGTTCTTGCGCCTCGTTCAGAATGCCCCGCACCCTGATTACCGCGCACTGCGAACCTACGGTTGGAACGCGATCGAGGTGTGCGTGCAGGACGTGCTCAAGGTTGCCGAGCGCATGGCAGCGTCGCCGTTCGAGATCATAGGACCACCGCGCGAGATCGAGGGGCTCGATGCTATTCATCCAATGCAGGTGCAAGCGCCGGATGGTGAAATCGTGTACTTGACCGAGATACGCGATGATCTGCCGGACTTCGACTTACCTCGCGCAAGAACGCTCATTGACTGCCTGTTCATACTGGTGATGGGTTGCTCGGACATGCCGACTTCCCTGGCGTGGATCGAGGAGCACATCAAGCTTGATGTTGGCAGGCGCGAAATGGCGATTGTTTACACGATGATCGCCAAGGCTTACGGCTTACCGTTGGAAGAGCCGCATGTTATCGCCACGATGATCCATGATCGCGATGTGTTCCTGGAGCTCGACCAGTATCCGGATGCGGCGATTGCCCGCCCGACTTTCGCAGGCCAGCTTGCGCCAGGCATATCGGTCGGCAGCTTCATGCACCCTGACTTTGCTGACGTCGCGGAGCGTTGCCAATCACTGTGGATAAGCCCGCCTGCTGTATTCGACTCGTGCGTCTACGATGGCCGCCTGGCCGCTACGGTTGCAGCGCCAGACGGCACATTGTTTGAGGTGATCGACGGCCGCTAGTG
>JBCCCC010000121.1:0-10029 GCA_039033695.1 Pseudomonadota bacterium | reverse complement strand
TGATCTCGGGCCACAAATCGCGTTTTGGGGCGATTTCGTCCTGAATGTTGAGCAATGCTGCATCAAGTTTGCGCAGATCGTCGTTCATTGTTCCTATCCGTCTAATTGTTGCGCCAGCATCTGCCGCGCGCGATGTAAATGGGCCTTGCAGGTGCCGACCGCTACATCCAGCGTGTCGGCCACCTGTTCATGGGTGTAGCCGTAAACGCCGGCCAGGACGAACACTTGCCGTGCGCGCTCCGGCAGGCTGGCAATGGCTCGCTCAAGATCACTAAGGTCATGTAGCTGCTCCGCCGCGGGCGTCTCATTGGCGTCAAATGCCTGCTGCAAACGCTCTGCATCGCGCTTGCGACGGCGCATACTCGCCAGCACCACGTTGACCGCGATCCTGTGCAGCCAGCTCGAAAAAGCGCTATCACCGCGAAAACTGTCCAACTTGCGCCAGGCCTGAATGAACGCATCCTGGGTCGCGTCTTCTGCTTCGGCCGTATTTGCGGTCATGCGCAGGCATAGCGCATAGATATGTCCGCAGTGTTGCCGATACAGCTGCTCATAAGCGCGGCGATCGCCAGCAGCAGCCCGTGCAACATAGTCGTCGGCAACGCCTTCATTGCGCGGCTTCAGTCTGGTTACCTTGTTTGCTGTACTCATCGCCAGCAGCATATCCGATCCTCGTGGCCACCGGCAGTTTCGCCGGCCAGTGTTGTTGCTTTGGTAGTTGGATGCGATCGGGCCGCAAATCGTTTAGTCACGCTGTAACAATCGCTCGAACATAAGATTCTGCTATCATTCGTCAAACCCGCCGGGACAATAAGAATGACGTCAGACATCAAACGGTTGCGCGGATGATCAGCCCAGAGAACGAACCTCGCATGAGAGTGATCTATCTCGGCGAAACCTCAGTACCAGCACGCTCTTTGTTGCGCGATCTTAATGCGCTGCCCGCCGTTGACCGCGTGTTTGAACTCACCGATCCGGAATTGCTGCAGCAGCAGCTCGAGGCCTACCGGCCGGATATCGTCTTGATCGACTTTGGCATTACCAAGGTTGCGAGCGAACGCTACCGCCCAGAAGATATCCTGCCGCTGGTGGCTGGATGCCCAGTCATCGCGGTGACCGCCGCAGAGAGAGAACAACGCGGCATCCGCGCGGTCATGAGTGGCGCAGAGCAGTATCTGTGCGTTGAACATGCCAATCGCGCAACGCTGCAACAGTCACTGGCGCATTGCCGCGACCAGTTCGCGTTTACCGATACGTTGGGCGGGCGCAGCGACCTGCTAAGCACAGTTATAGAGAGCTTGCAGGACGGCACCATTATCATCAACCCGGAAGGCCGGGTCGTCAGCCTTAACCCGGCGGCGCGCAAACTGCTGGGGCTGGCGCGCGATACCTACCCCGACCAGGATTGGCAGGCGAGCTTTTGTACACGCCATGCGCACACAGGCGAGCTGCTGGCGGACGACGAGCGCGCGCTCAACAAAGCGCAACGCGGCGAGCGCTTTAGCGACCTCACTCATGGGCATCGCACCGCAGACGATGTTGACATGGTGTTCTCGCTGAGCGGGCGAGGCTTGTATGACGGCAGCGGCAAACACATCGGCGGGCTGATCAGTTTTCGCGACATCACCGAGCAATTCGCCCGCGAGCGCGAACTCGCGCGGCTGTCACTGTTCGACAACCTGACCGGTATCGCGAACCGGCGGCTGTTTTCTGACCAGCTGGCGCAGGCCGTCGCCCGCGCTCATCGCTCACAACGCACCCTTGGTGTGTTGTTTATCGATCTGGATCGCTTCAAGGTCGTCAATGATTCGTTGGGTCATGATGCGGGCGATGCATTGCTGTGCGCTGCCGCCGAGCGGCTGCAGACTCTGCTGCGACACGGTGATGTACTGGCTCGCTGGGGCGGCGACGAATTTGTCGTCTGCATCGAGAACCTAACCAGCCCGCGCGATGCAGCCGCCGCAGCGCAGAAAATCGTGCGTGGCATGTCGGAGAGCTTTGACTGCCTGGGCAACGAGATCTATATCTCGGTCAGCGTGGGCATCGCTCTGTATCCGGAAGCCGGCGAAGACGGCGATGCACTGATCAACGCGGCCGATCAGGCCATGTACCAGGCCAAGCGCAGCGGCGGCGCCAGGCTGCAGTTTTTTTCATCATCACAAACCGCGTTTGACACCGACAACTCCGAACTTGAGATCGGTATCCGCCATGCTTTACTGCGCCGGGAACTCACGCTGCGCTATCAGCCGCGCGTAAACCTCGCCAATGGCCGACTGATGGGGCTGGAAGTCCTACTGCGATGGCAGCACCCGCGGTTCGGTCTGCTGCCGCCGTCGCGGTTTCTGGCATTGCTCGAATCGAGTGGCCTCATTCACTCCGTGGGCGAATGGATCATCACGTCGGTGTGCGCACAGTTGCATGCCTGGCAACAGCGTTTCCCGGTACCGGACCTGACGGTCACGATCAACTTGTCGCCGATCCAGTTGGCCAGCGGCCGACTTGCCGATGTCGTTGCGCGCGCCATCAGTGACCACAACCTGGATCCCGGGTGCATTGAGTTTGAGCTGGGCGACGGCGCGGCCAGTCTGCAGCGCCCGCGTGAAGTTGAAACGCTCAAGGCACTTCGCAAGATTGGCGTCGGCGTATCACTGGATCACTTTGGTACCCACGATATTTCGTTCTCGGCGTTGGACAGCACCATGGTCAGCTCGTTTGTGCTGCACCAGTCACTCATTCAGGACGTGGCCGAGAATGAGGCGCATCAGCGCATTGTGCGCGCTGCCATTGCGATGGCTGAGGGCCTGAATATTGAGGTCGCTGCCGAGGGCGTCGAAACGGCCGATCAACTGGACTTCCTGCGCACCACCAATTGTGGCGTTGCACAAGGGTTCTTTATCAGCCGACCCATGGACAGTGCGAAGGTCAGCACACTGCTGCACACCGAGTCGCTGGGCGGCAAATTGCTCGAGCAAGACAGCGCAGCCTGACCCCATGAGCGAGCACCGGCGCGAGATCAAGAGCTTCGTCAAGCGGCCGGGGCGGATGACACCTGGCCAGCGCGAAGCGCTGAACACGCTGGCACCGCGTTACCTGCTCGACTATCAACACACGGCTATGGATCTGGCCGGCGTGTTCAATCGCGATGCACCCCTCATGCTGGAGATTGGTTTTGGCAACGGAGAGAGCCTAGTTGCGCTTGCCGAGCAGCATCGCGATTTCAATGTGCTTGGCATTGAGGTACATGAACCGGGTATCGGCCATTGCCTGTTAATGGCCGACCGCGCCAAGCTTGAGCACTTTCGCGTCGTTAATCACGACGCCATCGAAGTCCTGCGCCATCAGCTGGGCTCGAACAGTGTCCACCGCCTGAATCTTTACTTTCCCGACCCGTGGCCCAAAAAACGGCACCACAAACGACGCATCCTGTCAGAAAAGTTCCTAAGCCTGGTCGCTAACGTGCTTGTACCCGGCGGCACGCTCCACATTGCAACGGATTGGGCAAACTATGCGGCGCAAATCGACGAGACGATGCAAGGCGACGCCCGCTACTCGCTGGTTGAACGCGTCACCCATGACGGCGACCAGCCGCTTGAGCGTCCCGCCACGAAGTTTGAGCGTCGCGGCCTGAAACTCGGCCACCAAATCGTCGACTGGAAATTCGCGCTGGCGTCTGATTAGAAGAACAGCGTGATGATGCCATCGGCCACGTACTGCACGGCCAAGGCAACCAGCACCACACCAAACAGCCGGCTGATGACATTTGCGCCGGTCTCGCCAAGAATCCGCATGACCGGTGTGGTCAGTAGCATCAGGACCAGTGCGATGAGCAGCACTAACATGGCCATGCCCATCAGGCCGAGAAACTCGAGTGTGCTGCTGTCACCCATACCCACCAGCAACAGCATCAGCGTCGCCAGCGCTCCAGGCCCGGCAATCAAGGGAAATGCTAGCGGAAAGACCGAGATATCCTCGCGATAACGCGCCTCGTCCTGCTCGCGCACCGTGGTTGAGCGCAGACCGGACTGACGTGCAAACACCATATCGACCGCCATCAGGAACAGCAAAATACCGCCAGCAATCTTGAACGCCGCAACCGAGACACCGAGTGTCTCGAGCAAACGCTGACCTACCAGCGCAAAAACCCAGAAAATACCGGCCGAAAGCGCGACGGATTTGATAGCCATACGGCGTCGGTAGTTATTCTCGCCCCCACGGGTCAGCGCGCCGAAAATCGGCACCAGCGTGATTGGCTCGATCACCACGAACAACACCACAAAGTGGCGGATTAGCTGCTCAATATCCAATTTCTAGCTCTCAAACTCGAAGGCACCAGCATGGTGCGCCGGCAGTATATTGCTGCGTTGCCGCAATGCCAACAGCTGTATTCGCAATTTCATTCGATTAGAAAAATATCCGCACGAGGCGTATAACAAAGTGGTACACGACATCAACAGCTGCCCGGTCAGTTCGAAGTGTAGCCGAGGCGGCATTACGGAGTAACGACATGGCTGTGGTTTTTCCTAGAGTCGGTCGCTGGTACAGGCGCCCCAACCGGGCATTGTTCGAGGTTGTCGCCATTGATGAGGCAGACGGCACGGTCGAGATACAGTATTTCGATGGCACGGTTGCCGAGCTTGAGCTGGAGAACTGGCCCAAGCTACTCATCCAACGCATGGCACCGCCCGAAGACTGGAGTGGCGCGCTGGACGTCGCCCCTGAAGACACGGTGCACGATCAGGATGGTCAGCTACCCTACGATTGGTCCGACCCGCTCGAAATCATAGAGCGCAAGCGCGATAACGACCTCGAGTTGGTCTCGGACTAGACGGGCTGCTCACCGTCCGCTGCGACTGGCCCAGGCGCCGGATCCGGCGGCCGGAATCGTTTCATGCTGACGAATATCGCCAGCAGGATCGAGGGCACGCCAGTGAGCGACGCGTACAAGAAAAATCCAACCCAACCAGCCCAATCGGCATCACGCGCAGCATCCGTCATCCACGGTGATGCCAGCGTCGCCCAACCAGACCACTCCTGAACATTGCCAGAATACTTCGCAACAAACTTGCCGAGCAGCACGCTAATCGAGCTGAACAGCGCATACTGCGTGGCCGTGAACTCTGTGTTGGTCAGGCTCGACAGATATGCAATAAACACTGTGCCCGCAAATCCCATCGCAAAGTTATCACCACTGATGGTCACAGCCAGCGCCCATAACTCGGGGCCCTGGAACGCCAGAAACATGAAGGCGAGGTTGGTCGATGCGATCAGGATGCTGGCCAAGATCAGACTGCGGTAAATTCCTGCCTTAAGCACTGCAACGCCGCCGACGGCCACGCCAATCAGCGCAACCACCACGCCATACAGCTTGGCCACACTGGCCACCTCGGACTTACTAAAGCCAAGATCGAGATAGAACGGGTTGGCCAGAATCCCCAGCACGTAGTCACTGACGCGAAAACACAGGATGTAGGCGATTATCGGAATCGCGATCCAGCCGCAGCGCTTGAAGAAGTCGGTGAACGGCTTGGCGACATTGGTGGCCAGCCATTCGCCAACCGAGTGCGAGGCCTGCGGCGTGATGCTGGTCGGCTCCGGGCTCAGCAGCACAGTCATAACGCCAACACACATCAATCCGGCCATGGCCTGGTAGGCAAGTGACCAGCTGCCCCACTCGGCGATATACAGGGCGCCGGCCATGCTGAATATCAGCGCGAGTCGATAGCCGTACTGATAAGCGGCCGCGAGCAGACCTTGCATTTTGAGATCATCGGATTCGACTCGGTAGGCATCGATGACGATATCTTGCGTCGCCGAGAACAATGCCACGGCCAATACCACCAGCGTGAATATTGGCAGCTCAAGCGCGGGGTCCATGGTCGACAGCGCGAGCAAAGACAGTGCAATGCCCAGTTGCGCGACCAGCAGCCACGCGCGCCGCCTGCCAAACCAGCGCGTGAGCAATGGCACGCGAGTCGAGTCGATGATGGGGGCCCACAAGAACTTCAACGAGTAGGCGAAGCCGATCCAGGCAAACGTCGAGATCGTTGAACGTGCGAGCCCTGCCTCTTCCAGCCAGGCGGTCAGCGTCGCATACACCAACGGGAATGGCAGGCCGCCGGAAAACCCCAGGAAAAAGTTGGTAATGACCGTGGCGCGCAGCCAGCTGTAACGCACCTTAAAGTTTGAAATCGTAGTCAATGGTCACCGGCGCGTGATCAGAGAAACGCTGCTCGCGGTAGATATCAGTTGCCAGCACTTTGCCTTGCAGCCCCGGCGTGGTCATGTGGTAGTCGATACGCCAGCCCGTGTTGTTAGCCCACGCCTGGCCGCGGTTGGACCACCAGCTGTACTCGTGCTCCGCCTGTGGCAACTCGCGAAACGCATCCACATAGCCAACGCGGCCGGTCAGCTCATCCATCCAGGCGCGCTCCTCAGGCAAGAAACCTGAGTTTTTCTGGTTGCCACGCCAGTTGCGAATATCTGCTTTGGTATGCGCGATATTGAAGTCACCACACACGACGTATTCGCGACGACGGCGCTTGAGGTTAGTGAGGTGTTTCAGGAAGAAGTCCAGGTGCTGCATCTTGAACGCCTGGCGCTCATCGCCGGACGTCCCTGACGGCAAGTAGACCGAAACGACCGCAAGCCCATTGAGCTGTACCTCAAGATACCGCCCCTCGCGATCAAACGCATCGACGCCGAGGCCTCGCACAACCTTGTCGGGTTTATGGCGCGCATAAATGGCAACGCCGCTATAGCCTTTCTTCTCGGCGTCCTCGTAATACGAGTGATAACCTGCCGGCCGAAACATGTCGTCGGTCAGCTGGTGTTCCTGCGCCTTGGTCTCCTGAATGCACACCACGTCGGCGTTTTGTGCGTTCAGCCAGTCGAAGAATCCTTTGCGGGCGGCGGCCCGAATGCCATTAGCATTGAGAGTGATGATGCGCGTCATGATATGCCAGCTAAAGTGGCATAATAACAAAACCAGATGGCCATGCCGCCAAGGACTCGAATGAAAGACCAACAAGGCGATTTTCTTGAGCTCGCGCTGTCTGTCGGCGCGCTCAGATTCGGCGAATTCACACTCAAATCAGGGCGAGTCAGCCCGTACTTTTTCAATGCGGGACAGTTTGCTCGTGGTAAGGCAGCGGCAGCGCTCAGTCGCTACTATGCCAACGTGCTGCACGCGCACTATCCCGGTTGCGACATGTTGTTTGGCCCGGCCTACAAGGGCATCCCGCTGGCAGCCCTTGCGGCAGCCTCGCTCGCAGACCAACACGATATCGATTTGCCCTATGCGTTTGATCGCAAGGAAGCCAAACAACATGGCGAGGGCGGCAATATTGTGGGCGGGCCGCTGCAAGGCAGTGTCGTCATCATCGACGATGTCATCACAGCGGGTACCGCAATCCGCGCAAGCGTCGAACTTATCCGGGCTGCTGGCGCCGAAGTCGGCGGGGTCGTGATCTCACTGGACCGCCAGGAGCGTGGCACCGGGGAGCTTTCGGCGGTGCAGGAGGTCGAACAGACACTGGGCGTAAAAGTCACTGCGATTGCGACATTAGGCAGTTTGGTGGCACATTTACAATCAAAGGGCAGTGAAAAAGGCCATCTGGAGGCCATTCTTGCGTACAGGGAGGCTTACGGCATCGCTGATTCTTGACGTTTCAGGCAGGTTATCTGCCAAAAACGTGACATACCTCTCCTGGGCAATAGAGGCATTAGGTAAAATCTACGACGATGGACAAGCTTAGCTTCAAAATTCTTGTGCCGCTGGTCGCCTTGGTTGCGGCCCCAGTGGCCATTGCGGCATCGAACAGCCAGCCGGTTTACCGCTGGGTAGACGAGAACGGCGTGGTCCACTTTGGCGACTCTATTCCCGCTCAATACGCCGAGCAAGAGAAGCAGATCCTGAATGAACGTGGCGTCACCATTGGCCGTATTGCGGGCAAGGCGACGGAAGAAGACCTGGCCCGGATGGCTGCCGAGCGCGACGCCGAGGCAGCCGAAGAACTGGCGCGTCGGGCCGATCGCGCATTGCTGGCGACGTATCTGTCCGTTGGTGAAATCAAGCGCCATCGCGATCGTCGTGTCGAACTGTTGGAAGCACAGGCGCGCGTGTCGGAGCTTTATCTGACCAACCTGCGCAAGCGTCTCGTGTCGCTGCTAGAAGAAGCATCGAACTTCAAACCGTATACCGTTGACCCGGATGCGCCGATGATACGGCCCGCGTTAGCGGACGATATCAAGGACACTAAGGATCGTATCGTTACATATGAAGGCAGACTGGCCAATCACAAAGCGGCAACGGAGGTACTGCGCGAAGAGTTCCTCGTTGCGATCAATCGCTACACCGAGCTGACAGCCAGTCGGCAGTAGGTTCAGCCTCGGCCCGAGTGGCCAAAGCCACCGTCGCCTCGCTCACTAGCCACAAACTCATCCACGACGACCATCTCCGGCCGCACCACCGGCACGATCACCATTTGGGCGATGCGCTCGCCGGGCTCTATCGTGTACGCCACGCCACCGCGATTCCAGATCGACACGAACAACTGACCCTGATAGTCCGAATCGATCAGCCCCGTCAGATTGCCAAGCACAACACCGTGCTTGTGACCCAAACCGGAACGGGGCAGCAAGACAGCAGCATATCCAGGGTCGGCAACGTAGACAGCCAGACCACTGGGCACCAAATGCGTTTCGCCGGGCAAAACCTGCAAAGGCGCATCAATGCATGCGCGAATATCCATGCCGGCTGAGCCGTCAGTTGCATAGGTTGGCAATGCAATGCTATCGCCAATGCGTGGGTCGAGTACTTTGACCTGTAGTTGTTTCACTCTGATCTCGCTCTATGTCTATGTGCTGGCCGGCTCGATACCGGCAGCGTATTGCTCAGCAATGCAATCGATCAGGCCTGTTGCAAGCGTGGTCTTCGCCTGGCGTGGGAATGCCAGCTCGCCATCTGACCAATACACCGTCGCCGCGTTGTCATCCTGATCGAACGCGAGCTTCTCGCCCACCTTATTGGCAATGATCATATGCAGTTGCTTTGCTGACAGCTTGCCAAGCGCGTGCTCTCGTACACGATGCGTCTCGGCGGCAAAACCGACCGTGAATGGCGCGTCTTCTCGTGCCGCTACACCGGCTAGGATATCCGGGCAGCGCACGAGCGCCATGTTGAGCTCGTCCTTGTGTTTCTTGATCTTTGCCGTGGCAGGCTCGGCCGGTCGATAGTCGGAGACGGCAGCAGCCGAAATAAAAATGTCCGCGCCATCGATGACCTCAGTCACGGCGGACGCCATTTGTAATGCCGTCTCGACACTGACGCGATCGATACCCGCCGGCGCAGCCAGTGTCACAGGCCCACTAACCAACGTGACCCTGGCGCCTGCCTTGCGGGCAGCAACCGCCAGCGCATAACCCATCTTGCCCGAGCTGCGATTGCTGATAAACCGCACCGGATCGACGGGCTCGCGCGTCGGACCCGCGGTGATCACAACATGCTTGCCGGACAACGGGCCCTCAGGCGCACGCATCATCAATTCGGCCAGTTGCAGCGGCTCAAGCATGCGGCCAGCGCCCACCTCGCCGCAAGCCTGATCGCCTTCACCTGGGCCAAGAATCTCAACGCCACGATCACGCAAAGTGCGAATGTTCTCCTGCACCGCCGCGCTTTGCCACATCTGCCGGTTCATTGCCGGTGCCAGTGACACAGGTGCGTCGCTCGCAAGGCACACAGTGGACAGTAGATCGTCACCCATACCTGCCGCAAAACGGGCGATGAAATCCGCGCTTGCCGGCGCGATCAGAATTTTCTCGGCCCAGCGCGCCAACTCAATGTGGCCCATAGCCGCCTCCGCCTCTTCATCCCAGAGGTCAGTACGCACAATGCGACCCGATACTGCCTGAAAGGTCAGTGGGGTCACGAATTGGCGTGCACCGCCGGTCATCACAACCTGCACAGTGGCGCCGCGCTCGATCAGTCGGCGCGTGAGGTCCGGACTCTTGTAGCTGGCGATACCGCCAGTG
>JBCCCC010000120.1:0-10242 GCA_039033695.1 Pseudomonadota bacterium | reverse complement strand
GCTCGGAAATACTGCGTTCTCGGCGACAGTCGCAGCCTTTCCTCTTGCGCTGTTCCTGGGGCTGCTATTTGTGCTCGGCGCACTGCCGTGGATACGACAGCGTAGCTATCGGCAGGCTGCACTTTTCGCTGCTTTACCTTTCTTTATGCTAGCTAGTACATTAACGCTACGAGCAATAGGGTAATTCAGATGCTTACAAGCACGCCACCTAACCAGTCACCGCAGCTGACACGGGGCATCCGTTATGCCTCTTGCAGTCGCACGAGTCACGCCAACTGCATCAGCGCAGCTGAGCCGCGGCGTTATGTATCAAACAGGAGCACTAGTGAATGAAGTGGATTGTTTTGGCCTTTCTTATTGGATCAACAGCACAATCAGCTATGGCTGAAACTCCACCAGACTATTCTGACGTGACCTCTCGAGATGCTGTTCAAGCTCTCTTTGAGCAGGGAGAGCTCGTGGCGGTGCTGCTATTTCCAGAGGAATTCGGCGGCGGTGAGAGTGATCACAATGTAGTGTTCGTGCCAGCAGCGATCTCAGAGGCTAAGGACAAGAACACGGCCACTCTCGTGCGCTACGTAGAAGAGGATCTAATCGACCAGTTGGAGGTGAATCCGACGTACAAGGGCAGCAGTCTTGTGCCCTCAGCAATAGTCATAAAGGCATGGCACTCAAACAAGGATGGCGCGTTCAATACAACAATTGAGGTGTGGTGATTTGATGCATAACCTGTCACTGCAGCAGACGATTGGCCTTGTCGCGACCTTGGCTGGTCGCGCCAGCCTCAATCGCTGCTGAGCTCGGCGATAATCAGCATGGATTTGCACAATGAATAACATCAGCATCTCAATCCTGGGTTCGCACGAAGTATCGGTGCTCGACCATATTTCGCCGGGGGTCTTTGACCACAGCCTTCGGCCAGATTTGATTCGTGAGTTCGTTTCGGATTCTCGGCATCACCTTGCGGTAGCCTTAGCAGACGGCAAAGTTGTCGGTTTCGCGTCTGCGCTGCACTATGTTCATCCAGACAAGCCGAGCGAGATGTGGATCAATGAAGTCGGCGTCGCGGAGCAATACCAAAGGAAGCGCATAGGGACGCGCCTTGTGAAAGCGCTATTCGATCACGGCGCAAGCCTCGGGTGCGGAGAAGCCTGGGTACTCGCGGACGAGGATAACGCGGCAGCGCGTTCATTTTATAGATCGCTCGGAGGCAGTGAATCGCCGGCCGTGATGTACTCTTTCAGAACGGACTGAGTTTCACATCGACGAGCGTCGTACATACGCGCGCAGGGTCCGATCAGCCTGACCGATCGCTGCAGCTGCCCTAGTTCGCCTCGTAGCCATCGTTGTCGAGAAATCTACCGCGGACCTCGAGCGCATCAGGACGTTAGCTTTGGACGATACTCAACATGATGCAACTATGAATAATCCCTTAACAAAGTTTGAAGAATGGTGGTCGTTAGCAAGGGAGTCCTCACTGCTAAATCAAAAAAACGCTGTTTGCCTTTCAACAATTAATGAGATGGGGTTTCCTAGCTCAAGATTCGTGGATCTCAAGAGCGTAGATTCGGATGGTGTTGTATTTTGCTCAAGCTATGACTCCAGAAAGGGAGAAGACATTGAGAACAACCCCAAAGCTGGAATAACCGCTTGGTGGGACCATGTCGGGTATCAAATTCGAGTCTTAGGTAGTGCGGTAAAAATGTCAGAAGACGATGCAATCAGATACTGGGAGACGCGAAGTCGGTCGGCGAGGATAGCGACACTCAGCTTCGACCAGAGTCAAATATTGGAAGGCTTTGATCAACTCGACGAGAGGTATTGCATTACGGAATCTGAATACTCAAATAGACCAATCCCGAGACCAAGTAATTGGGGTGCTTATAAGGTCGTGCCGCTCTTAGTTGAGTTCTTGGAATTCAAGGAAACCCGTCTCCATCATAGGGAGCTCTTTGAAATTGAAAACGGCGAATGGTCTAGAAGCTTGCTACAGCCGTAAGATCAACTGACAAGCGGATGCGGTTGTATTGGTCTTGCCACGCTATTGGCGGTTCTCAACACGCTGCCAGCACCCAACGTGGCCGGATGCCGACGCTAGGCGGGTACAGAGGAAAAGCAGTAACTGAAAAAACCATGGAGTTGTTCAATGATCGTTAGAATGTGGCATGGAAAGGTCGAGGCTTCTAGAGCTGATGAATACGCAAAATTCATGAAAGAGCGGGCGGTGCCAGACTACAGCTCGGTGGATGGGCTCAAAAAACTCCTCTTCTTGCGAGACGTTCAAGCGGATGTCGCACATTTTCTTTTGGTTACGCATTGGGACTCAATGGAAGCCGTGAAGAAGTTCGCCGGTGAACGCCCTGAGAAAGCGAAATACTATCCGGAGGACGATGACTTCTTGCTGGAAAAGGAAGAAACCTCGGCACTCTACGAAGTCTTCTACGAGAGCGGCGATGCCTAACGAGCGCAGTCAGCTGGATCAAACGGCTTGCTGTGAACGTAATCTGGCGGATAGCCGTCAGAGTTAGACGGTACACAAGGAAAACGGAATGCCAAAGAATATTGTTATCTTGATTAGTGTTCTGGTGATTGCATTGTCGGTTCTAAGCTGGCTTCCCGCGCCGGAAGCGAAGGACTTGATAAGGACTAGCATGAATGTCGTTCTCGTGTTGTTTCTATACCGAGGCGCAAACTGGGCTCGCTGGGTCGTTGGCATACTCTGTGGTCTTGCGTCTGTCACCGGCATCTATCTTCTGACTGCAACAGGGAATGACTCTAGTCAGATGATCTTGCTCTGGATCATGACTGGGATCTATGCGGGCATATCTGTGATATTGCTTTCGGGAGCTTTCGTTGGACCTCACTTTAAAGCGCGCGACAGCTAAGCTGTCACTTGACCCTCTCGTTGTCTCGGTGGTTGCCGCGTTGGCATCCACATCGAGAAAACTCAACCTCGGTGGAGTTAACCAGTCGTGGGAGTGATCGTTCGCATCGCATCATTATCGGTGCTTTGGATCTTGCTGATCGATGATGCCGTGGGTTGCAGATGCGGCAAAGATGAGCTGACCGACCTTCATCTCCAGGCAGAGATTTGCCGATCTGACAGCGTTTTCGTAGCCAAAGCAATGACGTCTCGGGATGAACATGAGAACGGCACAGTACACGTGCTAGGCATCTTAGAAGCATTGAGGGGAGCGTCTGCGTCGCGCATCGTTGAGACCGCTCCGGGATTTGACACGGCCTGCGATATGCAGTTTGAACGATCCAGGGTCTATATTGTTTTCGCGAACGAAGCTCCGGATGTCGCTGGGCTGGAAGTCAGCAGTTGCGGGCACACTCGTGCTGAGCCAGACGTTGAGTTCTTGGATAGAGTGAGGCGACATATCTCCAATGCGTCGACGATCTGCAACCAGGATTTTGCTCAGTCGTATCTTGACTTGAGGAATGACGAATATCGACAATTGGTCGAGGACACGAACAGCATTCTGTCGAGTGAAAGTAATGAGACGAAGTAGGCCGCTGCAGCAGATGCGCGGCTTCAGACGGGCTCTGCTGCCGCATGCAGGGCGCCCGATGCCGAAGCGAAGCACGTCATACGTATCAGGCCGCTGACGTGAGAAAATGCGGAAGCTGCACGATTCGAGTGACATTGAGGCGGACGTCGAGTTCTTCTCGATGGACGAGAAGGTCGCAAAGGGTGCGCCAATCCGGGCTTTGCAACTCAGTGCCGCGCTTGCCGCCGAGCCGTTGCTGGGCTCAAGTGCCGCCAAGTCTTGCTATCATTGGTCCATGAGCAAGGCACACGACTGCCTGGGCAAAGACAATGTGCGACGGGTCAGCTGTCCACAGTTTCGGAGTCAGTAATGAGGCGAACCCATAGTAGTCCGAGTCACCGTCTGGCCATCGTCACGGTGGCGGGCATCGTCCACTATCTGGTTTTCACGAAGCTGCTCGGCTTCGGCGCAGCGATCGCGGCGCCGTCATGGTATGCGCCTTTCCTGCGCGAGCATCAGGCGCTCGGGCTCGCACTAATGTCGCTGGTCACGCATCTACCCATGATTGCGATCAGCGCCGCCATCGTTGGCTATGCGATCGCAAGCTTTCTGCCCAATAGACATTTCTTTTACGGGTTGCTTGCCGTCTGTGTGACCGTGCTGTTCTCTGCGATTCTGCAAGTCGGCGGGAATGGTTTCTGGATGCAACTTCGCGATAGTGTGATGCCCCGGTATCTGTTTGCCGCGCCAACCGTTGTGGCAATCTGGCTTTTCCTTCCCGCTGCAGCGTACTGGTTTGGTCGGGCGAAAAGCCGGGCTGAGTTCGGTGGCTACGTAGGTTAGGCATGAATCGTGCGTACCACCAACAATCGCCGTTGAGCGTTAGCGCTCGTGCGATTCACCTGAGCCAGAAGCCGCTTGCTCGTGGCCTCTCGGCCGAGTGTGAAGGGTAAGCTGCCGTGTCTTTGTCAGAAACAGTACTGCTTTATCGTCCAACTGGTCCGAAGGAGCTCGAGCTTGTTGAAGCGAGTGATTATGAGGCCTGGCCGCCGCGATTACCTGAGCAGCCGATTTTTTATCCTGTCACCAACGAACAGTATGCCGTTCAGATTGCGCGCGACTGGAACGTGAAGGAAAGCGGTCGCGGCTTTGTGACCCGGTTTCGGGTCAAGAAATCATTCATGGACCAGTTTCCCGTTGAAACCGTCGGCGGCTCCCAGCACACGGAGTGGTGGGTGCCGGCTGAACGGCTTAACGAGCTCAACGAGAATATCGTCGGGAAGATCGAAGTGATCCATGAGTTTTCGGCTTGATGGGGTAGTGCGGCACGCACCGGCGCTTTCTGCAATGCAGCGCAGCCGGCAACTTGCGGCGCCGCAAGAGATCGGGTTGAATGCCAATCAATAACAACATGAGGATTCGCATGAAAGTACATTATCTGGAGATTGTTGCTACCGATGTAGATACAGTTTGCACAGCGTTAGCGGCAGCCAACAATGCTGAATTTGGTGGCCCTGTGGCAGAACTGGGCAATGCGCGTACCGCAACGGCAAGTGACGGCAGCCTGATCGGTGTGCGAGCGCAGATGCATGAATCCGAGGACCCTGTCGTGCGGCCATACTGGTTAGTTGATGACATCGACGCTGCAGTTGCGGCCGCGGTCGAGTCCGGCGCAGAAATCGCCCATCCGCCAATGGAGATTCCGGGGCGTGGCAAGTTTGCGATTTACATACTGGGTGGTGTGCACCACGGGCTCTGGCAGGTGTAAGTCGGTCAGTAGCTTGGAGTCCAGCAAAGCGTGAATACGAACTCAAACGCGGGCGGTATCGCTGCATTAATCCAGGCGGCCTGTTACCTGCTCGGTTTCGCGATGCTTGCGACGGTGATGAACCCGGGCGACACGCAGGGCTGGTCCCAAGTGCAAAAGCTGGCGTTCATACTTGATCGTCAGGCGTTGTTCCAGTCATGGAACATTCTCATCTATGTTGTGTTTGGCGTCGCGCTCGTGGTGCTGTCCGTAACGCTTCATCAGTTGCTCGAAGAGGGTAGTATCAGACTAATGTCGATCGCGACACCATTCGGATTGATCTGGGCGGGCCTTGTGATTGCCAGCGGCATGGTAGCCAGTGTCGGTGTCTCAGCGATGGCTGACATGTTTACGCGCAGCCCCGAGCAAGCCGCCGCTGCCTGGTTGGTTATTGGAGTGATCCAGGACGGGCTCGGCGGCGGCGTGGAAGTCGTCGGCGGCATTTGGGTCTTACTAGTGAGCATCGCAGCGCTTCGCAGCAGCGTACTACCGGCAGCGATAAATTGGCTCGGCATTGTGGTTGGCGTTGCGGGTATCGCAACGGTTGTGCCTGCATTGACGGTTCTCGGCGCCGTGTTTGGTCTTAGTCAGATCATTTGGTTTGTTGCCGTTGGCATCGCGCTGCTTCGACATGGGTGATGCGATACCGCTATCGTTGATGAGGTCGGCAAGCGCGAGATATGTTCGTCTTTATTGCCTCGTGAGCTATGACTGATTTGGTACACAAACCGGTCAGGCTGTTTGTCTACGGAACGCTTGCACCTGGCCGCGCCAACCATCACATACTCTCCGGTTGCGCTGGCACCTGGGAGTCAGCGACGCTGCGCGGACATCTTCTGGATCAAGGGTGGGGCGCCAGTATGGGCTATCCGGGCATTGTGCCGTCGGCTGATGGTGATGTGGTCGAGGGCTATTTGCTGACGTCTGAATACTTGCCCGATCATTGGAACGCGTTGGACAGTTTTGAAGGCGGGGCCTACGCACGCACGAGCGTCCAGGTGCAGCTTGCCGGCGGTGCTACGGTGCCTGCATTCGTTTATGCACTTGCCGAAGCGGATTCGCGGCCAGAGACCACGCGCTAAGGCGGTGTGACTGGGCGTGCAGGTGAATGCGGAATTGACTACGCTGGTACAGAAGTTTCCGACACAGGCTCACGACGCGGCGCTAGGTCTGTAGCGGATGGCGAGTCGAGGCATGCGAATTGAGTAGATCGCGAATGTCATAATCGCGCGGTGTCGTCGCCTGCAACGCGAGTCGAAGTCGGGTTGCAGTGCGGGGTCTCGGTTCAAGAAACTCAACGCAGCGACGCGGGTGTGTCAGTCACTGGTCGTTTGTTTGATCAAGAAAAGCGCGAAGCCAGAATGCAAGGATGAGTAACTCCAATTCCGTGCTCTCGCTCAGGAGGTGATTCGATGCCTGGATGGCTTTCTTCACAGTGTATCCCCGTGCTAATCGTGTTGCTGATGTTCTTGATTTCGGACGTCGGCCTTGCTGAGCAGAGCGGGTCCGAGATCGAGGCGAGCAATAAGGCATTAGCGCGAGGCTTCTACCAGGATCTATGGTTTACGCGAAATACGGATCAGTACGCCAGCTATATGGCGGATACGTATGTCGCGCATGACATAGGCGATCGTAAGGGCGTGATTGAACCTGCGATTGAGCAAAAGGAAATCGCTGATTTCTTTTGGGCGAACGGTGAGATGTCCGGCAGCATCGACTTCCAGATTGCGGAGGGCGACTTGGTTGCAACTCGCTGGACCTGGCAATTTGAGCCGACGACTTTCCTCGGTAGGATTCTCCATGGGCGAGATGACTTGCCGATCATCAACGTCTTTCGATTTGAAGACGGCAAGATAACCGAGCTTTGGAATCATCGCCACGATATCGATACCGGTATGCCTATTCGATACACGATCAAGGGTTTCGTGCTCGGCCTCCTCATAGCCTTGTTGCCGTTGGCTTGGGCGATATCATTGCGTCGAAAGCTCGCCAGACTTCAGCGGTAGAACGGCGTATGGGTTTTTCCGACATCGACCACCTTTTGCGATTGCAGTGCGGGTCTCATGTTTGAGGCCGGGCCAATACTGTGCTCTATGCTGGCCCATGTTTGCTGGGTCGTCGTGCTATACATGGCGCTCACGATCGCCAGGGCGCCGAGCGTTTGGGGTGTCGGATTGAAGCCCGAAGGCACCGATCTATGGAAACGATTTGAGTCAAGAGTCAGCGCGAACCTTAGCAATCAATTTGAGTGGCCAGTGCTTTTTTATGCAGCAGGTCTATTGGGGATCTTGACCGGTGTGGCGGCCAACGCCAGCTTTATCGTCGCTGCCTGGATTTTTGTGGGAGGTCGTATCCTGCACAGCCTCGTGCAAATTCTGGGGAATAGTATCCGCCTGCGAGGCATTGTGTTCACGGTTAACTTCTTAGCCGTGCTTGCCATGTGGTTTCAACTTGTTTTGATAGTAAACATAAGGTCATGAGACGTTTTGACTAAGCCAGTGCTTGTGCGTGCGGTGAGTGCAATTTTTGGGTAATGTGATAGATCAAACTCGCTTGAGCGTTCTTTTCTTGTTGGCCATAGGGTATTCACCGTGAGTCAGGTCTTGTCGTTAACCGCTAGCGCCGGCTGGCAAAATGTTATGGTGAGTATCAGCAATCATCGTGGTGTCGTGATCGCGGCATTCGCGGTGTGGATTGTACTTGTGGCCTGGGCCGCCACGTTGGTCTCGCGCGCAAAGATTGAATCGTTGTCGGAAAGGCTGCTGTGGTATGTCGTGATTTTCTTTATGCCGTTCATTGGCGCATTGCTAGTTGCCTTTCGATTCGCGGGTGGTAAGCCTCGCGCTTCGCTTGACGCAAGAATGACCGATGCGATTGCTGATGCACATCGCAAAACCAAGAAAGACAACGATGCGAGCTAGCGACCGCAGTAATGCAGGGCGAGTGTCGCCCGGGCCTCAAGTTGCTCAAACTCCAAGGGAGCAACAGCTTTGATTCTCTTGCTGAATCGACGCATTGCTGCTCAGTGTCGCTGCTGATCATGATCGAGGTTACACGCGAGGAATAGCTCAAGGAAGAGGCAGAGGTGTAGTGACTCCAAATGACCAGGCAACAGTCTTATAGGCAAGCTCGTCATGTCGTACCTGCTCGGCTTAGCGCTGAACGCGTTGCGTCGCAAGTCAGCGCTCCTCCATCTATCACAAGGCGCATGCGCGGCTTGCTGTTGACGTTAGTCGGAGCATGGATGGTAATGAGCAGTGCATTCTCCGGTTGGCACGAGAAGCGCGGCGCCTACAAAGACTTATTGCAGGAGCAGCTTTATGGCGACAAACACGGGTCCGTAACGACCAACCTTATCGAGTCGGGGCTTTCAGAGCACGACGCGCGAGAGGTTGGGTGGACAGCTGCCGGCGAGATGGCCGAGTGTGTTTTGTCGGCGATTGAGCGTGAGATGATTCGTCGCGGCGAGGATCCAAAGGAGGTTTATGCCGCGTCTGAGCCACCGGCGTCATTCGGTTCCTATACTGTTGACGAACAAGCGAGTGATAGTGCGCTGAGTATCTGCATCCTATCGGCGCTGTCGAAAGCGGGGCTGGTTTCCCGCTAGCCGGAATCACGCGCCTTGTCAATGATGCAGGCAATCCGCTTGATTGGCCGGGGCGATGCTACCATTTCTATTCCGCAGAATCATACAGGGTTAATATGCCGCATCTAGGTGGCTACCAAAAGCTCGCGAGATTGGCCGGTGCGAGAGGTCGTATCGTTGATGGCCGTGCTGACTTGTTGTTGCAAGAGGTAATCTTCGGTTTCGGGTTGCTCGCATTTCTTGCATCGGTCTTTGTGTCGACTGAATCGCTTCGTGCGAGTGAGCTGAGTTTCTGGTATGCGACGCTCGGTCTGTTCTTGGCGGTTCCAGCCTATTTTCTGTCGGACAAGCCGCGATTTTGTCGCGCACTTATTACCCTGGTGCTCCTGGCGAACTTAGCCATCGCGACGATCGCATGGCATCCAAACAATTACCAGGATGCGCTCTTGCCAATGATTCTATTTTGCGTTGTTGTTCTTCTGATCACTGGCCGACAGCTCGTGCAATTGCGAGCAAACAGTCTTGCAAGGTAGGGTGGCTACCGGGAGCCAGGTTATGCGCGCCCTGACGCAACGCAGGTACAACTGTCGTGCCATCTAAGGTCTGCTTTCGTCGTGCATCTCCTGATGACCACTTGACCCTTAGCCAACTGGCGTTCCGCTCCAAGGCGTCGTGGGGATACTCTGAGTCCTTCATGCGGGCCTGCCGTGATGAGTTGACTGTCACTGAGGCTCAACTGCGAGATGGAGACAGACATTGCTTTATTGCTGATTCGAATGGTCTTGCCGTGGGGTTCTATGCGTTGGTCAGATCATCGGCCGACCGCTACGAGCTGGACATGTTGTTTGTCGCGCCTGAGATCATGCGCGCCGGTATCGGTAAGGTACTTGTCGAGCATGCGAAACAACATGCAAAGGCGTTAGGTGCCCGTTGCATGGTGATTCAGGGTGATCCGAACGCCACGGCATTCTACGGCGCGGCTGGCGCGGTGCTGGTCGGTGAGCGTGAATCGGCGAGTATCCCCGGACGCTACCTGCCGGAGTTTGCGATTGACCTGGGATGACGGGCGACTTCGGCTAAAGCCCGCGTTTGTTAACGTCCGCTGGACTGGGTGACGGAGCGAGCTATGGCTGTGATTTCCTGAAGTGAGGCAAATTGCGATTGCTGGACATCAGTGAGCATCGCTCAGGTTAGTTAATGCCGATCGGCAGCCTGCTGGCGCCGCTATTTGATCTGGACTTGGACGAAGAGTCTCCCGGCAATTCCTGGCCTATTCTGCTCACTGGCAAACGGCTGACAGAAAGCGCGCAACGCTCGGATGAGCAAAGCGCTTGTCAGCATTGGGTTTGACGGGC
>JBCCCC010000119.1:0-10244 GCA_039033695.1 Pseudomonadota bacterium | reverse complement strand
GTCATCAGCTCCAGCATGATAGTGACCATCGAATCGATAGCCTTGTCTTCAAAGAAAGCGGGCCTGCGACCACGCGCCGTCAACGGCATCTTACTCATTGAACGCCCCCAAGGCTGTCAGCAACACTACTTCCACGCACCGAAGCCATACCAGCAGATGCCATCCGTCAAGCGGCCAGTCTTATCATTGAACTTGCCTTCTGCATGGATCACATCCGTGAAATCCTGCTCAGTCGTATTGCCCCAGCTCGGCATGACCGTATCGAAGTAGGTGTCCGGCGCAAACCCAGCCTTGGTGGTCAGGTCGAGATAGTGTTGGTCACGGAACGCCTTGTAGAATGGCTCCTGGTTGTAGTAGCAATCCCAGTCGAGGTAGAAGCTGTCGTAAGCCGCCGACTGGTCATTAGGTGGTAACTCCATCGTCAGCAACATGCCGCCGGGCTTGAGCACACGATACGCCTCAGCAAGCGCGGCACGGATGTCCTTGAGCGGCAACTCATGCAGGAACATCGACGAGAACACAATATCGAAATGGTTGTCGGGATAGTCCATGCTCGTCGCGTTCATTTGCCGGTAGTGCACGGGAACACCGAGCGCCTGGGCACGGGCATGCGCATACCGAAGCGCCGGCGCGGCCACGTCGATGGCATGCACTTCGGCATCCGGGAAGTTCTTGGCCCAGGGCAACGTGTTGTGCCCGACCGTACAGCCCATATCCAGTATGCGCTGCGGCTTCAATTCGGGGTGGCGCAGACGCGCATAGTTGGACATCGAATCACCGATGTCGCACAAGTCCTCGCCCATCATGTTGGCCGCGAACACGTTCAGCCCCTGGTCGTACACCGCGCCTGTCGCAACATCGTCCGCAACGAACTCGCTGTGATAGCAGCCAGGCGCAAGATGTACGTCGAGCTTGGTGACATTCTTCGGCACCTGCATGTCCGGATCCAGCGTTAGCGTGCCGCCAACCTCCTTATCCGACATCTCCTTTGCTCGGGTCGCCAGGTCTTCGAGGTTGCGTTCAACCGTCGGGATCACCGAGCGCCAGACCATCTCCTGCGCGTTGTAGCGGATACTCGAGTAAAACTTGAAGTAATCCTGCTCTTTCATGAGCTTGTGCACTTCCGGGCCATCGGCTGGCGCGCGGCCATGCTCACGCTCAAACGCCGGCGCGATCTCGTTGTGATACTGCTGGTGCATGGCATCCGCCATCGTTACCAGGACGTGGCCACGCAGCGTTGCGACGAAACTCTTGCGCGCACGCTCGTCGCGCGTACTGGCAATACTCATGTCATGGGTCAGATCATTAATCATTCGGAATACCTCGCCGAAAAATGCAGATGACAGGCTAACTCGTCAACATACAAATGCCGGCGGCAGGGGTCAACTTTTTGCCGTCCCCGGTCGGCACCGCGTACATAAATGCAGATGGCCGAGCTGACCTCTGGTAGTTTATGGGGCGATTCTAGCCTGGAGCTCGCCATGACCACGATCATTGTCCTGTTCAACCTGCAAAATGACGAACAACGTGCCGACTACGAACACTGGGCGCGCACAACCGACTTGCCAACAGTGCGAAAGCTGCCATCGGTGGCTGGCTTCACAGGGCTCAAAGCGGTCTCCATGCTCGGCAACGATGATGCACCGCCGTTCCAGTACATCGAAGTCATTAACGTTAACGACATGACCAAATTTGGTCAGGATGTCAGCACAGAGGCCATGCAAGCGGTCGCCGCGGCATTTCGCGGCTTCGCCGACAACCCGAAGTTTATCGTTTGCGAATCGCTGTATTAGGAGTAGTAAGATGAAAGACCTGACTGGCAAGGTAGCAATTTGCACAGGTAGCGCGAGAGCCAAGGGACTTGGCAAAGCAATTCTGGTTGCACTTGCCGAACGTGGCGCAGACGTCGTCGTTACCGACCTCGGGGATGCCAAGAACCAACTCGACGACAGCGATATTGGCAACAGCGACGAGATGCTCGAAACCGTCGAGGCGCTCAAGGAACACGGTACGCGTGTCATCGCGCATCCCTGCGATGTGCGCGACGAGCATCAGGTCAAAGCGCTGATCGATACCACCGTTGAGCAACTGGGTAGCGTCGACATTATGGTCAATAACGCCGGTGTCGGCTTTGTCATGAAGTCGCTACAGGACCTGACCAAGGCCGACTGGGATCTCGTCATTGATGTCAACCTGACGGGCGCTTTCTTGTGCAGCCAGGCCGCTAGCGCTCAAATGATCAAGCAGGGCAGCGGTGGTCGCATCATCAACATCGCAAGCCAAGCTGCTAAATCGGGCTTCCCGCACATGGCGCCCTACTGCGCATCGAAGCACGGCATGATCGGGCTAACGCGAACCTGCGCAATTGACCTTGGCAGCCACGGGATAACGGTGAACGCGGTTTGCCCGAATCATGTCACCACTGGGCTTGGCGCCAAGCAAAACGAGTATTTCGCCAAGTTCCGCGGCGTTAGCGTCGAGGAATATCGTACTGCGCTGGCTGGGCGTATTCCGCTAGGCCGTCCTGGCCTGCCGGAAGACACCGCCAACACGGTCGCGTTCCTGGCAACAGATGCCGCGCAGTACATTACGGGTGAAGCGATCAACGTCAGCGGCGGCGAAGAGATGCACTAGCCGCGTTGAGCTGCGGGTTGCGGGCTGAACCGCACGGCCGATGCCGGATCCAGCACGAGGGCCGCACTCCGCCTTGTCAAAGCGCATGTCGAAATAGGTCACGCCGGTCAATAGCGGCCGGCGTTAGCGCTTATGCGGACTCAGGGACCAGTACCGGGTATAGCGACATCACCAGAAGTATCGCCATCGTGACATTGAACGTTCGCAATCGCGCCGGACTCGTCAACCAACGACGCATTTGTTGTCCAAGTACAGTCCAGCTGCTCACCGAGGGCAAATTGATCAGGCCGAAGACCAAGACC
Organism: Pseudomonadota bacterium; assembly: GCA_039033695.1. GTDB lineage: Bacteria > Pseudomonadota > Gammaproteobacteria > Steroidobacterales > Woeseiaceae > CALBPI01. Next base: position 7,308 of record JBCCCC010000119.1, on the reverse strand, counting down.
ACGGTGACGACTTGCGACATCGCGCGCTCCGGCGCATAGACACTTATAGCAGTTAGCGCCATGACCCAGGCTTTCGGGTTGACCCATTGAAACAGTGCGGCTTGCAGAAATGTAAACGGCTTGCCCGAAGCTGATGCCTCCGTCGGTGGGGCGGCGTTGGCGATCTTCCAGGCAAGAAACAACAGATAAGCGATGCTACATACCTTGAGCACCAGATAGCTTGCCGGCACGGCTTGAAACAGTCCCATCAGACCGGCGCCAACAATCAGTAACATCAACATGAAGCCGAGCCCGACGCCCAGCATATGCGGCAGCGAACGACGAAAGCCAAAGTTAGCGCCTGATGCCATCAGCATCAGATTGTTGGGCCCTGGCGTGATCGAACTCACCAGCGCGAAGGCTGCAAGGGCAAGCAAGGTTTCCATACTCATGCTGCAAGTATGTGGGAATAATCACCGAATTAGCTTGCGTATTCGTCTATATTCCGCGCATTATCACAACTTATGACGAAAATTGACTCAATCAACGCACGTATATTGCAAGAACTATCCAAAGACGGGCGAATCAGTAACATCGATCTGGCTGATCGAGTCGGACTATCGCCCTCCGCGTGTTTGCGCAGGACACAGGAGCTGGAGCGTAGCGGCGTCATCAGCGGCTATCGCGCGGTACTAAATCCGGACGCGCTCGGCATCGGATTTGTCGCCTATGTCGCGGTGGGGTTATCCGATCACTCAAAGAAATCGCAAAAGGCGTTTGAACGCTCAGTCGTCAAATCCCCGGAGGTAAGGGAGTGTCACAACACAACCGGCACCTTCGAATACCTGCTGCGCGTCGAAGTCGCAAATCTGCACGCGTACAAGGTGTTTCACACTGACGTGCTGGGCACACTGCCGCAAGTCAACTCAATCTCAAGCTATGTGGTCATGGGATCGCCGAAGGACGCACGCGCGTGATTCACGCTTACAGACGATAAACGTTCTTCTCGGCGTCATAGTCCAACATACGTTCGGCGCGTGCGCCATTCAGCGCATCTCTGAAAAAATGCTTGACGGCTGTATTGCGCTGCACCGGTTCACCGATGAAATAGCCGTGCGAGCTGCCAACCGCCTTGGCATCTGTAAAGTCGACATAGACTGCTTTTTCGGCATGTAGCCCGTAGGTCACATGGCCCAATCGTGCCAATTGCGCCTCGCCTGCTTTTGCGCGTGATGCGCGCAACGCAAAGTCGTTTTCATTGATCGCAACATAGACTCGCTTGCGGCAGCGGATACGATCAAGCCACGCCGCATGATCTGCATTGTTGACGTCCGCAGCGGCCAGGATCACATTATCAAAAAGCAGTGTTGTTGCCTCGGATGCAGTCGATTTGAGTAGCTGCTTGTACAAATAGTTGCCCATGCTATGCAACATCAGGTTGACCGTGAACGGGCACTCACGGTCCAGCAATTTGGCGTACAACGCATCGCGTTCCTGCTGATTGTGTTTGTGCCGCTTGCTCGCCTCAAGCCACAGCCGCCGGCGACGTCCCTCACTGATCAGGTTCAGGTACTCGACCGACTTCATCAACATGCGATCAAAGGCACCGACCGATGCCCGCGCATCGCGTTTGTCAGCCTTGTAGCTGAGTGTGCCGGACACGGCACCACCCCCATTGGCAGGCCACGAGAAAGGCACCACGATCACCCCGTGAGTCTCGGCGATCGCCTGTGCTGAGCGAAGCACGTCATCCATGTCATTGTTGTAACCGTGCACATAGATAACGATGTTTTTCTTGTCACAACGGGCTTGTTCGGCGATGTCGCACGCTACTTTGAGACTGGCATAGCGCTTTGCGCCTTGATCGATCTCCAGACCGTGCTTGTCGATCAATGCGCGCACCGTATTGTGATGCAACACATCATCCAGTAGTTCGACCTCCCAACGGCGACCGCTGCGCTGCACATCGAATAAACGAATTTCATGCGGGCCCTTCTCGTTTGGCTTTTTGCCAAACTGGCCCAGACCCTTGCGATTGCTGACCTGACGATTCGTGACTACAAACATTCCAAGACCTCGACGTTACCGGCGTTTGGCGCCTCCGGGGCTCTCGCCCCATACTCATTGGCTGCTGCGGCGCCATACACTGTCCCAGCAAGCAGGATACAAGGATGTGAACTACCTCATATATTTACTGCTGCGCTAACGCTAGGGTATTGATATGCGAGGCATTTTTCTACTCATCGCCTGGGTCACGCCAGCCTTGATCGCTGGCGCCCTCGGTTGGACAGGTATCTGGGGCACTGGCAGTGCACTCGGCGAGTTTCTCATACCGATCCCAGTGGCCGGTGGTGTATTCCATGTGCCGAGCTTTGCTGTGCTCGCGATGATCGTGCTGGCGCGGCAAAAACTCCCCGGCCGCGTGAGTAATCTGCTGCCATTCACCGCGGCACTGCTCCTCGCCGTCGCGCTCACGCTGCATGTCGACTTTGAGCGCCTCGTCAACGCGATATTCACAGACTATGACCCAAGTGGCTCAATACTGCGATTCGAGAGTAACCCGGTACTGCTTTTTGTGACCTGCGATGCGTTCTTCCTGCTCGTTTGGGCTTTGATGCAACAGCGCTCACCATTACCAACAAAGCTGTGGCTGGCCGTACCTGTGGTGCCATTAGTCATTGTGATCTCGAAGCTCGTTACCTATCAAGTCGGCGGGCCGGTGTTTGAACGCGGCGTAAGCACCTACGGCAAGGTTCGTGGCGACGAAGTGTTCCGCGTGTTCACGACCGCAACCTTTGACGAGACGGCATTTCGGAACTGGTTAGCCGAGATGGACCTAAGGCGTCCATGGGACCACCAGAACAGTGAGCACCTGGCCGTCGTATTCACGAATAGTCAGCAAGTTGCCACCCGAACTATTGAAGAAACGGCGGACCCAACCAAGATCATTGCCACGGCCTGCCTGTACGAAGAGGACCGATCGACGCACCTGTATCAGGGCGCCTACGACTGTTTCGCCGAGCGCGACACACTCGTCGAAGCGTTGCAAAAAGCAGGCGCCACCGCCGCCAGCGGATTCGGTAAGGATATCGATCGCTGGTGGGCCAGCACCCGCCTTTGCGAACAGGTCGATGTCAGCGCAGACAAGACGAACTCCATCGCAAAGATCGATTGGTGCCGCAGTCACTACCGGCGCTACGAGCAAGACCTGCTCGGCTTTAAGCGATCCTACGGCCAGCGCTCGCGCGCCGTGCGTTTTGTCGAGGGACAAGCCCGCAAGCATGGCGTTATTGCCAATCAACCCAACTAGTTACATGCGCTGACCAGAACCGCTGAGCGTGCCGCCTCGGCGGACCAGGCGTGCAACAGCTATTGGCAATACGCGCGCGCATGGCGTAGCGTATCGGCGCGTTATGAGAGTTGGTCGCGGGGGCGGCCAGCCGCGCGTGGGGGATTGAGATGGATTCGACGGGCCTAATTGTCACGGTCGCTAGCTGCGTTTTTTTCATGGCGGTCGTCGCCTACGTGTCTTATCTCAAAACGCGCGGCGAAGTGGCAACGAAAGACGGTTATTTCCTTGCTGGCAGGAGCCTCACTGGCGTGTTTATCGCAGGCAGTATGCTGCTGACCAACTTATCCGCAGAACAGTTGATCGGGCTGAACGGTTCAGCCTATGGCTTCAACCTGAGCAGCATGGCGTGGGAAGTCACAGCGGCGTTTGCGACGATTTGCATGGCGCTGATTTTCCTGCCGCGTTATCTGGCTGGCGCATTCACAACCCTGCCGGAGTTTTTGAACGCTCGATTCGATGACACGGTGCGCCGCATGTCCGTCGTGCTGTTCATGGTGGGCTATGGGCTTGTGACTATCCCATCCGTGCTCTACTCCGGCTCCATCGCCGTTTTGCGATTGTTCGATGTGCCTCAACTGTTGAATGTGGGTTACAGCGAGGCGCTGGTCATCACCATCGTAACAATCGGCTGCATCGGTGCGGTGTATGCGATATTCGGCGGTCTGAAGGCGGTCGCCGTGTCCGATACACTCAACGGTGTCGGTTTGTTGATTATCGGCGTATTGGTACCGGTGCTCGGCCTGGCGGCGCTGGGAAATGGCAGCGTCTCTGCCGGCCTCGGCATTATCACCAGCGAGCATACGCACAAACTGAATGCGATCGGCGGGCCGCAAGACCCGACGCCGTTTGCGACGATCTTCACCGGCATGATCTTTGCCAACTTGTTTTACTGGTGCACCAACCAATACGTGATCCAGCGTACATTGGGTGCAAAGAACCTGGCCGAGGGCCAGAAAGGCGTGTTGTTCTCCGGGCTGTTCAAGATCATGGTGCCGTTCATGATGATGTTGCCCGGCGTGATCGCGTTCCATTTATACGGCAGTGGCCTTGCATCGATCGATCTGGCATACCCGCAACTAATTCGCGATGTATTGCCCGCCTACCTGTCCGGCTTTTTCCTGGCGGTACTGTTGGGTGCTGTGTTCAGCTCGTTTAACTCGCTACTGAACAGCGCGGCCACCCTGTTCTGCCTGGATGTCTACGCGCCAATGCGCAAGACACCACCGAGCGACCGCGACATGCTACGCGTGGCCAAGATCGCCAGCGTTGTGATTGCCCTGTTTTCTTTCGTTGTCGCACCGCTGCTTCAGTACGCGCCCGATGGTCTGTGGCAGATCATTCGAATCTTCACAGGGTTCTACAACATTCCTGTGGTCGCCATCGTCATTGTCGGCTTGTTTACGCGGCGCGTCCCGGCTCTGGCTGCAAAGATCGTTATCGTGTTCCATATCATTGCCTATGGCCTGGCCAAGTTTGTGTTCGACGATGTCGTGACAATGCACTTCCTGCATTTGTATGCAGTACTGTTCATCATTGAGGTTGGCATCATGCTGGTGCTCGGCAAACTACGTCCGGCAGCCACCGAATGGCGCTACGCCCCAAATCATGAAGTGGACCTGACGCCGTGGCGGTTTGCGCGACCGGCCGCATTCTCACTGCTCAGCGCGGTCGTGTTTCTCTACCTGCTGTTCTCGCCCATTGGGCTTGTCGGTGGCATGGGCAGCCTGTTCGCCACGTTGGTCGGGGCGCTGTTCGCACTGAATCTGCTGGTATGGTGGCGGGCGACTCCCGACCCCGCTTGATGCCCGAAAAATCCTGTCATCCGCACCCGTTGATGCTGCGTCGCAACAAAATACAAACGTTTGCATTTTTGATAATGCGAGCGTAAAAAGGGCGTTCCAAGGCACCATGGCTGCCGCACGCGGGACCGTGGGCCATCGATTGTCAACTACTGGGGGGATACAGTAATGCGTTGGAAACAAGGCACTTGCCTGGCAATGGCCGCGGCCATCGTGGGCTCACTGGGTGCACCTGCACCCGTATTTGCGCAGGGCGTACTCGAAGAGATCATCGTTACCGCTCAAAAGCGCGAGGAAAACATCACCGACGTACCCGTGGCCGTATCATTGCTCAGCAGTGAGCAGATCGAGTCGTCGTTTTCTAACAACCTTGAGCAGTTGCAGGCGCTCATCCCGTCGGTCAGTTTCAGGACCGGCAATACGACCCGCAACAGTGCGCTGACCGTACGCGGCATCGGCACCATCTCCTTCAGCGTCGCAGCAGAACCCAGCGTATCGACAGTCGTGGATAACGTCGTGCTTGGTCGCTCCGGCCAGGCTTTTGGTGATCTGTACGACCTCGAGCGCGTCGAAGTTCTGCGCGGCCCGCAAGGCACCCTGTTCGGCAAGAATGCGTCGGCTGGCGTCGTTAACATCACGACCAAAAAGCCAAGCGATGAGCTTGAGGGGTATGTTAGCGGGACGTTCTTCCAGGATAGCGAGTACCAGCTGCGTGCTCGGGTGTCCGGTCCAATCACCGATGACCTGCGCGGCAGCATCACCATGCTGAGTAGCGAATTCGACGGCTACATCCAGAACGTGTTCAACAACGAGACGGTTAACGGCTACGACCGCCAGGGTATCCGCGCGATGCTCGACTACGACGTCTCGGACACCATGTCCGTTTTGTTCATTTACGAAGACTATGATGCAGACAACGATTGCTGCGCCGACCTCGAAGCACGCCCCAGCGGCCGTAACCCGGCGTCTGAAGCAGCACCGTCTGGCACTGGCCTCGATCTTGACCAACGTCTGGTCGATCACGACTTTGAGACCCGAACACTGGACTCAACCACGGCGATGTCTATTCAAGTGACCGCTGATGTTGGCGACTACACGTTCACGTCGATTACAGCGCAGCGGACCTGGGAAAATACCGAGTTCCGCGAAGGCGACTTCACGTCGATCGCCGGCGACAGCACTGAGCCGGTCTTCGGCGTACCATTCCAACTGCATGATGTCGGCCCGCAGGAATGGCGCCAGCTCTCGCAAGAGTTGCGACTGACGTCACCGCTGAATGACAAGTACGAGTACCAGGTCGGCTTCTTCTACTGGAACATCGAGTCACAGCGCAACTTCACGCGCGACGCGAGCTGTCAAAACAACAACGGCCAACTCGATCAGGCAATCACGGATCACCTTGGCAACACACTGGGCTTGCCAAACACGCCTACAGACGTTGCGGCCTTCATTGCGGCCAACAACATTACCTGTAACGCTAACGATATTGTCGCGGCGACCGGGTTCATGGATACCGAGTTCGAGAACTACGCCGTGTTCGGACAAGGTAGCTACAACCTCAGTGATCGCTTCCGGCTGTTGGCCGGCTTGCGCTACACGCGCGATGAAGTTTCGTTCAACCACAACCGCGTGAACTTGGATGAGTTCGGTCGTCGGGGCGTTGGCGTCAGACCGCGCACCGAAGACACAAACTTCTCAGGTACAACCGATGAAACCGACGTGTCGGGCCGCATTGGCGTGCAATGGGATGTCAGCGACTCATCCATGGCATACGCCACGTACAGCACCGGCTATAAAGGTCCTGCATTCAACGTGTTCTACAACATGAGCGAGAATGACCTTAACCCGATTGAAGCGGAGACGTCAGACAGCATCGAGCTGGGCATGAAAATGCAGGGTACTTGGGGCTTTGCCAGCGTCGCTGTGTATTCTGCCGAAATCGAAGACTTCCAAGCGAACGACTTCGATGACTCGGACGGCACGACGATTACGGGCTTCACCAACGGCGGCGATGTTGAAACCCAAGGCGTAGAAGTAGATGTGCTGTGGGCTGCAACAGACCAGCTCACGCTGAATGGCGGTATCGCAATCTCAGACTCGGAATCCAAGAATGATGGTGACCCACTGCCGTTCGCACCGGATACGAAGTACTCACTGGCAGCGTCATACGACCAACCG
>JBCCCC010000118.1:0-10384 GCA_039033695.1 Pseudomonadota bacterium | reverse complement strand
CACCGTGCTTCTCCGCCATGCACTTGGTCAGCGCCGCCGTCAGCGTCGTCTTACCATGGTCAACGTGCCCAATCGTGCCTACGTTTACGTGCGGTTTGGTTCTTTCAAATTTCTCTTTTGACATCGACCTCGTCTCCGGTCTGAACGTTACGGTTGCTTACAAACGCGCTCGCGCGCACCTTTGTCGGCCGCTATGGCCAACTACTTGCCGGTTATCGTGTCCGTGACACTTTGCGGCACCTCGGCATACTTGCCAAATTCCATTGAGTAACTGGCACGCCCCTGCGACATTGATCGCAAATCGGTCGCGTACCCAAACATCTCTGATAACGGGACTTCTGCCCGCAACACCTTACCTGATGGCGAGTCGTCCATGCCCTGCGGCATGCCGCGCCTGCGGTTCAAATCACCCATCACATCGCCAAAGTAGTCCTCAGGGGTAACCACTTCGACCTTCATTATCGGCTCGAGCAATACCGGCTCAGCGCGCGACGCGCCCTCGCGGAAACACATCGAGCCGGCAATCTTAAACGCCATTTCGCTGGAGTCAACGTCGTGATAGGACCCATCGTACAGCGTGACCCGGCAATCGACGACCGGGTAGCCAGCAACGACGCCGTTTTCCATCTGCTCCTGGACACCTTTGTCGACAGCCGGGATGTACTCTTTGGGCACCACACCACCGACCACAGCGTTCACGAACTCATAGCCTGAACCTGGCTCACGCGGCTCGATCTTCAGGAATACGTGGCCGTATTGCCCGCGTCCGCCCGATTGGCGCACGAACTTGCCCTCCTGCTCAACCGCAGCGCGAATGGTTTCACGATAGGCGACCTGGGGTTTACCAACGTTGGCGTCGACGTTGAACTCGCGCTTCATGCGATCGACGATGATCTCAAGGTGCAACTCGCCCATGCCCGAAATAATGGTCTGGCCAGACTCTTCATCCGTGTGGACACGGAACGACGGGTCTTCCTTGGCCAGCTTTTGCAGCGCAATGCCCATCTTTTCCTGGTCCGCCTTGGTCTTCGGCTCGACCGCCACGGCAATAACGGGCTCGGGGAATTCCATCCGCTCAAGCGTAATGATGTTCTTGGCGTCGGTCAGCGTGTCACCGGTCGTGACATCCTTGAGACCAACCGCAGCTGCGATGTCACCGGCACGGACTTCTTTAATCTCTTCGCGGTTATTGGAGTGCATTTGTAAGATACGGCCAATGCGCTCCTTCTTACCCTTCACGGGGTTGAAAATCATATCGCCCGAGTTCAGCACGCCTGAGTAAACCCGGAAAAACGTGAGGTTACCGACAAACGGGTCCGTCGCAATCTTGAATGCCAATGCCGCAAAGGGACCGTCATCGCTTGACTCGCGGGTCGCCTCGGATTCATCGTCCAGAACCCCCGTGATCGGCGGCACATCCACTGGCGATGGCATGAACTCGATAACCGCATCCAGCATCGCCTGCACGCCCTTGTTCTTGAACGCAGAACCGCACATCGTCAACACAATCTCATTGGCCAGAGTACGAGCGCGCAGGCCACGCTTGATCTCATCGATCGATAACTCGCCCGTTTCCAGATAGCGCTCGAGTAGCGCTTCATCGCCTTCCGCGGCGGCTTCGATCATTTTTTCGCGCCAAAGCTCGGCCTCGCCGAGCAGTTCCGCCGGGATATCGCGCGCATCATAGGTCATGCCCATGTTGCCTTCCTGCCAGTAGATGGCGCGCATGCCGACAAGGTCGATCACACCGGCAAAGTGCTCTTCAGCACCAATGGGTAGCTGAATGGGCACAGGTGTAGCACCTAGCCGCGTCTCTACTTGTTTGACGACACGCAGGTAGTCCGCCCCGGCACGATCCATCTTGTTGACAAAGATCATGCGCGGCACGCGGTACTTGTTGCCTTGCCGCCAGACCGTCTCCGTCTGTGGCTCGACGCCACCTACAGAGCAAAGAACGGTAACAGCGCCATCAAGCACGCGCAGGCTGCGTTCAACCTCAATGGTGAAGTCGACGTGGCCCGGGGTGTCAATGATATTGATGCGGTGCTGATCAAATTGCTGATCCATACCACTCCAGAAACAGGTGGTAGCAGCAGAGGTGATCGTAATGCCGCGCTCCTGCTCCTGCTCCATCCAGTCCATGGTGGCAGCACCATCGTGCACCTCACCGATTTTGTGAGAGACGCCGGTGTAGAAGAGGATCCGTTCGGTGGTAGTGGTTTTGCCCGCATCAATATGAGCCATGATGCCAATATTGCGATAGCGTTCTATCGGGGTTGTGCGGGCCACCAGAAGTTACTCGTCAAAGGAAAGATGTCAGACACTCGCTTACCAGCGATAGTGCGAGAACGCCTTGTTGGCTTCGGCCATGCGATGCACATCTTCTTTTTTCTTGACCGCCGAGCCGCGGTTGTCAGCGGCTTCCATCAGCTCATGCGCGAGTCGCTGTGCCATGGTCTTTTCACTGCGCTTGCGGGCGGCATCAATCACCCAGCGCATTGCCAGGGTCTGACGACGCTGCGGACGCACTTCAACAGGCACCTGGTAGGTCGCACCACCGACGCGGCGAGACTTCACTTCGACTGCAGGCTTGATGTTCTCAAGCGCTTGCTCCAATAGCTCAAGCGATTGCTCGCTGCTCTGGTTAGAACGATCACTGATTCGATCCAGCGCACCGTAGATAATGCGCTCGGCCACTGACTTTTTGCCATCAGTCATGACCATGTTCATGAACTTGGCCAACAGCTGACTCTTGTACTTGGGATCCGGCAGGATGCTGCGCTTCGGTGCCTGGTTTCTTCTTGACATAGCAAACTTCTCGTCATGGCCGCTTTAGGCGGCCTGTCTGGCGGGCCTGCACAATGCGGCCCGAACATCATAAAATGGCGCGACTAGCCCTTCGGTCGCTTGGCGCCGTACTTAGAACGGCCTTGGCGACGATCGTTAACGCCGGCGCAATCGAGGGTTCCACGAACGGTGTGGTAACGCACACCCGGCAAATCCTTAACACGACCACCGCGAATCAGCACAACGGAGTGCTCTTGCAGATTGTGCCCTTCGCCACCGATATAACTCGTCACTTCAAAGCCATTAGTAAGGCGAACACGAGCGACTTTACGCATTGCCGAGTTGGGCTTCTTGGGTGTCGTTGTATACACACGCGTGCAGACGCCGCGCTTTTGCGGGCTCGCCTCAAGGGCCGGCACGTTGCTTTTTTCGCGCTTCGTCGAACGCGGCTTGCGAACAAGCTGATTAATAGTGGCCATTGGCCCTCTCTTCGTTAACTCTTCTCAAACACAAAAAGCGCAAACGCCTGAGCGCACGCTGCTGGGTCAGGACATCCGTCCTAACCGCAATAACCTTAAAACGGGCCTCGTACGGCCAAAAAGCCGCTACAAACCCTGCCCCGGAACCGGTCCGGAACACCCAGCGCGCCCTGTGGCACGCAGGCTTTGGTGAGGGCGGGCATTTTAGGGATCGCACAAGCCTGGTGTCAAGTGAAACCGCTTGTGAGGTCTGGCCCATCCAGTTGCCGTTACCGGAAACCGGATGGGCCATGTAGCCTATTCCGCGCTCTCTTCGGTTGGCGTGTCGCCATCTGCGACGGCCTCGGCACCATCAGATACCTCTGTCACATTCGCCGCTTCCAGACCCGCCAGCTCATCGGCAAGCTCCTGCTCACGAGTACGACGGCGCTCCGCATGGTGTGCGAAACCGGTACCGGCAGGGATCAGACGACCGACGATAACGTTCTCTTTAAGGCCGCGCAGATCGTCGCGAAGGCCGCGCACGGCAGCTTCAGTCAGCACGCGCGTGGTCTCCTGGAAGGATGCCGCGGAGATGAACGATTCGGTTGCCAGCGATGCCTTGGTAATACCCAGCAAGACTGAATCAAAGGTCGGTTCTTTCTTGCCTGACGCCTGCATCTGCTCGATAGCCTCATAAGCACGCGCACGGTCGACCTGCTCGCCTCGCAGGTAGTTGCTGTCACCCGCGTCGGCGATGATCACTTTGCGCAGCATCTGGCGAATGATCACTTCGATGTGCTTGTCGTTGATCTTCACACCCTGCAGGCGATAGACGTCCTGGATCTCCCGCACAAGGTAATCGGCCAGCGCAGCCGCACCACGCAGTCGCAGAATATCGTGCGGGTTCGGCTCACCGTCGGCAATCACTTCGCCGCGAGTTACCGTCTCACCCTCAAACACGTTCAGATGGCGCCACTTCGGAATGAGCTCTTCATAGGACTCGCTGCCTTCCATCGTGATCACCAAACGGCGCTTGCCTTTGGTTTCCTTGCCGAAGCTGACCGTGCCGCTATGCTCAGCCATGATCGCAAACTCTTTCGGCTTGCGGGCTTCGAACAAGTCAGCAACACGTGGCAGACCACCGGTGATGTCACGCGTCTTGGATGATTCCTGAGGAATACGCGCGATAACGTCACCAACAGACACTTCGGCACCGTCTTCGTGCGTCACGATCGCACCTGGCGGCAACGCATAAACGGCTGGAATCTCGGTGTTGGCAAAGAAAATCTCATTGCCATCCTTGTCGACCAGCATCGCCACCGGACGCAGATCCTTGCCGGCACTACCCAGCTGACTCTGATCGGCAATGACGATGTTACTCAACCCGGTGATTTCATCCACCTGCTCGTTGACCGTCACGCCGTCGACGAAATCGCGGAAGCGAATGTAGCCACCCACTTCGGTGATAACCGGGTGTGTATGCGGATCCCAGTTCGCGACGATATCGCCTGGGTTAACCGCTGCGCCATCATCAACGTTGATCACAGCCCCATAAGGCAGCTTGTAACGCTCCCGCTCACGACCCGCCTCGTTCGAGACAATGATCTCGCCCGAACGCGACACGGCAACAAGGTAGCCCTTCGTGTGCTTGACCGTCTTGATATTGCTCAGGCGAATCTGGCCCTTGTTCTTGATCTCGATATTGTTGACCGAGGCAGAACGTGACGCCGCACCACCGATGTGGAAGGTGCGCATGGTCAACTGGGTACCCGGCTCACCAATGGACTGCGCGGCAATAACGCCGACCGCCTCACCAATCGCAATACGATGCCCGCGCGCGAGGTCACGACCGTAACACTGCGCACAAACGCCATAGCGAGTTGCACAGGTTATGGCAGAGCGTACAACGATTTGGTCGATCTGAAGATCATCCAGCAACTGCACAGAGCTCTCTGTCAGCAGCGTGCCGGCGTCAATTGCAACCTTGTCAGAACCAGGGTGCAGTACCGGCTCGGCCAGCGTGCGGCCAAGAACACGATCACGCAGTGACTCGACCACGTCGCCACCCTCGACCAACGGCATCATCAACAGACCTTCGCTGGTACCGCAATCGACTTCGGTCACGACCAGATCCTGGGCGACGTCAACAAGGCGACGCGTCAGGTAACCAGAGTTAGCCGTTTTCAGCGCGGTATCCGCAAGACCCTTACGCGCACCGTGAGTCGAGATGAAGTACTGCAGTACGTCCAGGCCTTCACGGAAGTTCGCCGTAATCGGCGTCTCGATGATTGAACCGTCCGGCTTGGCCATCAAGCCACGCATACCCGCAAGCTGACGAATCTGCGCCGCAGAACCACGCGCGCCGGAGTCGGCCATCATGAAAATCGAGTTGAACGACTTTTGCGCCACACTGCTACCATCGGCAGCCTCGACCTCTTCGGTGCCCAGCTTATCCATCATGGCTTTCGCCACCTGGTCGTTGGTGTGAGACCAGATATCGACAACCTTGTTGTAGCGCTCGCCATCGGTTACCAGACCCGATGCGTATTGGTCCTGGATCTCTTTCACTTCGGCTTCGGCCACGGACAAGATCGAATCTTTTGATTGCGGGACGACCATGTCGTTGACACCGATCGATACGCCCGAGCGTGTGGCATAGCGGAAGCCCGTGTACATCAACTGGTCCGCGAACACGACGGATTCTTTCAGGCCAACAATGCGATAGCACTGGTTCAGCACATTCGAAATCGCTTTCTTGGTCATGTCGCGGTTGACAAGATCAAACGACAAGCCTTCTGGCAGGATCTCGGACAGCAATGCGCGACCGACGGTCGTGTCAACCATGCGCAGTGCCAGGCCTTCCGTATCGTCTGTGCGCACGTTCAGCCGTACTTTGATGCGTGCCTGCAAATCGCAAATGCCAGCCTCATAGGCGCGATGCACCTCCTGTACGTCGGCAAACGCGATGCCTTCACCCTTTGCCGCGATGCGTTCGCGTGTCATGTAGTACAGACCAAGAACAACGTCCTGCGAAGGCACGATGATCGGCTCGCCGTTAGCGGGCGACAGAATGTTGTTCGACGACATCATCAATGCGCGCGCTTCGAGCTGCGCTTCGATCGACAGCGGTACGTGGACCGCCATCTGGTCACCGTCAAAGTCAGCGTTAAACGCCGTACAAACCAATGGATGCAGCTGAATCGCCTTACCTTCGATCAGCACTGGCTCAAACGCCTGGATACCCAGACGATGCAAGGTCGGCGCGCGGTTCAACATGACCGGATGCTCACGAATGACCTCTTCCAGGATATCCCAGACTTCAGGACCTTCGCGCTCGACCAGTCTCTTGGCCGCCTTGATGGTTGCCGCCTCACCGCGCAGTTGCAGCTTGGAAAAGATGAACGGCTTGAACAACTCAAGCGCCATCTTCTTCGGCAAACCGCACTGGTGCAGTTTCAGCGTCGGGCCAACCACGATGACCGAACGGCCAGAGTAGTCGACGCGCTTACCCAGCAAGTTTTGGCGGAAACGCCCCTGCTTGCCTTTGATCATGTCTGCCAGGGACTTCAGCGGACGCTTGTTGGTGCCGGTGATGGCACGACCACGTCGGCCGTTGTCGAGCAGTGCGTCAACCGATTCCTGCAACATGCGTTTTTCGTTGCGCACAATGATGTCCGGGGCATTAAGCTCGAGCAGTCGACGCAGTCGATTGTTGCGGTTAATGACGCGACGATACAGATCGTTCAGGTCAGAGGTTGCGAAACGGCCGCCGTCCAACGGTACCAGTGGGCGCAGATCAGGCGGCAATACTGGCAGCACAGTCAACACCATCCATTCCGGCTTATTGCCCGACTCGATGAATGACTCAAGCAGCTTCAGCCGCTTGGACAAGCGCTTGATCTTGGTTTCCGAATTGGTACCCGCGATTTCTTCGCGCACCGTGGCAACTTCGGTCTGCAGATCGATCGTGCGCAGCATCTCGTGCACCGCTTCGGCACCCATGCGGGCATCGAATTCGTCGCCATACTGCTCAATCGCCTCGAGGTAGCCTTCGTCGGACATCAACTGCCCACGATCAAGTGGCGTCAGCCCTGGCTCAACGACGACGAATGCCTCGAAATACAGCACGCGCTCAATTTCACGCAGCGTCATATCCAGCATCAAGCCAATGCGGGACGGCAGTGACTTCAGGAACCAGATGTGCGCAACTGGGCTGGCCAGATCGATGTGCGCCATGCGCTCACGACGTACCTTGGTCTGCGTGACCTCAACGCCACATTTTTCGCAGACGACACCGCGGTGCTTGAGACGCTTGTACTTGCCGCACAGGCATTCGTAGTCTTTGATCGGGCCAAAGATCTTGGCGCAAAACAGACCATCACGCTCTGGTTTGAACGTACGATAGTTAATCGTCTCAGGCTTTTTAACCTCACCGAACGACCATGAGCGAATCATGTCGGGTGAAGCCAGCCCGATGCGAATCGCATCGAAGTCTTCGTCAGGTGTCTGTGATTTGAACAGCTTTAATAAGTCTTTCATGGTTCACCTTACTCCGTTTCTAGCTCGATATTGATACCGAGGGAACGGATTTCTTTAACCAGTACGTTGAACGATTCCGGCATACCCGCGTGCATCTGATGCGTGCCATCGACGATGTTCTTGTACATCTTCGTCCGGCCCTGAACATCATCCGATTTGACGGTAAGCATTTCCTGCAGCGTGTATGAGGCACCGTAAGCTTCAAGCGCCCAGACCTCCATCTCACCGAAGCGCTGACCACCGAACTGCGCCTTACCACCCAGCGGTTGCTGCGTGACCAGGCTGTATGGCCCGGTAGAGCGCGCATGCATCTTGTCATCAACCAGGTGGTTGAGCTTCAGCATGTACATGTAACCAACGGTAACCGGGCGGAGGAATTGCTCACCCGTTCGACCATCACGCATTTCCGCCTGACCGGTTTCTGGCAGCTCGGCTAGCGCCAGCATTTGCTTAATCTGCGATTCTGCAGCACCGTCGAATACCGGCGTCGCCATCGGCACACCAGCAGACAGATTTGACGCAAGCTCAAGAATCTCGGCGTCCGAGAAGCTATCAAGATCCTCGGACCGGCCACCCGTGGTGTTGTAAACCTCGTGCAGGAAGCCACGCAGGTCTTTCATTGCCGCCTGAGCTTTCAGCATGCGATCGATCCGCGCACCGACGCCTTTGGCCGCCCAACCGAGGTGGGTTTCGAGCACCTGGCCGACGTTCATTCGCGACGGAACACCGAGCGGGTTCAGCACGATATCAACTGGCGTGCCATCATCCAGGTAAGGCATGTCTTCAACCGGCACAATGCTGGAGATAACACCCTTGTTACCGTGACGACCAGCCATCTTGTCACCAGGCTGAATGCGGCGCTTAACGGCAAGGTAGACCTTGACCATTTTGAGCACGCCCGGCGCCAGATCGTCACCAACCGTGATCTTGGTCTTCTTGGCTTCGAATCGTGCGTCAAACTCTTCACGCTGTGCCTTCAAACGCTCGGCAGCGCGTTCCAGCTGAGCATTGGCATCATCGTTCTTCAGACCAATCTCAAACCACTTCGCCTGGTCGAGGCCTTCGAGGTAGCCCTTCGTGATCTTATCGCCTGACTTCAGCCCATCCGGGCCACCGGTCGCCTGCTTACCAATCAGCAGCTTCTCGATTCGCGCGTACATATCGCCTTCGAGAATACGCAGCTGATCATCGAGATCCTTGCGTACGCTTTCCAGTTCGGCGCGTTCGATAGCCAATGCCCGCGTGTCTTTCTCAACGCCGTCACGTGTAAACACGCGCACGTCGATAACCGTGCCATCCATACCGGGCGGCACACGCAGTGAAGAGTCTTTCACGTCCGACGCCTTCTCACCGAAGATCGCACGCAGCAGTTTCTCTTCCGGTGTGAGTTGCGTCTCACCCTTCGGCGTCACCTTGCCTACCAGAATGTCGCCAGCGCCAACCTCCGCACCAATGAACGCGATACCCGCGTCATCAAGCTTGGCCAGCGCCGAGTCACCCACGTTGGGAATATCGGCAGTCACCTCTTCAGAGCCAAGCTTGGTATCGCGCGCGACACAGGTGAGCTCTTCAATGTGAATGGTTGTGAATCGGTCTTCTTTGACAACGCGCTCCGAGATCAGAATCGAGTCCTCAAAGTTGTAGCCGTTCCACGGCATGAACGCGACCAGCAGGTTCTGGCCCAATGCCAGCTCCCCGAGGTTCGTCGACGGCCCATCGGCCAGCACATCACCGCGAGAGATATTGTCACCAATACGCACCAGTGGGCGTTGGTTGATACAGGTGTTCTGGTTAGAACGCGTGTACTTCGTCAGGTTGTAGATATCCACACCTGGCTCGACATCATTGGTCTCATCGTCGTAGACACGCACAACAATCCGTGATGCGTCCACAGAGTCGACGACACCGCCGCGGCGCGCGACAACGGTCACACCAGAGTCAACCGCAACCGCACGCTCCATACCGGTACCGACAAGCGGCGCTTCGGAGCGCAGTGTCGGCACAGCCTGGCGCTGCATGTTTGAGCCCATCAATGCACGGTTCGCATCATCGTGCTCAAGGAACGGAATCAGCGACGCTGCAACCGATACAATCTGCTTCGGCGACACGTCCATGTAGTTGATCGTGTCCGGGGCAGCCAACGTAAACTCGTTACGATGACGCACTGAGATCAACTCGTCAGTAAAGGCACCCTTCGCATCGAGCGCAGCGTTGGCCTGCGCAATGATGTACTGACTCTCTTCGATCGCCGACAAGTATTCGATCTCGTCGGTGACACGACCATCGCTGACTTTGCGATACGGGGTCTCAAGGAATCCGTACTCATTCGTGCGCGAGTAAACCGCGAGCGAGTTGATCAGACCGATGTTCGGACCCTCGGGGGTCTCAATCGGGCACACACGACCGTAATGCGTTGGGTGTACGTCGCGCACCTCAAAGCCGGCGCGTTCACGCGTCAGACCACCCGGGCCCAATGCAGAGACGCGGCGTTTGTGCGTGACTTCGGATAGCGGGTTGTTCTGATCCATGAACTGCGACAACTGACTGGAGCCAAAGAACTCCTTGACCGCCGCCGCAACCGGCTTGGCATTGATCAT
>JBCCCC010000117.1:0-10417 GCA_039033695.1 Pseudomonadota bacterium | reverse complement strand
GCGTGATCGACCAGCACCGGAATACTCAGGCCGACCGGCCCCACCGAACCTGGCGGTGCACCAGTGGCGGCGACAATCTCGCCTGGCTCGGCCATCCGCAACGGCGATGAGATACCGTCTAGTTTGGCGGCCTTGACGGCGTTCAGCTCGTGATCGCCGCGCAGCACCAATGCGACCGGGCCTTCATCTCCCGCAACGATCAGGGTCTTCAGTAGTTCATGCGGCTGGCAGTTGAGTGCCTCACAGGCCTGTTCGATGGTCTTCACGCCGGGCGTTTCGACGCGCTGCATTGGCTGAGTCGCGTCGCCGGCTGTGGCGGATGGGGTAGGTGCTGGCGTCAGTTCGACATTGGCGGCGTAGTCGTCGTCACTGCCATAAGCGATGGCGTCCTCGCCCGAGTCAGCAAGCACGTGAAACTCTTGCGAACGGGCGCCGCCGATTTCGCCGCTGTCAGCGTCTACCTTGCGAAACTCGAGCCCCATGCGCGTGAACGCGCGTGTGTAGGCCCCGGCCATGGCGTCATAGCTTTGCTCAAGCGAGGCTTGATCCAGGTTGAATGAGTACGCATCCTTCATGATGAACTCGCGAGCGCGCATGACGCCGAAACGGGGCCGGATTTCATCGCGGAACTTGGTCTGAATCTGGTAGTAGCTAATCGGCAGGTCTTTATAGGAGCGCAGCTCACGGCGTGCCACATCGGTAATCACTTCCTCATGCGTCGGGCCGACGCAATAGTCGCGCTCGTGGCGATCGGTCAGACGCAGCAGCAGATCGCCGTACTTGTCCCAGCGGCCGGACTCGCGCCAGAGCTCGGCAGGCTGCACGGATGGCATCAGCAGTTCCAGTGCGCCGATGGCGTTCATCTCTTCGCGAACAATCGCTTCGACTTTGCGAACGACACGCAGGCCCATTGGCATCCAGGTGAAGATGCCGGACGTCAGCCGGCGGATCATCCCCGTGCGCAGCATCAGCTTGTGGCTGATAACTTCCGCCTCGGCGGGATCCTCTTTCAGAGTCTTGAGATTGAGTGCACTGACTTTCATGTTGACGCGCTTGCTGTGGGAAATCCGAGCATTGTAGCCGTCCGCGGCCAGTCGCGCACCGCTAAACATTTCTCACGCGAGGCGCTGGGTGGCGCTAGAATCAGCCCATGCGACATTCCGTTTTTGCAAGAGAAGGGTTTTGGCTGATCGGGATATGCGTCATCGGCGCCGTGCTGCTGGCAAAATTTGCCGGGCCAGCCTGGGCATTGCCGATGCTGGTGCCTATCGTACTGCTGTTGCTGTTGTTCCAGGACCCGCGTCGCGATGTACCGCTCAAGCCGCTGGCCGCATTGTCTCCGGTCGATGGCACGGTGTTGGAGGTCGGCCTGTGCCGCTCAGGTCTCTTGGATCGCGAATCACTGCGCATCATTATTCGGGTTAATCCCTGGGGGGCATATACCGTTCGGGCGCCGGTAGAAGGCACTGTGTTTGATCCGCGTGACAATGCGCGAGAGGGTTCGCGATTGACGGGTCGTAGCGGTCTCTGGCTGCGGAGCGATGAAGGCGACGATGTCGTCGTTGCGTTTAGCGGACGCGGTTGGCTGGGCCGACCGAAGTCGTTGCGCCGATACGGGGAGCGCATTGGACATGGTCATCGCGTGGCGCTGCTTCGGTTGGCGCCGCGCTGCGAGCTGTACCTGCCGGCGAACGCGCTTCCGCGCGTCGATGCAGGCGACCCGGTGCGAGCGGCAATGACAGAGTTGGCTGAGCTCAGACGAGACAATCCCGTGCGTGATGCCAGCGAGGCGGGCGACTGAACGACAAATACGGTGTCGTCCATTAACACCGTGCGCATGCTTCGTGGCACACTTTGAAGCCAGCGACGAGAGCTAACCTCTGTTTATGAAAGACTCCCAGCAAAAACAGCCGCGGCGGGGCATATATCTGTTGCCGAATCTACTGACGACGCTGGCGTTGTTTGCGGGTTTCTATGCCATTGTGGCGGCCATCGATGGCAACTTCGTCGGTGCGGGCATAGCGGTGTTCGTCGCGATGGCAATGGACGGCGCCGACGGTCGTGTGGCGCGCATGACCAGCACGCAATCGGATTTCGGTAAGGAGTACGACAGTCTTTCCGACATGGTTAGTTTTGGCCTTGCCCCGGCGGTCGTTGTCTATCAGTGGGGCGTGGCGCGCCTTGCTGAGTACTCGGTAGCCTGGGGCCGTATCGGATGGCTTGTGGCATTCTTGTTTGCGGTCACCGCAGCGCTGAGGCTGGCGCGGTTCAACTCGTCGCCGTCGACCCTTGGCAAGGCCTGGTTCCAGGGGCTACCGAGCCCGTCGGCCGCGGCTCTGGTGGCGGCGTTCGTTTGGCTGTGTGCCAGCAACAATGTGGGTGGTTTTCTGGGTTTGGTCGCGGCGTTCGCGATTACAGCGACGGCCGGCGCGTTGATGGTCAGCAACCTGCGCTACTACAGCTTCAAGAGCATCAACCTGGGTCGCAAGGTGTCATTCGCGTACTTGTTACTTGTGCCGTTGATCATTGCATTGATTTCAATATATCCACCGCTTGTGTTGTTCTTGCTGTTCCTGGGCTATGCGGCGTCGGGGCCAATCATGTGGCTGCTGTCTCGCAATCCACGCAAGTTGGCAGTGCTCGACGATACCGATTCTGATGAACTGGACGACACACCGCGCGACCATGATTGAACCTTTGGACGAGCGCCGACGACGCGACTATCTTGACGCGCTGGATATCGATGTCTGGTTGCCTACTGCCGCTGCCTGTGCAGTTGATGACGAACAGCCGGCCGATGCCGCGCCGCAGAATAGCGTAGCCAAGCGCAAGCAATCTGCGCCGGTATCGTCGTCAACCGCGCAACAGTCAACGTTGGCGGCAGAGGGCGGGGCCGCGCACACGTGGGATCTTCTGCAGCGTGACGTTACCCGATGTACACAGTGCCGGTTGCATGAGACTCGTACGCAGGCGGTATTCGGTGTCGGCGATCGGCACGCAAAGCTGATGATCGTGGGAGAAGCACCCGGTGCCGAGGAAGATCGTCGCGGCGAGCCGTTCGTAGGTCGAGCCGGTCAATTGCTCGATGCCATGCTGCACGGCATTGGCATTTCGCGCGAACAGGTCTTCATTACCAATACGTTGAAGTGCCGGCCGCCGCAGAATCGCGATCCGCGCAACGATGAAATGTCTGCCTGCGCACCATACCTTGCCGATCAGATTGCGCAAGTTGCGCCATCATTGATTCTGGCGGTCGGGCGGATTGCCGCCCAAAAATTGCTTGCGGTTGACCGGCCGCTGGGCAAATTGCGCGGTGATACCCATCAGCTTCCCGGCAGCGAGATCCCCGTTATTGTGACTTACCACCCAGCTTACTTGTTGCGCACGCCGGCCCAGAAAGCGCTGGCATGGCAAGATCTGAAACGCGTGCATGCAAGGTTGGCCGAGTCATGAGCGCGGCAACAGATGTCATGGAACCGGTCATGCGCAGTATGACGCATGAAGATCTTGAGGCGGTCAGCCGAATCGAGCGGCAGAGCTACGGCTATCCATGGAGCGACGGCATTTTCCGCGACTGCCTGCTCGCTGGTTACCAGTGCTGGCTGCTGGAGCAGAACGGGGAGATTCGCGCCTACGGGATTTCATCGGTCGCCGCCGGTGAAGCGCACATTCTCAATGTTTGCGTGGCGCCGGCATTTCGTCGGCGTGGATACGGTCTGGCATTGCTGACGAAGCTGATTGACCGGGCCCGGCGGGCGCGAGTCAAGCGCGTGTTGCTCGAAGTGCGACCCTCGAATCTGGCGGCGACACAAATGTACAAAGGCCTTGGCTTCACGACCATCGGGCGTCGCCCGGAGTACTACAAAGCGGCAAACAACACGCGCGAGGATGCCCTGGTACTGGCGCTGACGCTGTAGCCGGGCGGGAACATGTACGTTAACCTTGCCGGCTTTCCGGCCTGGGCGCACGACAGACTATGACGCAAATCGCAGATGAAGTGGCGCGCCGGCGCACCTTCGCAATCATTTCTCACCCGGATGCCGGCAAAACCACGCTGACCGAAAAGCTGTTGTTGTTCGGGGGCGCCATTCAGCTGGCGGGTACCGTCAAGGGTAGAAAAGCGAGCCGCCACGCGACCTCGGACTGGATGAAGCTGGAGCAGGAGCGCGGTATTTCCGTCACCTCGTCCGTTATGCAGTTTCCCTATCACGAGCATGTGGTCAATCTGCTGGACACGCCTGGCCACGAGGACTTCTCTGAGGATACCTACCGTACGTTGACGGCCGTGGACTCTGCCATGATGGTGATCGATTGCGCCAAGGGTGTGGAGCAGCGCACGATCAAGTTGATGGAAGTGTGCCGCCTGCGCGACACACCCATCGTCACGTTCATCAACAAACTAGATCGCGAAGGCCGTGAGCCCATCGAGTTGCTTGACGAAATCGAGTCGGTGCTCAACATCGCCTGCACGCCAATGACCTGGCCGATCGGCATGGGCCGGTCATTACGCGGTGTCTATCACCTCGGCGAAGACACTATCTATCGCTATGTCGCCGCGGAGAAGCATCGCGCTGGCGACACGGAGCAGATCGACGGCCTGGACTCGGATGAGGCGCGCGCGATGCTTGGCGATGACTGGCAGGCGTATTGCGATGAGATAGAACTCATCCGCGGCGTGTACGCACCGCTGGACACAGAAGCCTATTTGGCCGGCCAGCAGACACCCGTGTATTTCGGGTCTGCAATTAGCAATTTCGGTGTCAAGGAATTGCTGGATGGCTTTGTGCGTAATGCACCACTGCCGCAGCCAAGGGCAGCCGAAGAGCGTATCGTGCAACCGGATGAGTCCGAATTGACCGGCTTCGTTTTCAAGATCCAGGCCAACATGGACCCCGGGCATCGAGATAGAATCGCGTTCATGCGCGTATGCTCGGGGCGTTTTCGGCCAGGTATGAAGATTCGCAGTATGCGGTTAGGCAAAGACATCAAAGTGCCGGAGGCGATTACGTTTATGGCGGCGGATCGTCAGCATGCGGATATCGCTGTTGCTGGTGACATCATCGGCTTGCACAACCACGGCACGATCAATATCGGCGATAGTTTCTCCGAAGGAGACAGGATCAATTTCACGGGTATCCCGAGTTTTGCGCCGGAGATTTTCCGGCGCGCGATGTTGCGTGATCCGTTGCGACTCAAAGCCTTGCATAAGGGGTTGGCGCAATTGTGTGAGGAGGGTGCAACACAGTTGTTCAAGCCGCTACGCAACAACGACTCGATTCTTGGTGCCGTCGGCGTGTTGCAGTTTGATGTTGTCGCACACCGTCTCAAGGAAGAATATGGGGTCGAGTGCCAATTTGAGCAGGTCAACGTACACACGGCTCGCTGGGTCGAGTGTGACGATGCCAAGATGCTGGATGAGTTTCGGCGCAAGGCGCATGACAATCTAGCGGTCGATCACAGCGATGCGCTCGTGTATGTTGCGCCGACACGCGTTAACCTTAGTCTCACTGAAGAGCGCTGGCCCGAGGTGAGGTTCAGAACCACACGGGAATTGTAGGCCAGGCAAACGCGGTGCGCGACGCCGGCCCCTAGGTCGCCACAAACAGGAGTGTCGGAAATGTCGTTGTCATTGCTCAAGCGCAAACCCGTGCTCGGCTGGGCCCTGTATGATTGGGCCAACTCGGCGTTCGCGCTGACTGTTGTCGCCACGTTTTATCCGTTGTTTCTGCGTAGCTACTGGAGCAGTCCGGAAGAGGCCGCCGACGTCACGGGACGCTTGGCATTCACAACAGCCAGCGCCAGTTTGCTCGTTGCGTTCATCGCGCCGGTGCTTGGCGCCATTGCCGACGCCGGCGGCGCGCGAAAACGCTTCCTGATACTGTTCACGTTGCTCGCTATCGCATCGACCTTCGGCCTGTATTTTGTCGGTGAAGGTCAATGGCCCATTGCGTTGGGGCTATACGTAATCGCGTTGTTTGGCTTTTATTCCGCCAACACCTTTTACGATTCTTTGCTGATCAATGTCACCGAGCCCGTGAACTACGAGCGCGTTTCCGCGCTGGGTTTTGGCATCGGCTATTTTGGCAGCGCGATGCTATTGGCATTCAATACCTGGATGGTCGCCAACCCAGCAGCGCTTGGCCTGGCCGATGCCAGCGAGGCGATTCGATTTGCGTTCTTACTAGTGGCCGTATGGTGGGCAGTGTTCGCAATACCGCTCATGCTGTTTGTCAAAGAGGAGCGCGCCGAGAGCCCGCCATTCGCGCAGGCAGTGGCGAACGGCTACCGCACGCTCATACAAACGTTTCGTGATGTCCGGCAGTATCGCAACCTCGGCACGTTCCTGCTGGCGTACTGGCTGTACATCGATGGCGTCCATACGCTGATTTTGATGGCGACCGACTTCGGTGGCAGTCTTGGGTTCGAGGCGCAGGATCTCGTGCTGGCGCTATTGCTCACAAACATCATTGGCTTCCCTGCAACGATTGCTTTCGGTTGGTTGGGTAGCCGTATCGGCCCGAAATCGGCGATCTACCTCGGCGTCAGCGTGTACCTTTTGATCAGCCTGTGGGGCATTTTTCTGACAGAGGTTTGGCAATACTACGCCATGGCAATTGGTGTGGGCCTGGTGCAAGGTGGTGTTCAGAGCATGAGTCGTGCGCTGTACGCGCGGCTGGTGCCACCGGACAAGGCCTCAGAATTCTTTGGCTTCTACAGCATGCTCGGCAAGTTCGCAGCCATCCTCGGCCCACTGTTGATCGGCCTGATGACATTGTTCACGGACAACCCGAAGGTGGCGGTGTTCGCGCTAGTGCCATTGTTTGTTGGTGGCTTGCTGGTGTTGTCACGTGTCGACGTCCCAGCCGTCGCCGAACGCTCAACGCGGTAGCGCCCGATAGCGTCGCTTGATCTTACTGACCAAGGTCGGCAAACGTTGTTGCGCGGCGTCGTCTTGTGCGTAGCGCGCCCGAAGGTACTGATGCGTAATCGCACGAATCTGATCAGCTTCGTCCGGGAAAAGGCCAGCCGCACGACGCGCATATTGCATGGGTGGCTCGCCCGCATGAGCGACAAGCTTCAGGCGCGCCTGTAACGCGGCGAACTGACGAGCTGCCTTGTCACGGCGCGGCGGCAAGTGCTGACGCCACAGCCAGAACGTGATGATACCCATGATCACGACAAGGCTGATCGTGAGCAGCAGCGTCAGGTCGCGCCAGTCCGCATCATCAATCCCAAGCCACTCGAAGAAGTTGCGTTGGGTTTCCGGGCCGAATCCGAGCACCCACTCATTCCAGCGCGCATTGACCACGTCCCAGGTTAACTGCAAGCGCGCCAGAACTGGCAGGTCAAAAGCACTCTGGTCTCGCTCACCGATCTCGCGCAGCGCGCTGTCGAGGTTGCGCTCAATACGCTGCGGCGCGACGGCCGCTGTCGGGTCCACGCGCACCCAGCCACGACCTTGCAGCCAAATCTCGCTCCAGGCATGGGCGTCGGACTGACGCACAATCATGTAATCCCCTAAGGGGTTTTGCTCGCCGCCCTGGTAGCCTGCGACCACGCGCGCTGGCACACCCGCCGCGCGCATCGCAAACGTAAATGCAGAGGCGTAGTGCTCGCAGAACCCGCGGCGCGTGCCGAACAGGAAATCATCAACCGAGTTGCGACCCAACGCAGGTGGCGACAGCGTGTAAAAAAACGATTCTTCGCGAAAATACTGCAACAGCGCATTGGCGAACGTCTCCGGGTCAGCATGCTGACCTGCCAACTCACCAACGAACGCGCGCGTACGCAAGTTACCGCCAGAGGGTAGTTGCGTGTACCAGCTGCGCGCACGGCTCGACAGTGCAGGCGCTGCCTGATAGTCAAGATACGACACCGCGCGATAGGCGATTCGCTCATCAATTGGCTGCACGCGCTGCAGAGTTTGGAAGCGACTCAGATACAAACTCTTGCCTTCCCATCGGCGCGGCATGTCGAGCGTAAACAGCCAACGCTGATTGGTCGGCTCCATAGTGACCGTGTAAGCGACCGGGCGCGAGATCGCATTGATGGCACGCACGCCATTCTGCGTGTAGACCGGCTCGTCGGCAGACCAGCTGCGGCCGTCAAATTGTCGCATTACGATGGCACGCCAGTACAGTTCACCTTGAGCTGGTGGCTCTGCGTCAAAACGCACCCGAAACGCGACTTCGTTCGATTCGCTCAGTTTGGAGATGTCGCCCGGGCTCATGGTCGTACTCAGGCCCGTGCTTGCGCTGCTGGTGCTGCTCGGTATTGCCCAGAATGGGCCCGGCACGCGCGGGAACAGCACCCACATCGCAAGCAGAATCGGTGTTGCCAGCATGAGTCCGCGGCCCGCTTGTGTGGCATACCATTGGTGACTGCGTAGCGCACCCTCTCGCGAGACCGCCATCCAGGCAACCATTGTGACGCCGTAGGCTGCGATGAGGTAAATGACGGACCAGAGGTGCTGCTCCTGCAGGAACGTGGCGAGAATCAAGAACAGGCAGATGAACAACAGCACGAACAAATCGCGCTGGTTTTTGGTTTCGAGTAGCTTCAAAGCGGCCATGACGCTGAGCAATGCGCTACCTGGCTCGACCCCGTTGATACTGCCATAGCTATTCAGTACGGCGAAGAAGCAGGCGACGCCGATGGGTGTGCGAATCCATGCCGGCATTAGCGCCATCCTGCGATGTGCGCCATACCAACGAAACGCCGCGCAGCCGATCAGCAGTCCCGTAATCCATACGGGTTTGTCGAGCGCCTGCGGCGCGTAGGCAACCAGAAGGGCGGCGATGGACCAGTTCAAGCGTAAGAGGAGTTGACGTTGCGCGTTCATCGGCCTAGTGCAACAAACCGCGCCAAGGCATCCAGACAGGCATCACGGTGATCTCGCCCGCGCCCGGGCGGGATATTGGCTCCCGGTAGCCGGAGCCCAAACTGCTCGCCAGCGGCATCCGCTTCGACGACCCATGCAGCGAGAATCGACAAACGCCGCTCGACACTACCAGACTGAATGCTGTCGTAATCGACCCAGTCGGTGGCGACGTTGCTGCCTTCAAACTGCTTGGCTTTGATTTCATCAGAACGCGCAAAGGTTTTCCAGGCGATCAGTCGCGGCGAATCCCCGTCGCGGTAGTCACGTAATCCAGCGAAGTCCTCGTCGCCGCTGCCACCGACCTGACCGCTGTCATCGCTTGGGCTCAGCGGCCTGGGCGGTGGGTCTGACGCCGGCTTAGGCCAGACGAGGCAGTGCGCATCCAGATACAACCATGACCAGGTCTTCAGAAGGTTTAGCGGAAACTGTGAATTCAGCCCCAACCGACCAATAGGCAATACGCCGCGCTGCGACGTCGCCAATGGCGCCCGCACCCAGCCTCGAGACTGCGGCGGTATATCGGCTGGCGCGCCGGCGCCCTGGTCGGAGCGTGTGCGAATCTCCAGACGCTCAGTGTGGCCGTCGTTCTCTGCCAGCAGTGCAATTTGTGTGGTGTCGCCAGCGAATACGGATGGGCACTGAACGTCAACGATACGCAGTCCTGCGAGATTTTGGTGGCAGCGATGCATTGCGACCAAACCGGTTGCGGCGAGCAGGAACGTCAGCGCGAAACCCATTGAATTGTTGTAGTTCATCGAGCCGAGCAACATGGCGAAGCAAACAATCGCAAATGTGAGCCCAATGCTGGTCGGCAAAATATACAGACGCCGCGAGACCAGCGTCAGCGGCAAGGCATCGCTACCTTGCCTGCGTCTGACCCAGCGATTCAGGCGCGCCGAGCTGCGCTGGCGAAATGATCGCCAGATTGGCAGCTGACCAAGCCGCAGGCTAGGGAATCGCCACTGCGTTGAGGACATGCGCTGCGCGCGCGCTGGCGCTCTCGTGCTTTAGTTCATTAATGACGCGTAATCGATGGCCGGCTACCGCGGGAAACACTGCCTGCAGATCATCGGGATACACGGCGTTGCGCCCTTGCAGGAACGCGAATGCGCGCGCTGCATTGGACAACGCGATCGATGCACGTGGTGACAGACCCGCAGTGAACTCGCTGGCGTCGCGTGTGTGCTGGACCAGTGCCTGAAGATAGTCGAGCAACGCGGGTGCCAGTTTGACCGCACTAATCATGTCTTGCAGCACGAGGATTTGCTCCGGCAGCAGGCGCGGCCGCATCTCGGCCAGTTGGTTGGCAGGACGCAGGCCGTCCAACAGCGCTCGCTCTGAGGCGGCATCCGGGTAACCCAGTTCGATGCACATCAAGAACCGGTCAAGTTGCGATTCGGGTAACTCAAACGTGCCTATCTGGTCGGCCGGGTTCTGCGTGGCAACCACGAAGAACGGTTGCGGTAGCGCGTGCGGCACACCATCAACCGTAACCTGCTGCTCCTGCATGGCTTCCAGCAACGCACTCTGCGCCTT
>JBCCCC010000116.1:0-10755 GCA_039033695.1 Pseudomonadota bacterium | reverse complement strand
CAACTGTTGCTCGGCCCACCGCTCGAGGCCGATACTCCAGGACTGGGTGCTGCCCTCGGCGCTCGCGCTACCGCCGATTTCGCTCGGGATATCGTCAACACCGATCACGTTACCCGGCGCGGTAACCGTCAAGCGTCGGCATGTATTGACCAACTGCCGGACATTGCCCGGCCAGTCGAATGCATACAGCATCTGCATGGCTGGCTCATCAATACTCTTAGCATCGACACCAAGCTCAGTGGCCGCAGCTCTGAGGTAGTGCGCCATGAGTACAGGCACGTCATCGCGACGATCGCGCAACGGTGGTGTGACAATGCGAATCACGTTAAGGCGATGGAACAAGTCCTCGCGAAATCGCCCTTCCTCCACGGCAACCGCCAGATCCTGGTGTGTGGCAGCAATGACCCGAACATCCACCTTGATCGGCACCTGACCACCAACACGATAGAACTCACTTTCTGCCAGCACGCGCAACAGACGGGTCTGCAATGCGGGCGACATGTCGCCAATCTCATCAAGGAACAGCGTGCCGTTGTGCGCCTGTTCAAAGCGCCCGACGCGGCGTGACTCAGCGCCGGTAAACGCGCCTTTTTCATGACCGAACAGCTCAGATTCCAGCAGCTCGGAGGCAATGGCCGATGTGTTCAGTGCGATAAACGGCTGACGGGCACGCGGGCTGTTGCGATGCAGCGCGCGGGCGACGAGTTCTTTACCCGTGCCGGACTCGCCGGTAATGAGCACCGTCATGCTTGAGCGTGCAAGCCGACCGATGGACCGAAACACTTGTTGCATCGCGGGCGCCTGACCGATCAGTTCCGGCATTTGCTGCGGTGCTTCACCTGTCGGCGCCTGTCGTTCGCGTGATTCCTGCCAGGCGCGACGCACGAGCGCGACGGCTTCATCAATGTCAAAGGGTTTGGGCAAGTACTCGAATGCACCACCCTGGTACGCCGAGACCGCGCTATCCAGGTCGGAGTGGGCCGTGATGACGATGACGGGCAACTTCGGGTGTGAGGTCTGCAGGCGTTCCAGCAACTGCAAGCCATCGAGACCTGGCATGCGAATGTCGGTGACAACGACATCTGGCTGCTGGTCATTGAGGGCATCGAGAAACTGATCCGCATCCTCAAACGTGTCCGTTTGCATGCCTGCTTGCGACAGCGCCTGCTCCAGCACCCAGCGAACCGAGTGGTCATCGTCGACGACCCAGGCAGAAATTGCTTGCTCAGTCATTCTGGAGAGACCAGCGGCAGCCTGATTTGGAACACGGTTCGGCCAGGCTCACTGGTGAACTCGATCAGCCCATCGTGTCGATTGATCAGTTCCTGAGAAAGCGGCAGTCCAATGCCCGTGCCGTCGGCGCGGCCTGTCACCAGCGGATAGAAAATGGAATCACGGATATTGCTATCGATACCAGGGCCATCATCTTCGATTTCGATGCCGGCGATAACGCGATGACGCACGGCACCGATGGTGTCGTTCGTGATCGCTCTGGTGCGCAGCATGATGTTGCCCGACCCCTTTGCAAAAGCGTGCGCAGCATTGCGCACGATGTTCAGCACGGCCTGAATCATTTGGTCGCGATCGAGCATGATCATTGGCAAACTGGGGTCGTAGTCACGGTGCCAGCGGATTCGTTCGCCAACATCCGCGCTGATGATGCTAACCACGTGTTCGAGCACATCGTGGATGTTGACGGCGCTCTTGTTCGTCTGGCCGCCCGGCCCGAGCATGGCATCGACCAGGTTGGCCAGCCGATCGGCCTCACCAATAATAACGTCCGTATAGGTAATAAGCTCCTGCGATTCGATTTGCCGTTGCAGCAGCTGAGCGGCGCCGCGCAGGCCGCCAAGCGGGTTCTTGATCTCGTGCGCCAACTGACGAATGATCATGCGGCCAACGTCATGCTGGCTCTTGAGCGCAGCATCACGGGAGATCCGCAGGCGCGAGGTGATGTCACTGAACTCGACCAGCAACAAACCCGCGGGTTCGCCACCGTAGGGGTTTACACGGCAATCAATATAGAGGTTCTCGCGATTCGCACTGCTCGGGCGCAGCATGAGCTCGCGTGCATAGGCCTGGCTGAAACTCTGGCAGCGGGTTAGTAAATCGTTGAGACCGTCCGCATCATGGACGAATCGACGCAGCGGCTGGTCGCGGATGGCATCTCGGCTGACTTCGAGCAGGTTTTCGGCAGCCGCGTTGAGGTCGAGAACAACAAAGTTCTCATCAATAAGGACAACGCTGGTCGCGAGATGCTCAAAAATCTCTCTGGTCTCCGGCCCATTCAGGGACCGCCGACGGCTGCCTGTTGGACGTAGAATGTGATCGGCTGACCGACGAAGATGATGGTCCCCGTCGAGTCGATGATGTTCGCCGAGATCGTGTGCTCCCCCCGATACACCGGCTGCACTACCGTCTCTGTGGTGCTGATCGGCTCCCCGATCGGCTGGCCGTCCAGCAATATCTGTATTTGATCGGAGCTCGCCAGTGCCGGGTCGACGCTGACGCGTACCGGCAGCCTTGTGGCTAAATTCCATAGCACCTGCTGCTCGGTTGGGGCAATGATCTCGGCGCTGCGATAGTCACTCTGCGTCGCCTCTGCGGCTGCGGCGAACGGGTCTTGGTTAACGGCAGACGGGTCGTTGCCTTGCGCTGGCGTGCTGAGTACAACCCGGCTGGGATTCTGGATTCCAGGCGGTACGTCAATTTCGACCGTCTCGACTGACGCTGGCTCGTCGCCGTCTTCTCGCGGCTGATCAGAGTAGTGGACCACGCCATTCTCATCGACCCAGCGGTAGATCTGCTGAGCATCGACCGAAGATGCCGCGAAAACACCGAACATGATGAGTGCAAGTACAAATCGCATACCTGAAGCATAGCGTGACAACCAGTTGACGGCCAGTACCCAGATCACGGGTACTGACCGTCAAACACTTACAGGCTGTAGTACATATCGAACTCGATAGGGTGGGTTGCCATGCGCAAGCGCGTGACTTCTTCCATCTTGAGTGCAATGTAGCCATCAATAAGGTCTGGCGTGAAGACGTCGCCGGCCAGCAGGAATTCACGGTCCTGGTCGAGCGCGATCAAGGCTTCTTCAAGCGAGAACGCCACCAGGTCAAGCTTGGCCTCTTCTTCTGGCGGCAAGTCGTAAAGGTCCTTGTCCGCCGGATCGCCGGGGTGGATCTTATTCTTGATGCCATCGATGCCAGCCATCAGCATTGCCGCGAACGCAAAGTAGGGGTTCGCCATGGAATCACCGAACCGCACTTCAATGCGACGACCTTTCGGATTCGAGATAAACGGAATACGAATCGATGCCGAGCGGTTACGCGCGGAATAGGCAAGTATGGTGGGCGCTTCAAAGCCTGGCACCAGTCGCTTGTAGCTATTCGTTGACGGGTTCGCAAACGCGTTAATGGCCTTCGCATGTTTGATAATGCCGCCAATGTAATACAACGCCGTTTCAGACAGGCCGCCATAGGCATCACCAGTAAACAGGTTCTTGCCATCCTTGCTGAGCGACTGGTGAACATGCATACCGTTGCCGTTATCACCAACGAGAGGCTTGGGCATGAATGTCGCGGTCTTGCCATAGCTGTGGGCCACGTTGTGCACAACGTACTTCAAGATTTGTACTTCGTCGGCTTTTTTCACCAACGTGTTGAACTTCGCACCGATCTCGCACTGGCCAGCCGTCGCCACTTCGTGGTGATGGACCTCGGTGGTGACCCCCATCTCTTCAAGTGCCAGGCACATGGCGCCACGCAGGTCATGCAATGAATCGACAGGAGGTACGGGGAAGTAGCCGCCTTTCTGTGACGGGCGGTGCGCATAGTTGCCACCTTCCATTTCGGTGCCGCTGTTCCAGCAGCCCTCTACCGAATCAACCTTGTAAAAGGCCTGATTGATGCTGTCGTCCCAGCGCACATCATCGAACACAAAAAATTCGTTTTCGGGACCAAAGTAGGCGGTATCGGCAATGCCAGTGGCGTTCAGGTAGGCCTCGGCGCGATGCGCGAGTGAGCGTGGGTCACGCTCATAGCCTTGCATAGTGGATGGCTCAACGACATCGCAGCGAAGATTCAGTGTGGTTTCTTCGCTAAATACATCAATGACCGCCGTGTCCGCATCAGGCATCAGGATCATGTCTGATTCATTGATGCCCTTCCAGCCCGCAATAGAGGAGCCGTCAAACATCTTGCCTTCTTCGAACAGATCATCGTCGCAGGTGTGTGCCGGCACGGTTACGTGTTGTTCTTTACCTTTCGTGTCTGTGAAGCGGAAATCGACGAATTTAACGTCGTGTTCCTTAATCATGCCGAGTACATCAGCGCTGCTCATGCGGATTCCTCCTGAAATTCCCTACAAATAAAAACCGGCAAACCGAATCAGTCGTCGCAAATAGTGTGACCGCCGTGAGACCGGATGGACGTCGTAACGCCTGTGGTTACGTATGCGCAATAATAGTGCAGTTTCCATGCCACCTTTGGGTTATTTTAATCGGTTGTTTTTGCACGGGTTTTCCGATGTGAGATCTTTGTATGCGCACCGATGTGGTGCAGAGCAGCTACATCGAGCGTTAAGTTGGTGCAGCGAGCATCTGAGTCGTCATGACTGGGCGGATCGGCAATACGGATTGAAACCGCTATACTTGCGCGCTTGCATCGCACGCCCTTGTGCGGCGCACCATTTTTTTCAGTGGCAAGGTGTCTCATGAGCGGTGAACCGCGGCTCGGAAGCGTAGCAGAAACTACACCAAAAACGTTTCAGGACCTGATCCTGACGCTGCAGAATTACTGGGCTCGTGAAGGCTGCGTCATTCAGCAGCCAATCGACATGCCGGTCGGTGCCGGGACATTTCACCCGGCGACCTTCTTGCGAGCGATCGGCCCTGAACCCTGGAGCGCGGCCTATGTGCAGCCATGCCGGCGACCGACGGATGGCCGCTATGGGGACAACCCGTTTCGCCTGCAGCACTATTATCAGTATCAAGTCGTTATCAAGCCCTCGCCGCTGGACATTCAGGATATGTACCTGGATTCATTGCGCGCGCTCGGCATCGACCCGTTGGTGCATGACATTCGCTTTGTCGAAGACAACTGGGAATCGCCAACGCTTGGCGCCTGGGGGCTTGGTTGGGAGGTCTGGCTGAACGGCATGGAAGTCACGCAGTTCACCTACTTTCAGCAGGCTGGCGGGCTGGAATGCAAACCCGTGACGGGTGAGATCACCTACGGGCTTGAGCGCATTGCGATGTACCTGCAGGACGTTGAGAGTATTTTCGACATTGTCTGGACTGACGGGCCGCTAGGTAAGATCACCTACGGTGACGTGTTCCATCAGAACGAGGTTGAGCAATCCGCCTATAATTTCGAGCATGCTGATGTGCAGTCAGCGTTTGGCGCATTCGATCAGGCTGAACGCGATTGTCAGCGTTTGATTGCGTCTGAGCTTGCATTGCCGGCGTATGAACAAGTACTCATGGCGTCGCATGTCTTCAATATCCTCGATGCTCGGCAGGCGATATCTGTAACCGAGCGCCAGGCGTACATTTTGCGCGTCCGTGCTATGGCGAGAGCTGTTGCAGAGCGCTATTACGCATCGCGGGAGGCCATCGGTTTCCCTATGGTCGAGTCCGTCGCCAAAGCTGGCTGAACCATTCCCACTGGGTAGAACACAAGAATGACAGAAAAGTCTGCTAGCGCTGATTGCCTGATAGAACTTGGCATGGAAGAGTTGCCGCCGAAGGCGATGCTGGCGCTCTCCAGTGCCCTCGAGCAACACATCGTGGATGGCCTTGCGAGTCATCGCCTCTCGCACGGCGAGGTTCGCGCGTTTGCGGCGCCGCGGCGGCTGGCCGTGCAGCTCGACTCATTGGCATTGGCGCAGACCGATGAAGCCGTCGTCATGCGTGGGCCGCCCACCAAGGTCGCCTTCGATGCGCAGGGCGAGCCGACGCGCGCGGCATTGGCTTTTGCCAGTAAGTGTGGCGTTGACGTTGCCGACCTGCAACGAGAGAAAACTGACAAAGGCGAATGGCTCGTGCATGACGCTCTTGAGAAGGGTGTGGCCAGCAGCGAGCTTCTGCCGGCCATACTGCGTCACGCGCTGGACCAACTACCGATTCCGCGGCGAATGCGCTGGGGCTCTGGCCCCGAAGGTTTCGTGCGACCATTGCATTGGTTAGTCATGCTGCATGGCGAGGCAGTCGTGCCTTGCACCGTGTTTGGGATCCAGGCAAACCGAGCGTCCCTGGGGCATCGCTTCCACAGCGATACGCCCGTTGTGTTAGACACGCCGGCGGATTATGAGTCAGCACTCAACGCTGCGTTTGTGATCGCTGATTTCGCAAGCCGGCGTGAGGCGGTGGTGACGGCAGTGA
Source organism: Pseudomonadota bacterium (assembly GCA_039033695.1). Classification (GTDB taxonomy): domain Bacteria; phylum Pseudomonadota; class Gammaproteobacteria; order Steroidobacterales; family Woeseiaceae; genus CALBPI01. The sequence continues at coordinate 4,367 of JBCCCC010000116.1, read as the reverse complement.
CAGAAGCCGCGGCGGGCGCAGGCGGGCGCGTGCTTCAAGATGATGCATTGATCGATGAGGTGACCGCACTGTGTGACTGGCCGGTCGCGGTAACCGGTCGATTCGACGAACGTTTCCTGGCGTTGCCGGTTGAGGTGCTTGAATCGACGCTCAAAGTGCACCAGCGTTATTTTCCAGTGGTCGATCAAGAGGGCGACGCGATCAACGCCTTTGTGACGCTCGCGAATATCGACAGCACTGACCCGGCAGCGGTACGTCGAGGTAACGAGCGCGTCGTCGCACCGCGGCTCGCTGATGCGGCGTTTTTCTGGAACAACGATACGCGCACGAAGCTTGCGAATCGGCAGGGTCAGCTGGCCGACGTGGTCTATCAAAAGGCATTGGGCTCGCTCGCCGACAAGGCCGCCAGGGTGTCCGCTCTGGCAGTGACAATCGCGGGCGAACTTGGCATCGCCGATGATGCGGTGGCGCGGGCTGCTGCGCTGGCACGATGCGACCTGGTTACCGATATGGTCGGTGAGTTCCCCGACCTGCAAGGCGTCATGGGGGCTTACTATGCGGCTAACGATGGCGAGGATGTGGCAGTAGTGGACGCGATCCGCGAGCAGTATTACCCGCGGTTTGCCGGTGATGCCATTCCGGCGACCAAGGCTGGGCAGGTTCTGAGCTGCGCCGAGCGACTGGACACATTGACCGGAATCTTCGCGATCGGCAAACGGCCGACCGGCAACCGGGATCCGTTTGGGTTACGGCGGGCAGCCCTGGGGTTGCTGCGCATTATCATCGAAGGCGAACTGGAGCTCGATTTACCCGCGCTGATTGGTCTCGCGCTCGAGCAGCAGCCGGTAGCGGCGACCGACGGTCACCCTGAGCTTGCCGATGATGTGTATGACTACATCATTGAGCGTCTACGCCATTTCTATCAGCAGACTTTGTGCGCGAAGCGTGGCGACTTGTTTGATGCGGTGGCTGCGCGGCAACCGCGCTCGATGCTCGACTTTGACCACCGCATTCGGGCTGTTGCTGCGTTTGTAGACCTGCCGGAAGCTGAGTCGCTTGCGGCGGCGAACAAGCGCATTGCCAATATCTTGCGTAATGCAGGCATTGATGCAAATGCCGCATTGGACCCGGACGCGTTGCACGAGGATGCTGAGCGCGCCTTGCTGAGCGCATGGCGTTCCGCTCACGATGACATTGTGCAACCGGTCGCCGAGCGCGATTACGCAAGCGTGTTGCGCAGGCTGGCCGAGCTGCGCGATCCGGTGGATGCGTTTTTTGATCACGTCATGGTAATGGCGGAGGACGTCGACGTACGGCGCAACCGGATGGCGTTGCTGTCGGAAGTTCGCGGCCTGTTCCTGCAGGTTGCAGATATCTCCGAGCTGTCCGGAGCAGCTCGATAACGCTGATGGGATCGCGACTGGTGATTCTGGATCGCGATGGCGTGATCAACCACGATAGCGATCACTATGTTCGCAGCGCCGGGCAATGGCTGCCTATCGATGGCAGCATCGAGGCAATTGCTGCAATGAGCAAGGCCGGATTCGTCGTGACGGTTGCAACAAACCAGTCGGGCATCGGTCGCGGGTTATACACCAGGGATGCGCTCTATCAGATGAATCGCAAGTTGCGGCGCCTCGTAGGTCGCATTGGCGGGCGGGTGGCAACGATTGCCTTTTGCCCGCATACACCTGGCGATGATTGCGCATGCCGCAAGCCGCGCCCAGGGTTGCTGCACGACATTTCGAGACGAACGGGCATCGCGTTGGCCGGCGCGACACTCGTGGGAGATTCGGCACGAGACCTCGAGGCGGGCGCGACGACAGGTTGTAAACTTTGGCTGGTGCGAACGGGTAACGGCGAGGAAACTATACGCACGTTGGAGCGCCAGCGTCCGGCGTGGTGGGATAGCGTGACGGTCGCTAACGATCTCGCTGCTGTGGCCGACAGGGTGATCGAGCGAGGTTGGCATTAATGCGTCAGTGGCTCGGCTCATTGCTGTTTACGTTTTGGATGTTCTTCGCGGTCGCTTTCTATGCGATCGCGATTCTGGTGATCGCGCCATTTCCGTATCGCTATCGATTTGCGGTGGCAGCTGCCTATGCACAATTGGTCATGACAAGTGTTCGTGTGTTGTGTGGTCTGAAATTCGAAGTCGTTGGCAGAGAGAACATCCCTAATGATGCGGCGATCTTTTTTCTGAAGCACTCGTCAGCGTTCGAAACACTCGCCGAGATTGTGATCTTTCCGCAGCAGACCTGGGTACTGAAGCGCGAGCTGCAGTGGATACCCATCTTTGGCTGGGCCCTTAGGCTATTGAAGCCCATCGCAATCAATCGCGGTGGCGGTCGGTCGGCGGTCAAGCAGGTGATCCGGCAAGGTACTGAACGTTTGGATGAAGGCATCAACGTCATGATCTTTCCGGAGGGTACGCGCGTGCGGCATGGTCAAACCCGTAAGTACGGAGCTAGTGGGGCGGCGCTTGCAGCGGCATCAGGTAGGCCAATTGTGCCGGTCGCGCACAATGCGGGTTTGTTCTGGCCGCGACGAGGCGTCAGAAAGCACCCCGGCACGGTCAGGTTTGTGATTGGCGAACCCGTGTATGTTGGCGATCGCGATATGCGCGAGGTCAACGCGGAGATTCAGACATGGATCGAGGCGGAGATTCGCGAGATGCCCAACAGGCGCGCGGATCAAGACTAGGGTATCGACGCTTCATCAGGTCGATACGGACAGTGCGACGGAACGTGAATCGACAGCAGGCATGAGCAAGCACGTGCGATGCGCGCAAAAACACAGCGGGCGCGCTGCACAGATTCCCGTGTAGACGGGATCACACGTCGAGGTTCGACACCGCAAGCGCGTTCTGTTCGATGAATTCCCGACGCGGTTCGACCTGGTCACCCATCAAGGTCGTAAAGATCTCATCGGCACGAATGGCATCGTCGATCTTGACCTGCATGAGCCGCCTGGTTTCCGGGTTAACCGTGGTGTCCCACAATTGGTCGGGGTTCATTTCACCGAGACCCTTGTATCGTTGAATCGACTGACCGCGACGCGCCTCATCGAGCAGCCACGCAATCGCTTGGGCAAAGTCGGTGACCGGGGCGCTGCGCTCTCCGCGCCCAACTGTGGCGGTTTCGCTGAGCAGGCCGTCAAGCTCTGCGCCGAATGAACTCATGCGCTCATAGTCTTGCCGCTGGAAGAACTCTTGCCCGATGTGTTGTGCATACGTGACGCCATGACGTGTCTTGGCGATATCGACGACCCAGCTCTCGTCCTCATCATCGTCAGCGGTTACGACACGCAGCGCTGCATCGTAATTTGCTGCACCACCGTGGATCTGGCGCACCGTCGGGTCAAGTTTGGGTAGTGCCGCGTCGAAATCGCTGACCCACTGCGCAAGCGACGGGTCATCTGCGGCCAATTCGCCATCCAGCTTAGGCATGTTCATGAGCGTGCGAAGCACCGGTTCTTCATAGCGTTGTGATAAACGCGCGATATCGGCCTCCACGCGCATATAGGTTTCCGCCAGGCGCTCCAGCGCTTCGGCTGCCATTGCAGGGGCACCTTCGGTGACAATCAGTTTGGCACCGTCCAACGCACTCGAGAGCAGATAAGCGTTCAGTTCCTGATCGTCTTTCACGTAAATTTCTTGTTTACCGCGCTTTACCTTATAAAGTGGGGGTTGAGCGATATAAACATAGCCCTCTTGGATAAGTTCTGGCATTTGGCGGTAGAAAAATGTGAGTAAAAGCGTGCGGATGTGGGAACCATCGACATCGGCGTCGGTCATGATGATGATACGATGGTACCGTAACTTATTGATATCAAAGTCATCTCGACCAATACCGCAGCCGAGCGCGGTTATCAATGTTCCCACTTCAGCCGAAGAAAGCATCTTATCGAAGCGCGCTTTCTCCACATTAAGGATTTTTCCCTTGAGTGGGAGAATTGCTTGGGTGCGACGATCGCGACCCTGCTTCGCTGAACCGCCCGCTGAGTCGCCCTCAACCAGGAACAACTCGGAGAGAGCTGGGTCTTTCTCCTGGCAGTCAGCTAACTTGCCGGGCAGACCCGCAATATCGAGCGCACCTTTGCGGCGTGTCATTTCTCGTGCCTTACGCGCTGCCTCACGCGCACGCGCTGCATCGATAATCTTGGCGACAATACTCTTGGCAGCCGTTGGGTCCTCCAACAGGAATTCCTCCAACGCTCCCGACATAGCCGACTCAACGATGCCCTTGACTTCCGAAGACACCAGTTTGTCTTTGGTCTGCGAGGAGAATTTGGGATCTGGGACCTTCACGGACAAGACTGCCGTCATGCCTTCGCGCGCATCGTCACCGGATGGCGATGCGGTGACT
>JBCCCC010000115.1:0-10757 GCA_039033695.1 Pseudomonadota bacterium | reverse complement strand
TCGGTCAACGTGCTTGGCATCGTCGAGAACATGAGCATTTACCGCTGCCCTTCCTGTGGTGACGAGGCGTCATTGTTCGGGCAAGGTGGCGGTGAGCGCCTGGCTGCCGATGCCGGTACAACGCTGTTGGGCGAGTTGCCATTGGCCGCTGATATCGGCCTGGCGGTCGATAGCGGGCGGCCCAGTGTCATAGCCGAGCCGGATGGTGAGGCGGCGCGGCATTATCGCCAGATTGCTATTTCTGCGGGCGCAGAGCTCGCCGCGTCGCGGCGTGACTATTCGTCCGCGTTCACTCGTATTGTTGTTGAGGACACCTAATGAGTATCAAGTCGGACCGCTGGATTCGCCGCATGGCAGAGCACGAGGGCATGATCGATCCGTTCGAGCCAGGCCAGGTGCGCGAGCGCGACGGTCGCAAGCTCGTGTCTTACGGTACGTCGAGCTATGGCTACGATGTACGTTGTTCTGACGAGTTCAAGGTGTTTACCAACATCAACTCAGCCGTCGTGGACCCCAAGGCGTTTGACCAGAGCAGTTTTGTGGACATGCAAACAGACAGCTGCATCATCCCCCCAAACTCGTTCGCGCTGGCGCGCACCGTTGAGTACTTCAGAATTCCGCGCGACGTACTGACCATTTGCCTGGGTAAATCCACATATGCGCGCTGCGGCATCATCGTTAATGTCACGCCACTCGAGCCTGAATGGGAAGGCCACGTGACCCTTGAGTTTTCCAATACGACGCCGCTGCCGGCGCGCATCTACGCTAATGAAGGCGTGGCGCAAATGCTGTTCTTTCAATCCGACGAAGTGTGTGATGTGTCGTACAAGGATCGCGACGGCAAATATCAGGGGCAAACCGGCGTTACGGTACCTCGCGCCTGAACCGCTTCACCAAGCTCGAGAGACTTGAGTTCGGCAGACGCTTGTCGCTTGTCGAGACGGTATTGCTCGATGCGCACGGGCAACCAATTAAGCGCCGGTGCGAACCAGATTAGCGAGCTTCTTTTTGAACCTTCGCGGCTGCGTCGGTACTGGTGTGTTTCGAACGTGCCGTAGTCGGTTTTTGTCTCGCCAACGCCCAACGCGGCGTAGTTGATGGTGACCAGGTTGCCGCGGTCAATGATGCGAAACTCGCCGGGCTGTTCGTCATTTCGCAACAGCTGGCTTACCTGCAACTGCTCGAGCACGCGATCACCAATCATGCCCTCAAGGCTAAGCGTCTTTTGTTCACTCTGGTAGCGAACATCGGCCACGAGAGTTTCCCAGTCAAATGCGATGTCGGCGTCTTTTCTACCGTCACGAAACGCATAGTCCTGCGCATACCATTGACCATCGCCGCCGACGCTAAAAACGCTGCACTCGAGAATCGGCTCACCACGGATCAGGCGCGCCAAACCGCGCGCCTTGGTTTCGGAATACGCGCGGAACTGACCGTCTCCGGCCGGCAATAATGACATGGTGGTCGTGCCTCGCCCAACGGACGCGCGCGCAGTATAGGTTGCCACATAGACGGGCGGTGGCGTGACCGGTTCGGCCATGCGCGTATCCGATTCTGGCATGGGCTGCTGTAGCGGCGCATCCGGGTCGGGTTCCGGCGGCGCCGAGTTTGGCGCGGCCGAAAGCGTGACCGCGTCGTCTCGCACGGCATCGTCAGGGCCCGCTGGCGGGGACGACCAGGTTGAGTCGGTCGCGGCCTGCAATGGTTCGGGCAAAAGCTCCGGTCGGGGGCGATCAGCCAGCGCGACCGACGCGCAACTTGCCATCAACACAGTGGCAATCCACGATACCCGAGGGGTTGTCTGGCGCGGCATCATGTTGACAGGCTGCCGGCGTCGACGGTAACGGGTTCGACCAGCGGCATGCTATCCAGCCAGGCCTGACCTTCACGCATGATCAGCCTGTCCTCAGCAAACCAGCGCACAGCCATTGGGTAGATCTGGTGCTCGAGCGCTTGAACTCGTGCTTTCAGGCTGTCGATGTTGTCATTTTCGCGCACAGCAACCTCACCTTGGATGACCGGCGGGCCATCGTCCAGCGCCAACGTCACGAAATGCACCGTGGTGCCGTGCATTGGGTCGCCGGCGGCAAGGCACCGCTCGTAAGTGTTTAGTCCTTTGTACTTAGGCAACAGGGCGGGGTGAATGTTCAGTATGCGGCCCGCAAAAGTGTCAATCATCGGGCCGGCGATAATGCGCATGAAACCGGCCAGCACGACCAGATCCGGATCAATCTCCTGGACCTCCCGGGCCAGCGCGCGGTCGTAGTCGTCTCTTGACTGGTTGGGTTGTTTGGCAACGACTATCGCCGGGACGTCCGCGGCGTGGGCACGGGTCAAGCCATATGCCGTGGGGTTGTCACTGATGACGGCGGTGATTTGCCATGGGCTTGCTGGTTGGCGGCTCGCGTCAATCAGTGCCTGAAGATTGCTGCCTGAACCAGACAACAGCACGCAAACCTTGCAGGGGTTGTCTGGCATCTAGCGGATAACGACGTTGCCGTCGCCAGCATGGACCTGCCCGACAATGCTCGCCTGCTCGCCGCTAGCGGAGAGGTTGTCGAGCGCTTTGGCTGCATCATCGGGCCGCACGATGACGACCGCGCCGAGGCCACAGTTGAATGTGCGTTGCATGTCCGTGTCACTAATGCTGCCGCGCTGCTGCAACCAGGCAAAGACTGGTGCCGGCTGCCAGGCGCTGCGGTCCAGCGCGACGTCCAGACCGCCCGGCAGAACGCGCGGTATATTCTCGAGCAAACCGCCGCCCGTGATGTGCGCAATGCCGCGCACCTGGACCTGCTCACACAACGCCAGTAACGATTTCACGTAGATGCGCGTGGGCGCCAGCAACGCCTCGCCCAGCGTCGTCTCGCCGATCGGCGTTGTCATGGGTTCGCCACAGCGTTCGGCGATCTTGCGGATTAGCGAATAACCATTGGAATGCGCACCACTCGACGCCAGACCAATCACGACATCGCCCGCAACGATAGTGCTGCCATCGATGAGATTGGGTCGATTGACGGCGCCAACGCAAAAGCCGGCAAGGTCGTACTCACCAGGGCCATACATGCCCGGCATTTCTGCAGTTTCACCGCCGATGAGCGCGCAGCCGGCGATTTCGCAACCCCGCGCAATGCCATTGATCACCGTCTCGGCGGCACCGACGTCGAGCGCGCCGGTCGCGAAGTAGTCCAGAAAGAACAGCGGCTCGGCGCCGCAGACCACGATGTCGTTGACGCACATGGCAACCAGATCAATGCCAATGCTGCTGTGTTGGTCGAGTTGACGAGCCAGCAGCAGCTTCGTGCCTACACCGTCGGTGCCGGAGACGAGTACGGGGTCGTTGAATCGCTTGAGATCCAGCGCGAACAGCCCGCCGAAGCCGCCAAGGCCAGTCAAAACACCTGGCCGGTGCGTGCGTTTGACGCGATCGCCAATACGTTCAACCAGTGCGTTGCCGGCGTCGATATCTACGCCGGCATCCTTGTAGGTTAGCGGCGGCGGTGTGGTTTCGCTCATGGTGCAATTATTTCACAGCACTACCACCCTCGGATAGCCTGCAGGCGAATACGCATCTCGAACACGATATACTTGCCGGATGAACAGACTCATACAAACGCCGCGCTGGGCCGTCTGTGTCGCCGCCGCGATAATCGGGCTATCGGCCGGCAGTCTGCTGGTCCCGAGCACCACAATGGCAGCTCAGGTCAACAATCTGTATACCGCTGAGGTGGCTTTTGAGCGGCAACGTCGTGACGGTCGCGCGCGCGCATATCGCGATGCGCTTAACACCGTGCTGCGCCGATTGACGACTGCCGATGCACAGGCACAGGCGCGCGCAACGATTACCCGCCCAGCGGAATTCGTGCTGGGCTGGAGCGAAGTGTCCGCCGGCCGTCTGCTGGTGTCATTCGACGGCGTTGCACTGACGGATGCGCTGCGCAATGCCGGTCTGCCGGTGTGGGGCAGCAACCGGCCATTGACGTTGGTTTGGCTGGCCGTGGAGGGCGCCGACGGCCGGCGCGAGCTCATCGGTGCAAATGCGGCGAGCAATGAGGCCAAGTCAGCGCTGGACGCACCAGAGGGCGATGTTGAGGCCATCGAAGCACCAACGGTCGATTTGGCGAGTCAATGGCTCACGCCATTGCAGGAAGCGTCTTCGCTGCGCGGTGTGCCCGTCCGACTGCCGCTGCTTGACGAGCAAGATGTGGCCGCCGTGACGAGCAGTGACATCTGGGGCGGGTTTGATGATGTGGTGCTGGCGGCGTCGCGTCGCTACGGCGTAGACAGTGTGTTGATTGGTCGCGCGCAATCCGACCGACCCGACGCAACCCGCTGGACCTGGTTGTTCGCCGGCGAGCGCGCGAGTTTTTCGGGTGACCTGAATCGCGCCGTCGGGCGTGTTGCCGGCAGCCTGATTGCGCAATTCGCGAGTAGCCCCGATGCGTCGGCTAATGTACGCGTGAGTATCGTAGGGCTTGCGGGGCAACGCAGCTTTGCCCGCGTATCGCGTTTTCTAGCCACGCAAAGCCTGATTGAGGCGGTGCGCGTTGAGGCGATGCGCAACGACGAAATTCTGTTCGAGGTCGACGCTCTCGCCAGTCGCGCGCGGCTCGCTCAGATTCTCGATGGTGATGTCCTGGAACAAATCGACGCGCCTCTTGAGCTTGCGCAGGCGCCTTTCGGCATGCGTGATACGCCGGGCGAGCTCGTGTCGCCTGTGCCGACCGCGGACCCTGCGATAGGCGAGGGTGGCGATACGCTTTCGGGATCATTACTCGTGCCTGGCGCGGCCGGCTTCGACGATGCCGATTTGTACTTTCGCTTGCGGGAATCCGATGGAGCGCGTCAACGACTATGAGCGTTCTACGCTGGATACCCAACATCATTTCATTGTTGCGTATTGCACTGGTACCCATGGTGGTTGCCTCGATAGCGACAGAACGCTACACATTGGGTGTCAGCCTGTTCATGCTGGCCGGCTTCTCGGACGGTCTGGATGGTTGGCTCGCGCGTCGCTTTAACTGGCGCACTGCGCTCGGTGCAATTCTGGACCCGATTGCCGACAAGTTGCTGCTGATCGGTACCTTCGTCGTACTCGCAAGCGTAGGCATCGTGCCGCTGCGGGTTGCCATCCTGGTGGTCGCACGCGATCTGATCATTATGGGCGGCGCCATCACCTACCATTTTCTGTATGGCGACCTTGAAGGCAAGCCGACGATCCTCAGCAAGGTCAACACGCTACTACTATTGGTTTATGTGGTTGCCTTGTTATTGCTGGAGACTGGCCGTCTGGGGATTTCTGAGGCCATGTCGCAGACCATCGTGACATCGTTGACGCTGGCGCTATTATTCACGCTCACCGTCAGTACAGCACACTATATGCGAGAGTGGATCACTCGCGCTCGGGAGCATCGTGTATGACCACTGAAGTGAGAATTCTCTGGCTGGCGGCTTTGGCGTTTGGCGGATTTCTGCTGTATTTGCTGGCGCCGGTGCTGACGCCATTTGTCGCCGCGGCATTGCTCGCCTATGTGGGTGACCCACTCGCGGACAAACTGCAAAAACTACGTTTGCCGCGGCCGCTCGCCGTGCTGGTCGTGTTCCTGCTGACGTTTGTCGTGGTTGGCGGTCTGGTATTGCTCTTGCTGCCACTTGTGCAATCGCAAGTGGCCGCGTTGCTCGAGGTGCTGCCGCGCTACGTGCAGTTGCTCGAGGATCGTGTGTGGCCGCACATTGCCGCTTTCGTTAGTGAGGAGAGCGCTGGTGGCGAGTTTGGGCTTGCTGCCATGTTTGAGCGTTTCGGCTCGACGGCCGGCAGCTGGGGCAGCTCTCTGATTGCGTCACTTGGGCGGTCGGGCACGGCGCTGCTGGGTGCGGTGATCAACCTGTTCCTTATTCCGATCCTGACCTTCTATTTGTTGCGTGACTGGGATGTCATCATGGGTCGTGTCGGCGCGCTGATCCCCAGCAAACATTACGATTCAGTCATGGAGATTGCGCGCGAGTCGGACGAGACATTAGGTGCATTCCTGCGCGGCCAGTTGCTGGTCATGATCGGCCTGGCGGTCATTTACACGGTCGGGCTGAGCCTTATTGGACTGAAGTTCGCGCTGGCGATCGGCATTGTCGCGGGCCTTGTGAGTTTCGTGCCTTATTTGGGCTTTATCTTTGGTATCGGTTTGGCCGGGCTGACTGCACTGAATATGCCCGATAGCGGTCTGCTGCTAATACTGGTGGTCGTTGTGTTTTCCGTAGCGCAATTCATCGAAGGCTCTGTGCTTACGCCCAAGCTAGTGGGTGATCGCATCGGCCTGCATCCGGTGCTCGTGATCTTCGCCGTGATGGCCTTTGGTCAGCTTTTTGGTTTCTTCGGTATTTTGCTCGCGTTACCGGCGGCCGCTGTCATTGCAGTACTGGTGCGGCACCTGTACATGACCTACCTGGCCGAACACCCCGAGATGCTGCCGGAAGGCGATGTGGCATTGGCGGACGCGATCGAGGCGGAACGGGCCGAGCAGGCCGGCGACGCGCTGCAATCGCCTGTCGAACAGACGCAGAACCAGTCTCAAGACGATGCTGTCGCGGGTCAAACTGACAAAGATGGCCACTGAGAAGCAACTTCCGCTCGCGATCGGGCTGGATGTTGAGGCGCGTTTCGATACCTTCCTCACCGCACGCAACCAGGCGTTGGTGGATAGTCTGCAGTCGCCAGTTGCGCCGGGTCTGTGGGTTGCCGGGCTGTCAGGCAGCGGAAGAAGCCATTTGCTGCAGGCCGTAGCGGCCGCCCGTCAGCCCGGGCAAGTGTTTTATTTGCCGTTGGCAATAGGCCTGCCGCCGGCCGTGCTCGATGGTCTCCCCGAAACCGCTATCGTCTGCCTTGATGACGTCGACGCAGTTGCCGACTCCGAAGCGTGGCAGCGCGCGTTGCTGATCTTGTTCGAAGCGCTGCTGCGTGGCGGTGGTGTGATGATTTGCAGCGCGCATGACCGGCCCGCGCAGTGTGGGTTTGTGCTGGCTGATTGGATCAGCCGTTGCGAAGCCCTGGCGTACTATCGACTCAAACCGCTGGATGACGATGCGCAGTTGGAGGCTCTCAAAATGCGAGCAGGTGCGCGCGGCCTGACGTTGCCGGATGAAACGGCGCAATACCTCACTCAGCGGTTGCCACGTGATCTCGCTGTGTTGTTGGATTGGCTGACAGTCTTTGACCGGCGATCGCTTGCCGCGAAACGACATCTCACCGTGCCGTTCGTGCGCTCAGTGCTGCGTGACGGTTCGCTGCAAGAGCAGCTGGCAGCCCTCTAGTCGGTTCGGTTATTCGTCCGGTGGCCGCGGTGGTGCGGGCATGGTCCGAATTGCTGGTATCAAACCAAAGAATGCGATCAGACTCATGGCGGCGAGTGTCGCTGCTAGGACGAGGCTGGCAGGATTGGCGATCGCATCCATAACGCCAAGCGTCGCGTACCCGACCGTTGCCAGCAGCGCGAGCAGCCAGGCATTGCGTGAGGGCTCAAGTAGCCCGCGGACCAGCAATGGAAACGGCGCGAGCAAAATTGGCCAGGCAGCGATGTGCAAGGTTGCACGTGCATCCCAGAGCCAAATCGCTGTGGTCATCGCTAGTGCGCCCCAAGCGACCAGGCCGATACGCCGGCGCTGTATGCCCGTGTGAATCATGAGCGCGCTAACCGCACGGCAACGTCTGCAACGCGTGCACCAAGCGCGAATGCCAGTGTGGCCTCGTGGGTATCCAGCACGCCGGCTTGACCGCCCGCTGAAACTTGGCTGGCGCCGTAGGGTGTGCCGCCGCGCTCGGTTTCGCTCAATGCGGCTTCAGTGTAAGGCAGGCCGCACCACAGCATGCCATGGTGTATCAGCGGCAATGCCATGCTGACCAGCGTGGTTTCTTGCCCGCCATGCATGCTTGTCGTCGACGTAAATACAGCGCCCGGTTTACCGCTCAATGCGCCAGACAGCCACTCGCCGCTAGTGCCATCAATGAAGTACTTCAGCGCAGCGGCCATGTTGCCAAATCGCGTCGGGCTGCCGAGGATCAGACCGTCGCAATCAGCTAGATCTGCAGCGCTAGCGTATGGCGGGCCGGCCGGCGGTACGGCCGGCTGCGTTGCTTCAGCCTTGCTCGATACCGCGGGCACTGTGCGCAATACGGCTTCTGCCTCGCCATGGCTGTCGACACCGCGGCAGACTTCTCGCGCCAGTGCTTCGGTAGAGCCGTGCAAAGAGTAATACACAACAAGAATGGAACGCATGTTTTCTAAGGCCTGTGTTGATCAATGAGCGGTCGCAACGCTTCGGGCGGTCGCCCGATGATGGCTTGATCCGGCCCCATCAGGACTGGCCGCTGCATCGTCTCCGGGTGGCGTGCAAGCCAGTCGCGCAATCGATTCTCGGATGCATCGGCATCAAGCGTAATACCGGCCTTTTTCGCGTCCGACCAGCGCACAAGCGCCTTTGCTGGCCCGTCAATTTTTCCCAGCAAATCGTCGAGTTCGTCCGCGAGCAGCGGATCTTGCAGATAAAACCGGATCGAAAATGGTGCGCTCGCGGCTTCCAGCATTGCAAGCGCCTGGCGCGACTTTGAGCAACGCGGGTTGTGCAACAGGCACAGTGGTGGTGAATTCATGAGCGTTAGTATGCCACTTAAACCGAGCTGGATCAGACGATTAGCCAGCTTGACGGTGCTACGTCGCTCTTGCTAGCGTTCGCTAATGAACAGTTTGCCCCAGTTTGTCAAAGTGCTGTCGATCGTCGTCATTTTCGGCGCTGCGGCCGCTTGCACGAGCGTCTCTCCGCCAATCCAGGAGATGACAGATGCGCGTCTGGCTATCGCGGCCGCAGAAGAAGCGGGCGCTGCCAAACACGCGGCCGACCAGCTGGCCGAAGCCACGCTCGTTCTGCGCAGCGCTGAGGCTAACCTCGAGCGCCACGCGTATGCGGCTGCTCGCCGTGATGCTGCGATCGTCAAGGAGATGGCAATCGAGGCAAGGCGCGTGGCGGAGGCGGCGGAATCAGCGCCAAACCGGGACACCCGGCAGCCGCTCAAGTAATCCCGCGGTCACAGCTTGTGAATACGCAATGTCCACCCTGCCGTCGCTATCTGGTCACGGGAAAAGTGCAGGGCGTTTATTATCGCGCGTCGGCTTATGAGGTTGCCACGACACTCGGTATCGCCGGTCACGCACTCAACAGGAGCGACGGCGGCGTCGAAGTGCTTGCTTGCGGCAAGCCCGAAGCGCTCTCGCAATTGGAAGCATGGCTTTGGCAAGGCCCGGCGCATGCATCTGTCGATCAGGTTATTGCCCAGGATGTCGAAACGGCTGCGACGTTGGCCGGCTTTCGCACTGGCACCGCACGCTAGACTATTCTCGACGCCAGCGGCCGCGCAGTTTATCGAGCACCTTGTTTGAATAGCGCGTGCTGCCAAGGCTGCCGTTGTAGCGTCCGAGCGATCGATGCAGGTCGCCGTTTTCCTTATCGTAGTAGTGGCGCAAGATCGTGCAGCCCATGCGCAGGTTGGTATCGATATCAAACAGGCTGTCGTTCGGTTGGCCGATCTCGTCAAGCCAGAATGGCATCACCTGCATCAGCCCTCGCGCACCGGCGTAGGAGATCGCAAAGCGGTCGAAATTGCTCTCCACTTCGATAACGGCCAGCACCAGTTCTGGGGGCAGGTTCACCCGTTTCGCCTCGCGGTGCACACCGCGCAGGATGTGGATACGCTCTTCGGGATCTGACACGCGCGAGCCGAGCCGGGCCGACATATCTTTGAGCCATACCTCGGCATCGAAGCGGTCTTCGAAGGTTGTCGCTGACTTCGCGGCCTCGCGCAGCGCTGCCGCGAGCTCCGGATCAGCTTCTGTCGATTTGGCGGCGACAGCTGGCATTGCCAGCAAGCTCAAACAGGCGATGATGAGGAAAAATCGATACATACTGGAACATTAAGTTAATGCAAACCCAGGCGCTTGAGAACCGCGTCACGATTTAGCATTTCGTTCTCGCTCGCGCGTCTGTCACGGTATTCGTACTCACCGTTGGCGAGCCCGCGATCACCAATTACAACCCGATGCGGAATGCCAAGCAGTTCTGCGTCGGCGAACTTGATACCGGGCCGCGTATCGCGGTCGTCGATCAATACCTCGACACCGGCTTGCAGCAGTTGCGCATAGAGTGCGTCGGCAGCTTCCGCAACCTGCGTGGATCGGTGCTGATTAATCGGGATGATGACGACTCGCCATGGTGCCAGCGGCTCTGGCCAGATGATGCCGTTGTCGTCATGGTTTTGCTCAATTGCCGCCGCGACGATCCGTGTAATGCCAATACCATAGCAACCCATCGTCATCGTTAGCGGTTGGCCGTCCTCACCCTGGACGGTGGCTTGCATGGCGGAAGAGTAAGTCTTGCCAAGCTGGAAGATATGGCCAACCTCGATGCCGCGCGCGATCGACAGTGTGCCCTTGCCCGTGGGCGATGGGTCGCCGCCCACGACATTGCGCAGATCCACCGTGTCCGGCAGTGGTAGATCTCGGTGCCAGTTGACGCCCGTCAAGTGGGCGTGTTTTTCGTTGGCGCCGCAAGCAAAGTCGCTCACCATGCCAGCGGCGTGATCGACCAGCACCGGAATACTCAGGCCGACCGGCCCCACCGAACCTGGCGGTGCACCAGTGGCGGCGACAATCTCGCCTGGCTCGGCCATCCGCAACGGCGATGAGATACCGTCTAGTTTGGCGGCCTTGACGGCG
>JBCCCC010000114.1:0-10842 GCA_039033695.1 Pseudomonadota bacterium | reverse complement strand
GACGATGTGGGTAACAGCGACGGCGTTTCTATTGCCTATCCGCAATTGGCCAGCGACGTCAGTATTGGCGATACGTTGCTGCTGAACGATGGACAGATCGCGCTCGAAGTAACGGGCATTGATGGCTCGCGCGTACATACCAAGGTCACCACCGGCGGCATCCTGTCCGATAACAAGGGCATCAACTTGCAGGGCGGAGGGCTGTCTGCTCCTGCGCTGACCGAAAAAGACGAACGCGATATTCAGACAGCTGCGGATCTTGGCTTTGACTATCTCGCTGTGTCTTTTGTGCGCAGTGCGAAGGATATTCGCCAAGCTCGAGCGTTGTTTGAAACGGCCGGCGGTCACGGGCGTATCGTGGCCAAAATTGAGCGCACGGAAGCCGTAGACAATATTGACCAGATCATCGATGCGAGCGATGTGATTATGGTTGCCCGCGGGGACCTGGGCGTTGAGATGGGCTATGCCGAGCTGACCGGCCTGCAAAAGTACATTCTGCGGCGCACTCGCACGGGCAACAAGATTTCGATCACTGCGACACAAATGATGGAGTCGATGATCAATAACCCGATTCCGACGCGCGCCGAAGTGTCGGATGTTGCTAATGCTGTCATGGACGGGACCGATGCTGTCATGCTGTCCGCCGAGACCGCCGTTGGCCACTATCCGGCTGCGGTGATCGCGTCGATGGCGTCCGTTTGTATTGGCGCCGAAAAATACCAGACGCACCGATACCGCGCGACGCATCGCATGGACGACCAGTTCACCGAGGTCGATGAGACCATCGCCATGGCGACGATGTATGCCGCGAATCATCTTGACGTAAAGGCCATCATTGCGTTGACAGAATCTGGTACTACCGCGCTGTGGATGTCGCGCATACGATCCGATATCCCCATTTTCGCGTTCACCCGCCATGATCGAACCAGTCGTCGTGTGACCTTGTACCGTGGTGTCTATCCGGTCGCGTTTGACATTACGAACACGAACTCCGTGCGCGTGTACAACGACGTCTGTAGCCGACTACACAAGCTCGGATTTGTTGAACCGGGCGATCGCGTCATTTTCACCAAAGGCGACCTCAGCGGTGTTGCGGGTGCCACTAACGCCATGAAGATTATTGAAGTGCCGGCTGAGGACATCATGCTCACAGCCCAGCAACCTTAAGGATAAGTTAATGAGTGACAAACGTTTCCAGGGGACAGAGCGCTACATTGCCACCGACGATCTCAAGATGGCCGTCAACGCTGGCGTGACGCTGCAAAGACCAATCCTGGTGAAAGGCGAGCCCGGTACGGGCAAGACTATGCTGGCCGAGGAAGTCGCTGCATCGCTGGGTATGCCTTTATTCGAGTGGCACATCAAATCGACAACCAAGGCACAGCAAGGTTTGTATGAGTACGATGCCGTTGCCCGGCTTCGCGATTCGCAATTAGGTGACGACAAGGTCCATGATATTGCCAACTATATTCTGAAGGGCAGCTTGTGGCAGGCATTCGAGTCGGAGCAGCAGCCGGTCTTATTGATTGACGAGATCGACAAGGCTGACATTGAGTTTCCGAATGATCTGCTACGCGAGCTTGATCGAATGGAATTCACGGTTTACGAGACCCGTGAGACCGTGCGCGCAACGCATCGACCGGTCATTATCATTACGAGCAACAATGAGAAAGAACTCCCGGATGCGTTTCTGCGTCGTTGCTTCTTCCACTACATCAAGTTCCCGGACGAGAACACGATGAGTCAAATCGTAGATGTGCACTTCCCTGACCTCAAGAAAGATCTCTTACGCGAGGCACTGAATAGTTTCTACCAGGTGCGCGACATGCCGGGCTTGAAGAAAAAGCCGTCAACATCCGAGCTGCTGGATTGGATCAAGTTGCTGCTGGCGGAGGATATCCCTGCAGAGGCGCTGCGCAGTGAGGACAACCGCAAGGCGATACCGCCATTGTATGGTGCATTGCTCAAGAACGAGCAGGATGTGCATCTGTTTGAGCAACTCGTCTTCATGAACCGGTCGTCGCGCTAGCAGCACTAAACCGGAGCGTTGCCTGATGCTGATTCGATTTTTCTACATGTTGCGTGAGGGTGGCCTGAAGACTTCGGTCACGGAGCTGCTGACATTGCTTGAAGCAATGCAGCAGGGTCTGGCGGGTACCAGCGTCGATCAGTTCTATTATCTGTCGCGCTCTTGCATGGTGAAGGATGAGACGCAGTTTGATCGTTTTGATCAGGTTTTCGCGGCGCACTTCAAGGGTATTGAGGCGGCATTTGCTGATCTCACTGAGCACGTTCCAGATGATTGGTTGCAACATCTGGCCGAATTGAATCTGACCGAAGAGGAGCGCGCCAAGATCGAATCACTAGGCGGATTCGATGAACTCATGGAGGCCCTGAAGGAGCGCTTGCGCGAGCAGGACGAGCGCCACGAGGGTGGTAACAAATGGATCGGTACTGGCGGCACGTCGCCATTCGGCGTAGGTGGCTACAATCCGGAAGGCGTGCGGATAGGCGAGCAAAAAGGCGGCGGCAATCGTCGCGGTGTCAAAGTCTGGGATCGGCGTGAATACCGCAATCTCGACGACAGCATCGAGCTCGGTACGCGAAACATCAAACTGGCGCTGCGCAAGTTGCGTCGCTTTGCGCGCGAGGGCGCCGCGGATCAGCTCGATTTGCCGGACACGATTAGTAGCACCGCGCGAAATGCCGGCTTTCTGGATCTGAAGATGGTCCCTGAGCGGCATAATGCGATCAAGGTGTTGTTGTGTCTGGACGTGGGCGGATCGATGGATGATCACGTTCGAGTTTGCGAGGAGTTGTTTTCTGCGGCAAGCAGCGAATTCAAACACCTTGAGTATTTCTATTTCCACAATTTCATCTACGAGAGCTTGTGGAAAGACAATCGACGACGTCATTCGGAGCGGATCCCGGTCAGCGAAATCCTTAACAAGTACGGTCCAGACTACAAGCTCGTGATAGTTGGTGATGCCACCATGAGTCCGTATGAGATCATGTATGCCGGCGGCAGCGTCGAGCATTGGAACGAGGAACCTGGTGCCGCCTGGCTCGCACGGCTCCTACGCGGCTATTCCAAGGCAATCTGGCTTAATCCCGAGCCTGAGCAGCGATGGCCGTATACGCCTTCGGTGAAGCTAACCCGTGAGTTGATGGAGGAGCGTATGTTTCCGCTAACAGTCCATGGGCTTGATCAGGGCATACGCCGCCTGCAATGATACGGGCTGTTTGACGACCAGCGTTTGATGTGACTGATTCGACCGCACTTAAAGATCACACCGCTACCAAGCTCGCGCTGGTTTTACCGGGCGGCGGGGCGCGTGGTGCGTTTCAAGTCGGCGTTCTTAAGGCGATCGCCGAGTTGCTGCCGGCAAGATCGCGGAATCCGTTTCGCATTCTTAGCGGCACGTCCGCCGGAGCGATTAACTCAGTTGTGCTGGCCAGCAAGGCGCAGCGTTTTGGTTTTGCTGTCAGCGAGCTGGAACGGGTTTGGGGCGGCTTCGAGACATCGATGGTGTATCGCTCGGATGCGCTCACCATGCTCAAGAGCAGCGCTCATTGGTTAGCGGCGATTGTGTTCGGTGGCCTCGGCGTTAGAAATCCGCGCTCACTGCTCGACAATGCACCATTACGCGCGCTGCTTTCGCGCAATGTGCGTTTCCCAAGAATTCAAAGCGCAATCGATAAGGGATTCCTCGACGCTGTGGCGATCACCGCGGCCGGTTATCGCACGTCGCGTTCTGTCACGTTTTACCAGGGTATCGAGAGCGCGCAGCCATGGGCGCGCACCCGGCGCATCGGTCAGCCAGCGATGCTCAATCTCGATCACCTGATGGCCAGTATCGCCGTGCCGATGATCTTTCCGCCCGTCGAGATTGACGGCGAGTATTTTGGTGATGGTGCGATGCGGCAGGCGACACCGCTTTCACCGGCTGTGCACTTGGGTGCAGACCGTATCCTTGTGATCGGCGTTCGCGATGAGCTCGCTGATCGGGTGGGCAAGGAACCCGGCCCACAAGAGTTTCCGGGTTTCGGGCAAATCGCCGGCTATGTGCTGGATACGCTTTTTCTGGATGGGCTGTATTCGGACATGGAACGTCTGGCGCGTCTGAATGATGTGCTCGAGGACATCCCGCCGCATGCACGCCACGGGCTGGCGTCGAAGATGCGCGTTATTGACACGATGGTGGTGTTGCCGAGCGTTGATCTCACTAAGTTCGCAGTCGATTTTGTGCGCGAGATGCCTCGACCGGTGCGTCTGCTGCTGCGGGGTATTGGCGGTAGCGAAGGGCGTTTGCTCAGTTTTCTCCTGTTCGAGTCGGCCTACACACAAGCCCTCATCGATCAAGGATATCGGGACGCCATGCGCGTTGGCGACCAACTGACAGCGTTCGTGACTGGCCAGGATGTGCCAGTCCTGCAGGCACCTGATGAGGTTGCCGAAGACTTGTCCGGTATTTACCGTGTGCCGCCGATGCGGGCCGGCGCATCCTGAGTCACAGCAGGAATATGGCGCCCAAGCCGAGGAACAAGCCATAACCAACGACGTCAGTAATCGTGGTCAGGATAACGCTGCCGGCCAGCGCGGGGTCAATGCGCAGTTTCTCGAGCACAATGGGTATCGTAAACCCGCATAGTGCCGCAATGACCAGATTGCAGGCGAGGGCGACGGCGACCAGCGCGCCAATCATCCAGGTGTCAAACCAGACGAACGTGACAAAGGCGACGACGGCTGCCCAAAAAATGCCGTTGATAAGTCCGATCGTGACCTCGCGTCGCAGCACGATGAGCGCATTGGATGCTTCGATTTGCCCGAGTGCAATTGCCCGTGTGATGATCGTCAACGATTGGGTGCCCGCGACACCGCCCATGCTCGGCACGATTGGCATCAGGACCGCCAGCAGCACAACTTTATCTATCGTCGTTTGAAACATATCGACCACGCTTGCAGCGAGAAAGGCGGTCAGCAAATTGATAAACAACCAGAATGCCCGCTTGCGCGAGCTTTGAAACACAGGTGCGAACAAATCGTGATCTTCATCGAGTCCCGCGGCGCCCATCAGTGAGTGCTCGGCTTCCTCACGAATCACATCGACGACATCATCCACGGTAATACGCCCCAATAGCGTATTGTCATCGCCGACAACTGCGACTGAGAACAGATCGCGGTCCTCGAACAGCCGCGCCACTTCGTTGGCGCCCGTCATGACATTCAGACAAACTGCATTCGGGTCCATCAAGTCTTCGATCAAGTCGCCAGGGTCTGCCACCAGCAATTGCCCGAGCGACAGTGCACCGCGATACTCATCATCCCGATTGACCACGAACAGCGCATCCGTGCGTTCCGGGAGCGCAGCGTGGGCGCGCAGGTAACGCAATACGACCTCGACGGTGACATCGCCGCGCACGCTCATGGCATCTGTGTCCATCAAGCCGCCCGCACTGTCTTCGGGATAGGCCAGTACTTCGCGCAAACGCTCTCGGTCCTGGCTATCCAGCGAGCGGATGACCTCACCGGTAATGGCTTCCGGCAGATCAGCAATCAGGTCGGCGAGATCGTCAACGGCCAGACCCTCGGCGGCGGCGACCAGTTGATCCACCTGCATCGATTCAATCAGGCTATCGCGGACCTCATCAGCAAGCTCAACGAGAACCTCACCTTCATTCTCGCGGTCAACCAGCTCCCACACCAAGCGACGCTCGGCGACGGGCAGTGATTCGAGTAGCCGCGCGATCTCTCCGGGGCGCAGGCCTGCGACCATACGTCTGGCCGTGCGCATCGTGCCGCTATCAAGGGCTTCGCGCAGAGAGCCGAGTATCGTCTTTGTCGTGACGGTGTTTTCCATAGCGTGCTCAGTGGACCGGCCGCGGCTTCTCGCCGGCTAGCGGCGATCGCTGCAGAGTGTAACGTGGCGTCGCTGGGATGTCAGGAAATCGAGGTGTCGCCGCGCGAGAGCAGACCGTGATGTCGTACCGTGATGCTGCGTTTGGAGGCGCGCAGGCTGCGGGCAATGCGCTCGGCCATATACACAGAGCGATGCTGTCCGCCAGTACAACCCACGGCGATGGTCAGGTAGCTGCGGCTAAAGTCCTCGAACCGCGGCAGCCACTCAAGGATGAAATTGACAATGCCATCGTGCATGTCATTGACCAGTGGTGCCCGCTCGAGATATTGCGCCACCGCGTGATCGAGGCCCGTTTGCGGGCGCAACTCCGGTTCCCAATACGGGTTTGGCAGGCAGCGTAGATCGAACACATAGTCGGCATCTGTCGGAATGCCATGCTTATAGCCGAATGACTCGATCAGGATCGACAGTGTGTTGGGTTCGCGCGGCGCAACGCGTTCTCGCACGAGATCCCGCAACTCGTAAACGCTGGTGCGGGTTGTATCGATGATGAGATCAGCCAGGTTTACGATAGGCAGCAACTGCTCGCGTTCGCTGGCAATCGCATCACGTAACGAATCGTGCTGGTCTGCCAGCGGATGGCGGCGGCGACTCTCACTGTAGCGCTTAAGCAAGATGTCGTCAGTTGCCTGCAGGAACAAGACTTCGCAGCGATGCCCCTGTTTGCGCAAGGAGTCGAGGTAGTGGCCGAGTACTTGCACGTCGGCATCATGAGTGCGTGCGTCGATGCCAATAGCCGTCTTTTCGCCGCGACCGTCAGGCTCAGCCAGGAGCTCTTCGGTCAGGCGGCCCAGCAGTGTGACGGGCAGGTTATCGATACAGTAGTAGCCGACATCTTCGAGCAGACGCAGTGCGACGCTTTTACCGGATCCCGACAGCCCGCTGACGATGACCAGCCGCATGGTCCGTCAGCCGTCCGCGGCGAAGGGCAACGTTTCTGTATGCTTGCGAGCGTTGGGGTCGTCTAGCGCCATGAGCAGGTCGTAGATGGCGCGTTCGTCGTGTGCGCGGCGAAGGCGTTCTGTCACGTCCATTGCGGTCAATCGTGATGCCATAGCACTAAATCGTTTAGCATCTTCCTCGTCACTGCGCTCGGGCGCGATCATGCCAAATATCAGGTCGACGTCCGGATTCGCGCCACTATCAAAGTCAATGGAATTGCTAAGACGGAGAATGACGGCATACGGCGCGTCAATGCCAGGTAAGCGTGCGTGGGGAATGGCTAGCCCGAATTCGCCGGCTGTACAGCCAAGGCGCTCGCGCTCGAGCAGCGCTTCGAAAATGTCATCAGCCGTGACCACGGCTTGGTCGCGAGCCAGATGACCGCTCAGCATTTGCAGTGCGTGCTTCTTGCTGCCCGCATCGACATTAACGAATACGGACTCGGGCTTGAGCATCTCCCGGAAGTTTATGGGCATATCGAATTATCCCGCCGGGAATCGGCGACTGGCGTAATGAGCATTGCTTGAATTATCCGCCGTAGCAGCGCCTTTTTTCAATGCTATTTGGCTTGCCTGTGCGGCAGCGCGTCCGGAACTCTGGCCGTCTTCGAGACGCTCAGGGCACCGTTAGGCGAATTATGCCAGCTGCAGCGCGTCAGGCAACTGGCATATCCATTTTCTGAGCTTCACGCGCATGGTGGTCACGCAGCTTTTCTTTGTGTTTGATGATTTGGCGGTCCAGCTTGTCGCTGAGGCTGTCGATCGCAGCGTACATGTCGTCCTCTGTCGCCTCGGCGTGCAGCCGCGCGCCACGCAAGCTGGCGATGGCCTCAGCCTTGTGACGGACTTTCTCTACTGAAAGGATGCAATGGATATCCGTGACGTTCTCGAAATGCTTCTCGATTTTGCCCATTTTATTGCCGACATAGTCCCTGAGAGAGTCGGTAACGTCGATGTGGTGACCTGTCACGTTCAGTTGCATAGCTTACTCCTTGAGCTGGTAGTGATCGTATGTGGCGCAAAGCTCCTCTGTGTTGCCAACATCAATAAAAACAATAACTTAAAAAGAATTCGCGTGCCTTGCGGGCTGTCCGCGATTACCTTGATAATGCGCCGATTCAGGCTATCGTGCAAGCGTCGCAGACGGCTGCGTAGGGACTCGGGCCAGCAATAGCCAGGCTATCGCGGTGCGCGGACGCGGCGCTCGCTGGATGAGGCAATATTCATGGCTTCGCGGTACTTGGCGACCGTTCGGCGTGCTACCTGAACGCCATCGTCCTTGAGCAGCGCGGTAATCTTGCTGTCGCTCAGCGGCTTGGCCGGATTCTCGCCGCCGATCAATTTCTTGATTTTTGCGCGCACGGCAACGGACGATTGCTCATCGCCGTCAGTGGTTGAGACATGTGATGAGAAAAAGTAACGAAACTCGAGCACGCCGCGCGGTGTATGCATGTATTTATTGTTAGTCACACGTGAGACAGTGGACTCATGCATTTCGATCGCGTCAGCAATGTCTCGCAGTATCATCGGCTTCATTGCTTCCTCGCCATGCTCGAAAAATTCGATCTGACGTTCCACGATGGTGCTCGCCACCTTGAATAGCGTGTCATTGCGAATTTCCAGGCTACGCACGAGCCAACGCGCTTCTTGCAGCTGCGCACGCAGTACTGAGTGCTCGCTATTGCCGCGCAGTAGCGCCGCGTACTGTTGATTCACTTGCAGGCGCGGCACGCCTGATGGGCTGATTTCGACGATCCAGCGGCCGTCGACCTTGCGTACGAAAACATCTGGCACAACGTATTCTGTGCGAGCGCCATTAACAGCCTGGCCGGGCTTTGGATGGCAGCTGCGAATAAGCGCAAGTGCGTGTTCAAGACACTCATCGTCGACAGCCAGCCGGCGACGCAACTGTGTGTAGTTCTGTTCGGCGACCAATGGCAAGAAGTCTTCGGCAATGCGGCGCGCGATTGTCAGACCTGGTGTTTCCTCAGGATAAGGCGCTAGTTGCAGACTGATGCACTCGGTCAGAGAGCGCGCACCGATGCCGAGCGGGTCGAATCGCTGAATCTTGACCAGAACGCGTTCGATCTGGCTGATCGTGAGCGCATCCTCACCAACGACGTTGTGTACTTCTTCGAGCGATTCGAACAGATAGCCATCATCGTCAATCGCATCAATGATCGCCTCGCCGATGATACGTTCGCTGTCGGTAAAATTCTCGGTTTCCAGCTGGTACAACAAATGCTCTCTGAGTGTCTCTTCGCGATCGTCCGCGAAATCCGCCATGGACCGATCACTGGATGAGAAGTTGGAATCCTGACCGCGCCCAACGTCTCGCCATGACTCTTGAACATCCAAGGTCCGGATCTCTGCCGTGGACGACGCATCGACCTTTGGAGCATCCGGTAGATCCTCCATCTCGAGCATGACATTGCTCTCGAGTGCCTCCTGGATTTGCTGGTTGAGGTCCATGACCGGCAGTTGCAACAGTTTGATTGCCTGCTGCAATTGCGGGGTCATAGTCAGCGACTGACCGAGCTTTAGTTGTAGGGTAGGTTTGAGCAAGACTGATTCCGTTCGCTTTGCGCAATTATACAGTATCAGAACCGCTCGGCATCGCCGTGATGTTGTTCACAGCGGCGGTGCCAGCGCACCATGTGCCGCTCGCATCAGAGCTTGAAATCATCCCCGAGGTAGACTTCGCGAACGTGCTGGTCCCGAAGTATTGTGTCTGGAGTACCTTCAGCGATCAGGCTGCCGTCAGAGAGGATGTAGGCCTGGCCGCAAATGCCCAGCGTCTCACGCACGTTGTGGTCGGTGATCAATACACCGATACCGCGTTCGGTCAGGTGCCGGATCGTGCGTTGGATGTCGATGACTGAGATGGGGTCGACGCCAGCAAATGGCTCATCCAATAGGATAAAGCGAGGTTCGGCTGCGAGCGCACGCGCGATTTCGACACGTCGCCGCTCCCCGCCCGACAGGCTCATGCCAAGACTCGTGCGAACATGGCCGATATGCAGCTCATCGAGAAGTTGCTCCAGCGTAGCTTCCCGGGCTGTCCGGTCGAGGTCGCGACGCGCTTCGAGAATGGCCATGATGTTCTGCTCGACACTGAGCTTGCGAAACACGGAGGCCTCCTGCGGAAGATAACCCAGGCCGAGGCGTGCGCGTTTGTGCATCGGCTCGCCGGTGAGATCCTGGCCATCGAGCAGGATACGGCCGCGATCGCAACTCACAAGACCTACGATCATATAAAACGCCGTGGTTTTTCCGGCGCCATTTGGGCCAAGCAATCCAACGACCTGGCCGCTCTTGATCTCGAGCGATATACCTTTGACGACATCGCGGAATTTGTACTTCTTGGCAATGTCCTGGACGCTTAGGATACTCATTCGTCGGCATCGTCCGCTGCGTCGTCTTCTGACGCTTCGCGCAGGCGCTCGAGCGTTTGCTCGGCCTCGTCTTCAAGGCTCTGTTGCGGATCGCTGCCAACGTCATCTTCAGGGGGCTGAATCACTATGCGCACCCGTTCGCCGGTTTCCTCGTCACCCTCGAACATGACCTGCTGTGCCGCAACGTCGTAAACCAGCAGCTTGCCTTTGACTTCGTTGACCGAGTCCGAAATCCGGGCATTGTTTTCGAATCGCACCAGTTCGTTGGCGACATCGTAATCAAACTGCTCGGCGGCACCTTCGGTGACCTGTCCGGTTAACGCGTTCGTGTCGCGAAACTCTGCCGGTTGACCCGCAACGCGAGCACTTACCAGCTCATGATTGAGAAACCTGAGATCTGCCTGCTCAGCGCGAATCTCGGCACTGCCAACATCGATGCGTACGTTGCCCGAGAACTGCCAGGTACTGTCGGCGAAGTCTGTACCCGCTGTGGTCTCGGCCTGCTCGGCTTCGATACGCGTCGCTCCTTGAGTGATTCTCAGCCCACGAAATTTCGTCGTGTTACGGGAAATGTCCGTCGTGCTG